>NZ_CBFHZT010000019.1:0-58909 GCF_965660385.1 Polaribacter sp.
TTCCTTTATCTGAGTATCAGATAAAACGGGATTCAAAATGAAAACAGTTTCGTAATGATTCATAATTAATAATTTATTGTTTATTTAAGCGTGCAAATATAGTAACTTTTTTGCATATAAAAACATCTTTTTAATATTTTAAAAAGTGTTATTGAAACTTATCTTTTTTTGAAGAGAGCATAAAGTTATAAGCTTAAATATTAGGAAGAGAAAAAGAGACTGTTTAAAAAAAACACACAACAATTAGATATGTATAAAATACTATATATCAAAATGTTATATTGGTCTTTGTTTACTTAGGTTTTATTTGTCCAAAAAATCAATATTATTCATCAAAAACGCCTTCTAGTTCTTTATAAACAATCTCTCCTTTTACAATATTTAATCCTTTAGATAAGGATTTATCAACTTCACAAGCTTTTTCCCAACCTAAATTGGCTAATTTTAAAATATAATTTAATGTAACATTGGTTAATGCCATTGTGGATGTGTAAGGTACAGCACCTGGCATATTCGCTACACAATAATGTACAACATCGTCTATTATATACGTTGGATACTCGTGAGTAGTTGCTTTAGTGGTCTCGAAACAACCACCTTGATCTACAGCAACATCAACAATAACAGTTCCTGGTCGCATATCTTTTAACATATCTTTGGTAATTAGTTTTGGAGCTTTTCCTCCTTTAACCAAAACACCACCAATAATTAAATCATGTGTTTTTATGTATTCGCGAATACTATATTCACTAGAAAAACCAGTAACTACATGATTGGGTAATACATCATTTACATAGCGTAATCGTTTCATATTAATGTCTAAAATGGTAACGTGAGCTCCCAAACCTGCAGCCATTTTTGCAGCTTGTACACCTACAACACCTGCTCCTAACACCAAAACCTTACCTGGTTGCACTCCTGGGACACCACCTAGTAATATTCCGCGGCCTTTAATTGGTTTCTCTAAATATTTTGCCCCTTGTTGTATGGACATTCTGCCAGCAACTTCAGACATTGGAGTTAATAATGGTAAGGTACCTTCTTCATCTTCAACAGTTTCATAAGCAATACAAATGGCCTTACTTGCAATCATTGCATTTGTTAACGGTTCACTAGATGCAAAGTGAAAATAGGTAAACACAATTTGATTTTCTTGTATTAATGAATATTCCACTTCAATCGGTTCTTTTACCTTAACAATCATATCACTTTTTGCATATACATCTTCAATAGATGGTAATATAATAGCACCAACAGCTTGATAATCTTTATCAAAAAAACCACTTCCATCTCCAGCAGTAGTTTGCACATAAACTGTATGTTTATGTTTGGTTAATGCAAAGACTCCAGCAGGTGTCATACCTACTCTACTTTCGTTGTTTTTTATCTCTTTAGGGATACCAATGACCATGTTATTTTTATTACTATTACACGGTTTAAAAGTAAAACCTTTTTGTTAAATATTTAACAAAAAGGTTTTGAAGTGTTATTTTTACGATTGTTGTATTTTTTCAATCTAGTAATTATGAATTACTAATTTATACTTACATTTTTTAAATAATATCTATAAAATTAAGAAAATATGTAACCAAAAAAAATCTATTTTTATCTGTTTTAATCTAAATCGAAACGTATTCCCATTGAAATATTTCTAGTTTCAGTATCTTGAAACAACGGATTTAAATCATATTTTACATAAAAACTGGTACTTTTATAACCTATGTAAGTACTAACACCATAATTGAAAATATTCATGTTAAAATTATCAAATTGTATCTCTTCAATTTCAACATTATTAGCATCACTGTACTCTAAATATTGTCTTGTACCTAATTTGAAACCTACAAATCCACCAAGACCAATTCGTAAAGACCTATTGGTTCTGTCTCTTAATTGTCCACTGCTGTATTTTTTATTTTTAGATAAATCCCACTCTAAATGAACTGGAAAATTCATTTGCACATGACGTAATCTGCTATGGGATAGTTGATTTGAAAAATCTTGAATTTCTGTTACATCTCCATTTTTAACATGAATTCTATTATCTTCTAATCGCAAGTTATTCCATAGAAAAGACACACCGTATTTAACATACAATTGCGATGGTTTATGTGATAAACGTGTTTTCCACGAAAACCCTAATTCGTAAAAACGAGATCTCCAAAATTGATATTCAGAATCGTTTAGCGAAGCCAACTTATTATCATTCAAAACATTGTTTACACCCATTGCAAATATAAATTGCGTTGTTGTGCTTCTTTGGTATTTGTTTTTACGTTCCCAACGTCTTTTTTTACGTTCATCGTTTTCATAATCATCATCCTCAGAAACCTTAAATTTAAATGTTTTATTGCCAATGGAAAAGGTGTTTTCTTCTTCGTAATCATCATTTTGATTTTTAGAACTTTCTTCAGTACTCGCAATCTTACCATTGGTTTTATCTTGTACCAAAAGCTGTAACAAACGTTCCTGCTCACCAACTAATTTTTCAATTTGTCTAGCATGATACGCTGCAACTTCTTTTTTTAATGTTTTTGATGTTACCTCAGTAATTTCTCCTTTTTCTAATTGATTATCTATTGCAATTACTTTTGCTTTTAAAGAGTCCTTTTGTTGCTTGGTAATTTTTTCTATCCTTTTTGATATCTTACTTACTTCATTCTCGAATGTTTTTTCTTGAGATTGGGCAATGGTTGTACATAACAACACTAGTACTAGTAGTATTCTTTTCATTTGTATTGATTTTAAAGTTATTGTTTTTTTGTTGTGTTATAAAGTTTGTATTCCGAATGAATACATCTATTTATTTTAGATTTTAATTATTTCGTAAACTCACAATTACATTGAAGCATTAATCATTTCTGCTAGCTATAGCCACTGCAATATCGGAAACTCTTCTTTGAAGTGATTTCATAAAACTATTTTCAAAATAATCATCATCAATACTACGTTCTACTTCTGCTAAAATAGTATTCGGATTTACTTTTAAATTCGATTTTTTGAGCTCACCTTTAATCGTTTTCAGTACATCTTCTCTATTTATTTCGTATTTGGCATAGTATGCTTTTACTTCTTTAGATGAATGGGTTACAGCATATAACAAATCATTGGCATTAATTTTTATAGTACTATTAGGGTCTTGTTTTAGCGGTTTTTGTGATGCATATTTACTTTTATTTTCTTCAATTTTAAGCTTAATCAAGGTTTCTTGTTCATCACTTTTAGCAGCTATACCCGCTTTTACAATACCCATTTTTTTATGGCTATTTTTACTAACTATTTTGTTATAATCTTTTGCAATTACAGGAGAATGAACAATTTCTTTTTGTATTTGTAATGCCTCCTTAATGACAACTGCTTCAGGAATTGGAACTTCATTGATTAATTTATCAATTTTTTGATTGATTATTTTTTTCTGATCAGGTGAAACAACGATTTCATCTTTAATGAAAACATCTTTTGAATCTTTAGAAAAAACCTGTAGCCCTATGGTAACCAATAACAAAATACTTGCTGCTGCACCTATATAAAAAAACCAGCCAAATTTCTTTTGCCTTGGTTGTTCGTCTAATTGAACAGACAAGCGTTCCCAAGCTGAAGCAGATGGCTCAAAAGTTCTATTTTCTAACTTTTCTTTAATATTTTTATCAATTTTATTCATCTTCATGAACTGCTTTATTCATTTTTAAATAATTTTTCTGCAATAATTTACGTGCCTTAAATAATTGCGATTTTGATGTACTTTCAGAAATATTTAATTTCTCTGCAATTTCTGAATGTTTAAATCCTTCTATGGCATATAAATTAAACACCATTTTGTAACCTTCTGGCAATTGATCTATCAATTTCTGAATATCTTCTACAGCCGTATTTTCTAAACTTTCTGTAGCTGCATCATTAAATACAAAATCTTCATCAGATAAATTCAATACATTTTTTTTGCGGAGGTAGGAGATGCACGTGTTCACCATAATTCTACGAATCCAACCTTCGAAACTACCTTCGTGTTTGAACTTGTGTAAGTTTTTAAAAACCTTAAAAAAGCCTTGTAATAACAAATCTTCTGCATGATGCAAATCTTTTACATACTGCCTGCAAACCCCTAACATTTTAGGCGAATGCTGCTCAAACAATTGTTGTTGCGCTTCTCTATTGTTATTTATCGCTTTTTTAATAAGCGATTTTTCTTGGTTATGCAATTTTATAATTTTCAAGCCTCTTGGTTCTGTTTTAACTGCCTTACAAATATATAGACTACCAAAGTTTTAAAAAGGTTGCTTTACAAATTATTTTTTTTTGATATTTTTTGCTAAAAAAAAGAAAATCAACCAAATAAATATTTAAATCATGGTGAAAATTATACGAAAGCTATAAACCTTGATAAGAATTGAGCAAACTGTTAAAAGTAAATCGACAACCTTTTTTTTACTGTATTTTCTTTAGTATCTTTATTTTTATATCATAGGTATAAATTTTGATGTATGTTGATTAAAAAGAATATATGACCCACAAACTATTTTTATTTTTAATACTAATTCCTATTTGCTTTTTTGCACAAACCGCAGAAAACAGCTCAATGAAAACCATTTCTGGTTTTATAAAATACAATAATAAACCTCTTGAAAATGCAACCATATTTGTGGAAAAAACAACAAATTATTCGGTTTCTAATGAAAAAGGTTTTTATAGTATTAAGGCAAAAGTTGGTGATTTTTTAAGTTTTAGTTATGTAGATTTAAACACGGTAGAAATATTGGTTGAAGATGTTACTACTATTTTAAATATAGAGATGAACCTTAAAAATACTATTGCAGACAGCCAGTATAATAAGGTAAAAAAACTTGGTGAAACCAATATTGGAGAACATATAAAGCTTCCTTTAGCTATTAAAATTGATGGTAGTACTTTAAACAAAAACAGTATTTCTCTAACCAAAGCCATTCAAGAAAAAGCACCTTATTTATTAATACGTTATAATGGTTATGGTGAAGAAATATCGTATATAAGAGGTAAAGAAATGAATGGCCCTGTAATATGGACTATAGATGATGTTTCTTTTGATATCCCTTTTGATGTTTTTATACATGAAGTTAAAACCGTTTTTATTGTGAATCACCTTTACAAAAATCCTGAAATTAAGGTATATACAAACATAGATTATACAAAAATTAAAGGGATAAACTTTGATAATTATTACTTTACAGAAGATGATTTTTACAACAACGATGCTATTGCTTACAAAAAAACTGAAATCAAATATCCATTTTTAGAAAAGTACAAAAAATTAAAAATTGATGAAGCTATTGATTTGTTCTCTAAAACAAAAGCTATTGATAAAAACACTACAAACTTTCATTTTGCTTTGTTTAATTATTTTAAAAAAGAAAAAAATAGCACATCATTTTTATTGCAAATTTTAGCTGATTATGAGAGAAATTTTTCTAAAAATCCTGAAGATTTAAAAGCATTGGCTTACAAATATGAAGAAATTAATGAGCTAGAAAAAGCTTTAGATATTTACAAAAAAATAATAAAATTAAGACCAAATCACTTGCAATCGTATAGAGATTTGGCGAATATATTTTTAGAATTGAAACAGTACAGAGATGTTTGGTTGACTTACAAGGTTTATTTTAAAAATGGCTTTAAAATTGATGAAAGTGACATTGGTGAAATCATTACTTCTGAAATTATTGCAACTTATAACTTAGATACTATTGAAAGAACCAAATTGCAAAAAATTAAAGTAAAAGATCCCACTAAAAATGTAGAAAGTGATGTTAGAGTGGTTTTTGAATGGAACACAACAGAAGCCGAATTTATTATTGAAATTGTAAATCCGAACTTAGAAGTTTTTGAACTTGAAAATTCATTAATTCAGAATATAGGTTTAATTGAAGATCAAAAGCAAAAAGGGTATACTTCTAAAGAAATTTTTATTGACCATTTAAACTATGGAAATTATTTAGTGAATCTTACCTATTTAGGCAACAAACAATACAAACCCACTTCTTTTAAAATTACTACTTACTACAATTGGGGAAGACAAAATCAAACAAAAAAAATCGATATTTTTGATTTTGGCCTAAAGGATAAAAAAGTACAGTTGCTAAAGCTGAATCGTAGGTTTTTGAGGTAATTAATTTAATTAATTTTTAAAAAAAATGAATATTGAAAAAGAAATTGAGGATTCTAAAAATAGAATTGAAGAAAGACAACATTTAATAGAAATTAAATTATCTAAACTAGATTCTAAAATTAAAAACTATAGCAATTGGGCTTGGTTTTTTGTGATTTTAGGAGTTATCATAATAATGATTTCATCATATTATTTTATAAAAATGACCGATGTTGAAAAATTTGAACTCAATTTATTAGGTGATTTTTTATCTGGCTCAGTTGCTTCGATTTGGTCTTTAGCAGGATTGTTTTTCATTTACGTTGCATTTCTGGGGCAAAAACAACAATTACTAAATCAGCAACTTGAAATAATGTATAGTCAGTTAGAAGTGAAGTATACAAGATTGGAATTAGCAGGACAGAAAGCTGAAATGAAATTACAAAATGAAACTCTAAAGATCCAAAAGTTTGAAAAACACCTTTTTTCAAATGTTGAATTTATTGAGTGACTCAGTAAATTCTTTAGATATTGCTCATAATCATAATCGTTTAGTAACAGGAAGAGATTGCTTTAGTAGATTTTATGATGAATTTAAATCTAAAATATTTAATAACAACGTTGAATATAAAGAATGGAGCCATATTAAAGTTTCTGAAATTGAAGAATCTTTAAGAAATTATAATTTATTTTATATTTCAAGAAAATCAGATTTAAGTCATTATTTTAGAACTCTTTACCATATAATTAAGTTTGTTGATAAATCAAATATTAAAAATAAAAAACAATATATTTCTATTACAAGAGCACAATTATCTAGCTATGAGCAAATTCTTATATTCTACAATTGCTTGCATAAAAATGGAAATAAAAAATTCAAACCACTGTTGGAAAAATATTCTGTACTTAAAAATATTGATGATGATTTATTAATTAATTTAGAACATAAAAAGGAATACAATAGCTCTGCTTATAATTATATTTAAGTCAAGACTTACAGAGAGAATAAGTTTAAAAATAAAAGTATATTTTAAATGCACCTTCTAGACTTCTAAAAATTGAATTTCACTAATAAGCATCCACATCAATAATAAAACGAATAGGTCTAAAACCTTTAACAGCTTCAAACGTGTTCTTTACTTTTTGCAAATGATTTTTTGTATTGGCTAACGATTGTTTTGGTGGAATTTTAATCACTAAATTCTTAATGTATTGATTTCTAATTCTTGCTATAGCTGGAGCTGTTGGTCCTAAAACATTTTCGCCAAAAGAATTGTATAAAGCTTTAAACAACCAGTTAATTCCGAGATCTACTTTATTGTAATCTCTATGTTTTAGTGTAATTTTTATCAACCTATAATAAGGAGGATATTTGTATTGCCAACGTTCTTGCAATTGCTCTTTATACATGGCTGTGTAATCTGTAACAGAAACTTGTTGTAATATTTGATGATATGGATTGTAGGTTTGAATGGCAACATTACCTTGTTTTTTGCTTCTACCTGCCCTACCCGAAACTTGAACCATCATTTGATAAGCCCTTTCATGTGCTCTAAAATCTGGATAGTTAAGCATGGTATCTGCATTCAAAATCCCCACTAAAGAAACATTGTCGAAATCTAATCCTTTAGATAACATTTGTGTACCTACTAAAACATCAATTTCACGCGCTTCAAAAGCACCAATGATTTTTTGATAACCAAATTTACCACGAGTCGTATCTAAATCCATTCTACCAATTTTATAATCAGGAAACAACTCTTTAAGTTCTATCTCTATTTGCTCTGTTCCAAAACCTTTGGTATCTAAAGTATTGCTGCCACAAGCACTACAAGAATTTGGCATTGCCCTTTGATAATTGCAATAATGGCAACGCAATTCGTGCTTGAATTTATGAAAGGTTAACGAAACATCACAATTTGGACATTGAGGCGCTACTCCACAAGTTTTACATTCTACTATTGGCGAATATCCACGTCTATTTTGAAATAAAATAACTTGTTCTTTTTCCTCTAAAGCCTCTGTAATTAATTGAAGCATTCTATCTGAAAAATGCCCTTTCATTTCTTTTTTTCGATGTTTTTCTTTTACATCAATCAGCTCAATTTTTGGCAACTGTACATTTCCAAATCTTCTATTCAACTCCACAAAACCATATTTGTTTTGTTGGGCATTAAAATAGCTCTCTAATGATGGTGTTGCAGAACCCAGTACAATTTTTGCTTGATGCATTTTTGCCAAAACAATGGCAGCATCTCTTGCATTGTATCTTGGTGAAGGTTCAAATTGTTTGTAAGAAGTTTCGTGTTCTTCATCAACAACAATTAAACCTAAATTATAAAATGGTAAAAAAATTGAAGATCTTGCCCCTAAAATAATCTGTGCTTTGGTTTTCTGTTCTAAAACATTATTCCAAACTTCTACTCTTTCATTCATAGAATATTTAGAATGAAAAACAGAAATTTGATCACCAAAATAAAACTGTAAACGTGTTATAATTTGAGTGGTTAATGCAATTTCTGGCAACAAAAACAGTACTTGTTTTCCTGAATTTAAAACCTCTTGAATTAGTTTGGTATATACTTCTGTTTTTCCTGAACTAGTAATTCCATGTAAAAGGGTAACATCTTTTTGTTGAAAGGTTGTTTTGATGTCTGCTAAGGCTTTTTCTTGAAATTCGTTTAAGGTTTTTAAAGAATTTGTATCTCCTTTAAAATTTATTCTATCGGTTTGAATTTCATAAAACTCAAAAATATTTTTATCTACTAAAGATTTTAAAATTGATGATGAAACCTTTGCTTTTGTTTCTAAATCTTTAACTTTTATTGGTTTTTTAGTAGTTGCTAATTGAAAAAATGTTAAGACAGCTTCTCGTTGTTTTTTTGCTCTTGATAATTGGTCTAGAAGGGTGTTTAATGTATCATCTGAACCATAATTAGCATGCAAACGCACATATTTCACCAACTTTGGTTTGTACTGTTCGTAAATTTGTTCTTTAATATAAATCGCCGATTTTTGTATCAAACTATTTACAATAGGCATTACTTTCTTCTTCCCTAAAATATCAACCACTTGATGAATGGTTAATTGCGATTGATGTTGTAAAGCCTCAAAAATTAAAAACTCGTCATCTTCTAAAATTTCTTCATTTTGAAAAGCTTCATTCTTATAAATAATGGTTTCACTTTCTAATAAAAAAGCAGAAGGTAAAGCAGCTCTATATACATCACCCAAAGCACACATATAATACTTTGCAAGCCATTGCCAATGTTGCAATTGAATTTCATTAACCAAAGGTGTTTCATCTAAAATTTGATGAATTTCTTTTGCTTCATATAAAGTGGGTGCATTTTGGTGAATTTCAAAAACCAAACCTGTAAACAATTTTGTTTTTCCAAAAGACACTGCAACTCGCATTCCCTTTTGCAAATAGCTAGCTTCCTCATCAGTAATACTATACGTAAAAGTTTTCTGAATTGGGATTGGTAATATGACGTCTATGTAGTAAATATTCTTAAATGTTTAACATTATAAATGTCAAAGCTAAATAAAAAATACTATCTTTATGCTAATAATTTAGCACTTAATCCCCCAAAAATATGACTGCTGAAAATTGGAAAAACTTAGGTGAGTTTGTTACTGTAGGCGATAAAAAAGTTTTTGTTATAGATATCAACCCTAAAAATCATGCTGGTACGTTAGTTATTCTCCACGGATATCCCACAACCTCATATGACTATTATAAAATTATCCCTGAACTTTCTCACTATTTTAGAATTGTAATTCACGATCATTTAGGCTTTGGCTTTTCTGATAAACCAGATTCCTTAACCTACTCTTTAATGGACCAAGCTGATATTGCTTTACGCCTTTGGGCTAAGTTAGGCTTAAAAAGTGTATCTATATTAGCTCATGATTATGGTACTTCTGTTGCGCAAGAAATCTTATCTCGAAAAAATCATAATTTAATTCCTTTACGTATTAATAAAATATACCTCTGTAGTAGCAGTATGCGTTTGGATTATTTACATCTAAAAAACATCTTTAAACTGCTAAAAAACAAAAATTTAGGACGCTATATTTATAGGTTAACTAATTTCGGGTATCGTAAAATTAAAAGAACGTTAAATACAAATGATATTGATTATGACCTTCAAGAAGATTATGACGTGCAGCAAATGTGGCATGAAATGAATTCTACTCAAGGTGTAAAAGAGGTACATTTTATAAGTAATTTTATTAATGAACGTTATACGTATTGGCATAGGTGGACAAATGCTTTAAAAGAAGCCTCTGTACCAGTAAGAATCTTTTGGGAAAAAACAGACCCAGTTGCTGTAAAAGAAATTGCCATTGTTCTAGCTACAGAAGAGGTTAGCAAACATTTAGTTTGGATTGAAAATGTAAAACATTATTCTATTAAAGAAACTCCAAATAGTTGGATAAAATTGGTATTTGAACATCAAAACAGGTCTAAACCTGTTTTTTAAAATTGTATTTATGGATCTTAAAGAATGGGCTAAAAAGGGACAAATAGTTTCTGTTTTAGGCAGAGATGTTTTTGTAATTGATAAAGGTAAAAGCGATAATACTATTGTAATTTTACATGGCTATGGTACATCATCTATAGATTACCATAAAATTCTACCCAAATTAACCGAAAATTATAGAGTAATAATTCAAGATTTTATTGGTTTTGGTTTCTCAGAAAAACCTTTAGGGTATTACTTTAATATTCAAGAACAAACTGATGTTACTTTAGAATTATGGAGAGTTTTAGATCTAAAAAAGGTTATGCTGATTTCCCACAACTATGGAAGTCTTATAAGTTTCGAAATTTTAACCAGAATAAAAACTGAACTCTCTAAAATAGAAATTCAAAAATTATTTTTTTTAAATGGTACAATATCTTTTAATTATAAAGATCTTACCAAAAATAACGTGCAGCCTTTAGAAGAGTTTTCTAAAATAACACGTTTAATGTCTTGCTCATTTTCATTATATAACAAAAAAATCAAAGAGTTTTATTTTGATAAAACAAAAATTTCTGATGATGAAATTAAATCAAAATGGGGATTATTGCATCATAATAATGGTGATAAAATTATTGATTTTTTATATGATTACAATACAGAAAGTAAGCTTTTATGGAATAGGTGGTTTAAATATATGAAGCAAAACAAAATACCTACAAAAGTAATTTCTGGAAAAAATGACCCTATTTTTATAGAAAGTGATGCTATTACTTTTGCTGAAGAATTTATAAATGGCGAATTGTTTCTTATTGACAATTGTGGACATTACCCTATGTTAGAACAGCCCAAAGAATTTCTTAAACTAATTGTAAATGCATAAATGATTGCTAGCAAAATTAATAATGGCTATTTTAAACATTAAAAATTATTCAACTATTTGATAATGATAATTTTTATTTTTTTACAATTAACTCAAAAGAAATAAGAGGTTTAGGTTAACTTAATAGGTTAGCCATTTTTTTTTAAGTTTATTTTCTTTTTTAGCTAACCATAAATTATGTACTAGTGTAAAAAAAGAAAAAAACGCCACTGTAAACAAAGTATAATCTATAAAATAATTTGCCAAAGTATCTAAAGAAATTGAATTTATAAGTTCTAATATCATAATAATTTGTTTTGTTATTACTCAAAGCTAATCATTAATTTTATTCCATTATTTTTTATTATACAAAAGGTATATAAAGTTCGTTCAACTGTTTTTTACTTTAGATTAAGTAAATTATTCATAAATAAACAACAAGCTTTTAACGTGTTAATTACCTATAAATCAAGCTTCATAAACTTTTTTTAACACAAACTTCCATGTGTTATTTTATGTAACAATACAATTATTATTAATTTTTAAATGATATCCAACAAATTCATACTTTATGTAGAAGTTATTTATTAAAATCGTAATATTATTGTTTAAATATAATACTTCAAATAAAAATGATTAAAAATATTTATAAAACCTGGGTTCTAATTGTTCCTTTTTTAGGATTACTGTATTCTTGTACCCAAAGAAAAAACATGGATACTAGAAATAAAAGTACAGCTAAAAACTATGAACTAGTTTGGGAAGATAATTTTAAGAGTAAAAAATTAGACACCACTAAATGGAACCGTCAAGTAGAACCAGCAGGAAGGTTTAACAAAGAATGGCAAAGATATACGGATAGCGAAAAAAATTCGTACATAGAAAACGAACAACTTGTTCTTGAAGCAATTCATACAAGTAATGTTCATAAAATAAATCAATACACTTCTGCAAGATTAAATACAGCTGGTAAATTTGATTTTACTTATGGTAAAATTATTGCCAAAATAAAATTACCAAGTGGTAAAGCTATTTGGCCAGCATTTTGGATGTTAGGCTCTAATATTGATGAAAATGGTGGTGATACACCTTGGCCAACTTCTGGTGAAATAGATATTTTAGAACTTTGGGGAACAAATAGCGCAAGTGTTGTTGAAGCAAATGTACATTATGCAAATGCATCTGGTAAACACACACAAATGGGTGCTGAAGGTTACCACTTACCTAAAGGAGATTTTTCTAAAGATTTTCACGAATTTGAATTTGAGTGGACGAATGAAAAAATGATTTGGAGCGTTGATGGAACAAGTTACCATACGCTAGATATTACTGACAAAAAATATTATGCATTTCATAAAGATTTTTTTCTATTGTTAAATATTGCTGTAGGTGGAGAAATTGCTGGTTACCCAGATGAATCTACTCCTTTACCTCAAAAAATGATTGTAGATTATATTAAAGTTTATCAGAAAAAATAACACTAAAAACCAAAAATGCCTCAATAAAAATATTGAGGCATTTTTTAAATTATATATAAATATACTGAGGTTATACATTAAATCTAAAATGCATAACATCACCATCTTTTACGATATACTCCTTACCTTCTACTCTCATTTTACCAGCTTCTTTTACTTTAGATTCTGATCCATAAGTTATATAATCTTCATAAGAAATGGTTTCTGCTCTAATAAAACCTTTTTCAAAATCGGTATGAATTACACCTGCAGCTTGTGGAGCAGTAGAACCAATAGGAATTGTCCATGCTCTTACTTCTTTAACACCAGCCGTAAAATACGTTTGTAAGTTTAATAATTTATATGCAGAACGTATTAAACGAGATACACCTGCTTCTTCTAAACCAATATCTTCTAAGAACATTTGGCGTTCTTCATAATCTTCTAATTCAGTAATATCGGCTTCTGTACCCACTGCCAAAACGATTACTTCTGCATCTTCATCTTTTACAGCTTCTTTTACCTTATCTACGTAAGCGTTACCAGAAACTGCTGCATTTTCATCAACATTACAAACGTATAACACTGGTTTAGAAGTAATAAATTGTAAAGATTGTACAAATTCTATTTCTTTTTCTGTAAAATCTAAAGCTCTTACAGATACTCCTTTTAATAAAGTTTCTTCTACTTTTAATAAAACCGCTAATTCTGCTTGTGCCTCTTTATTACCCGTTTTTGCTGTTCTTTTAACGCGTTCTAATCTTTTTTGAACAGTTTCTAAATCTTTTAACTGCAATTCAATATCAATAGTTTCTTTGTCTCTTACAGGATCAATAGAATTATCAACATGAATAATATTTTCATTATCAAAACAACGCAATACGTGTAAAATGGCATCAGTTTCGCGAATATTTGCCAAAAACTGATTTCCTAAACCTTCGCCTTTACTCGCTCCTTTTACCAAACCAGCAATGTCTACAATCTCTACAGTTGCAGGCAATACTCTTTCTGGGTTTACCAATTCTTCTAACTTTTCTAAACGTGAATCTGGCACATTTACTACGCCTAAATTAGGCTCTATTGTACAAAAAGGAAAGTTTGCACTTTGCGCTTTTGCATTAGACAAACAATTGAATAATGTTGATTTTCCTACGTTTGGTAATCCTACAATTCCGGCTTTCATATGATGTATTATTGTGGCTGATGAATCTTCTTAACTTAAATTAAGATAATTGTTCATAATTTTTTCAGAATGCAAATATAATACTTTGTTAAAGTTAAATGTTGTTTTATTTCAAAATCTAAAAATTGTCTACTTTTCGAAAAAATTAACTCAACTATGACTAAAAAATTACTTTGTATCACTCTATTTTTCTTCGGATGTTTAGCTGTACAATCTCAAATTGCGAAAGGAAAAATTATCAGTAAAACTAACTCTAAACCAATTTACAGAGCTGCTGTGATAACAAATTTGCAAACGGGTACTGAATCTGACAAAAATGGCTTATATAACCTACAAATTAATAAGGTAAAAAACATTACATTTTCTTGTTTAGGCTATGTTTCAAAAACATTTTCTTTACAAGATTTACAAAAACAAAACTTTTTAGTGGTTTTGGCCGAAGACATTAATCAGTTAGATGAAATTCAACTAAATTTAACTAAAATAAACCTTGATTCTCTGTTGATTAAAACTAAAAAAAGCATGCAAAAAAACTTTGTATCTGGTGCATTACAAGGTAATTTTTATGCTCGAGAATACTCTGAAATAGATTTTGAAAAGTTAGATTTAGAATTAGAAAAAAGTACCTTACTAAACAGAAAATCGAGAAAATTAGCTGAAAAAGAATTGACTGAATACGCTAATAAACTTCGAGGAAGTAATCCAAAGGTTACTTCTGAGTTTTTCGGAGTGTTAAAAGCTCAAAAAAAATATTCAGAAAAATGGAAAAGACATTTCAATTTTACTGAAATTGATACCATTGAAGGTATCACCTTTTTTAATAACGATAAAGATATTACTATCGAAAAAGCTCAAAAAAAGTTACAAAATATCGTTTTAAAACACTTAGACACCAATAAAACTTACAAAATTAGCTCTGGTTTATTTAGATTAGAAGATTCACTTTCGTTAAAAGAAATTGTTAGGGAAACAGACTCTTTATCTAAAAACAATTCTTTTGATAAAAATAATTCTAAATATTATTATAATGATGCTCTTAAAAACGCTACATTTTTTAAAAGTGAAAGCAAAACTAATTTTTTAAGCAGAAAATATTACGACCATTATTTAGCTAAAAATGAGATTTTAGGAAGTAAATTATTTTATTGCATCAGTTTTGAACCAAGAAAATCAAAATCTAAATTTAGTGGTAAAATTTATGTTGATCCCAATACTTATACAATTAAAAAAATTACCTATTCGTTTGCAGAAGGTAAAAAAGGATTAAACTTAAATTTAAAATGGCTGTTAGGTATTAAAGCTTCTGAAAATATAAATTCAGCTACTATTTTTTATGAAAAAAATAGCAATGACAGTATCTATGTATCTTATTTTAAAGAAACTTTGGGCAATTATGCTTACATCCATAGACCTATTAAGTTTAAAGAAAATTCTAAGGAAAAACAAAAAGTAAAATTTGATATTAAAATAGAAGTAAATGTTCTATCTAACAAAGAAATTTTAGTTAGTGATTTAATTGCAATTGAAAAATTTGCGTTAAAACAAAAAAACAAAAAAGAAACTTCAAAAAAAATACCCTACCTAACTTTAAATGAATACAATACAACCAACTGGAAAAATAGAGAACTTATTATTGATTATTTAAAACACTACGAATAAATTATAAAAAAGTTTGTATTTGCATAACTAATTTATAAAAGTTGTCTATAATCTAATTAAAAACAGGATTAAATTTTAAAATTTAATCCTGTTTTTTTATGAATAAGAAATGTTAACTTAAAATTATATTATAATTTTTAATCTTCATCTTCGTCTTCAATATTTACATCAAAATCATCATTATCATCAAAAAACTCTTCATCATCAGCATATTCTTCCATTGCATTTTCTAACTTGGTACTTATTTTTACTAAATAATTAGTATCCTCAGTTTTAACTTCTACTGCTTTTATGGTTTCTCCTTTTGCATTTTTAAATGAGATAATATCCTCATAATCATAGCCATCAGGATATTTATCAATTAACATATCTAAGATGTCTTTGGTTAGTTTTGAATACTCTACAATTACTCTTTTCATTTTTTATAATTTTATAATTTTATAATTTATTAAGCCATTTGTGATTTCTCAATCACCTAATGAGGTTCATTTCGAAACCACATTAAGAATGACAAAACTAATTTACATTTCTAAAAGATAAGCAAAAATTAATGGAGCTACAATAGTAGCATCACTTTCTATGATAAATTTTGGTGTATCAATATCTAATTTACCCCAGGTAATTTTTTCGTTAGGAACTGCCCCAGAATAAGAACCATAACTTGTGGTTGAGTCTGAAATCTGACAGAAATAACTCCAAAATGGAGTATCTGTTCTTTCCATATCTTGATACAACATTGGTACTACACAGATAGGAAAATCTCCTGCAATACCACCTCCTATTTGAAAGAATCCTATTCCGTTTGTTGAATTTTCAGTATACCAATCTGCCAAGAATGTCATGTATTCAATTCCTGATTTCATGGTAGAAGCTTTTAATTCTCCTTTTAACACGTAAGATGCAAAGATATTACCCATGGTAGAATCTTCCCAACCAGGACAAACAATAGGTAAGTTTTTTTCTGCAGCTGCATACATCCAAGAATTCTTTAAATCAATTTCATAATACTGCTCCAAAACCCCAGAAAGTAATAATTTATACATGTATTCATGTGGTAAATAACGTTCGCCTTTTGCTTCAGCATCTTTCCATATTTTTACAATATGTTCTTGAATTCTTCTAAATGCTTCCTCTTCTGGTATGCAAGTATCTGTAACTCTATTTAAGCCTTTTTCTAATAAATTCCATTCATCTTGTGGCGTTAAATCTCTGTAATTTGGTACACGTTTGTAATGAGAATGTGCTACCAAATTCATAATATCCTCCTCTAAATTTGCACCAGTACAAGAAATAATTTGCACTTTGTCTTTACGAATCATTTCTGCAAAAATTTTACCAAGTTCTGCTGTACTCATAGCACCAGCTAAAGATACTAACATTTTAGAACCTTTATTTAATTGCTCTTCATAACCCTTTGCAGCATCCACTAAAGCAGCAGCATTAAAGTGTAAAAAGTATTTTTCTATAAAATTTGTAATCGGTTTTTTCATTTTTTATGTTTTTAATATCATGTTCTCGATACAATTCCGCAAAAAAGCGAAATCACTCGAACTGACATCAGTCGTTTTTTAATATTATTTTATTAACTTTCACATCAAGTAAAATCTCTTTTTCAGAAATTTTTTATCGAGATGTTATTTTAAATTTTAATTATTTCTTTACAGTTTTTTCACTTCAAAAATATCTGTTCTTCTATCTTTTAAATTTCGTACACTACCAAATTGATTCAAATCTTTTAGTAAGTCTAAATCTACATCTGCAATTAAAATCATTTCTGTATTTGTGGTAGCTTCAGCTTTAATTCCGTTTGCAGGAAAAGAAAAATCACAAGGTGTAAACACCATAGACTGTGCATACTGAATATCCATATTATTTACCTTTGGCAAATTACCAACACTACCAGCTATAGCCACATAACACTCGTTTTCTATAGCTCTGGCTTGTGCACAATGACGCACTCTAGAATAGCCATTTTGTGTATCTGTTAAAAAGGGTACAAATAAAATATCCATACCTTCTTCAGCTAAAATTCTGCTTAACTCAGGAAACTCTGAATCATAACAAACCAAAACACCTATTTTGCCACAATCTGTATCGAAAGTTTTAATTTGATTACCTCCTTGCATGCCCCAAACTTTTGCTTCATCTGGAGTAACGTGTAATTTTTCATAACGTTCTGTAGTGCCATCTCTTCTACACAAATACCCAACATTATACAACAAACCATCCTTTAGTTCTGGCATACTACCAGAGATGATATTAATGTTATAGGTAATAGCCAATTCTGAAAACTTCTGAACAATAACAGGTGTAAATTTTGCCAATTCACGAATTGCTTGAGATTCTGGTAAATGATTATGATCTGCCATTAATGGCGCATTAAAAAACTCAGGAAACAAGGCAAAATCTGAACGATATGCAGAAACTGCATCAACAAAATATTCTGCTTGTTGCATTAATTCTTCTAAATCTTTATACAATCGCATTTGCCATTGAATCAATCCTAAACGTACAACTGTTTTTTTAGTTGATGCTTTTTTAGATTTTTTCTGATAATAAATATTATCCCATTCTAACAATACTGCAAACTCGCCCGAATTTGCATCGCCTTCTAAATATCCTTTTAAAATTTTAGAAGGATGAAAATCATTAGAAATTTGAAAATTTAAAACGGGATCATTGATTTCTTTACGTTTAACTTTTTCTAAGTATTCTTTAGGCGATATTGTTTCTGAATACTTATGATAATTTGGCATTCTACCACCAAAAACAATTCCCTTTAAATTTAACGTTTCACATAGTTCTTTTCGATAATCATACAATCTTCTTCCAAGACGTAATCCTCGGTATTCAGATTTTATAAAAACATCTATTCCGTATAAAACATCACCTTCTTTATTATGGGTGCTAAAGGTAAAATTGCCTGTAATATCTTCGTACGTATGTGTATCATCAAATTTATCATAATCAACCATAATAGATAATGCACAACCTGCTAATTCTCCATTAATTTTGATGACAACTTGACCTTCTGGAAATTTTTTTATTAAAGAAAGTATTTGAGATTCTTCCCAATAGGTGTTTTCCATATTAGCATAAATCTCAATCATTGCTTGTTTTAACGCTTGATAATCATCAATAGTTAAATACTGCAACTCAATATTTTCGATTGTTTTAATCATGTTAAAATTTTAAAAATCGTCATCATCATTTTTAAATTTAGACAATTTTGTAAACGGATTATTTTTTTCATCTAAAGAATAGTCATCTTCATCACTTTCTAAAAACTTATAGCTTAGCATTTTGTAGAATAATTTTGCCGCTAAAAAATCTGACGACTTTTCATTTTCATTAGGACAAAGTTCTACCATATCAAAACCAACAACATTCTTTTGTTCAAAAACAGCTTTTAAAAACTCTAAAGTTTCATAATAAAAAAGTCCACCTGGTTCTGGAGTTCCTGTAGAAGGCATAATAGAAGCATCTAAAGCATCTAAATCAAACGTAATAAATACATTGGTACTTAGTTGATCGATTACATCATCTATCCAATCTTCATTTACTGCCATTTCGTGAGCAAAGAATACTTTTTCTAAATTCATTTCTCTTTTTTCAGAAATGTCCATACTTCTAATACCCACTTGCACTAAATTTGTTGTTGAATTAGCTTCATAAACAGCGCACGCATGGTTGTATTTAGTACCTTGATACTCTTTTCTTAAATCTGCATGAGCATCGATATGCAATACTGTTAAATTCGGAAAACACTCGTTAAATGCTCTAATAGTACCAATAGAAATTGAATGTTCGCCTCCAAAAACAGTAACAAATTTATTTCTATTAATGTATTTTTTAGTAATTGCATGTACTGCATTAACCATAGCCTCTGGAGAAGAGTTTTCAGTTACAGCATCAGATAAAAAAATACCTTGTTTGTAAACTTCAGAGTCTGTTTCTATATCATACAATTCCATGTTTTCTGAAGCGTCTAAGAACGCTTTTGGACCTTTATCTGCTCCTTTTTGCCATGTACTAGTTCCATCATATGGTACAGGGATAATTACAATTTTTGATGTTGGTAGGTTTCCAAACTCCTGTGGAATTCCTGCGTATGTTTTTTTAGTTTCCATATTGTTTGTTAGAAGGTATCTCCTTATTTTTTTTAATTTTTAGTTGTTGCTCCATAACCTAAAATGGATAACAATTCACTACTTTTTTGTTGTTCTTTAAAAATTTTAGTGGTTAGGTTTCCGTTTTCATCTTTATCAATAATTAGGTGTTTAGGATGAGGAATTAAACAGTGTTGCAAACCACCAAAACCACCAATGGATTCTTGATAAGCACCTGTGTTAAAAAAACCAATATATAATGGTTTTTCTTTTTCGTAAATGGGCAAATAAATGCCATTTACATGTTGTTCTGAATTATAATAATCATCACTATCACAAGTTAAACCACCTAACAATACACGTTCATATTTATGATTCCATTTGTTAATTGGTAGCATTATAAAACGCTTATTTATAGCCCAAGAATCTGGTAATGTTGTTATAAACGATGAGTTAATCATATTCCAACGTTCTCTATCATTTTGCTTTTTTTGATATAAAACTTCATAAATAGCTGCACCAGATTCACCTACAGTAAAACTACCAAATTCTGTAAATAAATTTGGTACATCTACTTCAGCTTCATCGCATGCTTGCTTTATTTGGTTGATGATTTCATCTATCATATAAGCATAATCATAATCAAATCCTAATGAGTTTTTAATAGGAAATCCACCTCCAATATTTAAGCTATCTAAAGTAGGACAAACTTTTTTTAGGTTAATGTAAACGTTTAAACATTTCATTAACTCGTTCCAATAATACGCATTATCTTTAATACCAGTATTGATAAAAAAATGCAGCATTTTTAAATCTACTTGGTCATTATTTGCAATTTCACGTTCATAAAAAGAAACAATGTTTTTGTAACCAATACCAAGTCTAGAAGTATAAAATTCAAATTTTGGTTCTTCTTCGGATGCAATTCTAATACCAACATTGAGTTTTTTACCAGTTTCATCTAATAAAAGGTTTAACTCCTCGTAATTATCTATAATAGGAATTACGTTTTGATGACCTGAATTGATTAGATCTCCAATATTTTTTATGTATTGATCGCGTTTAAATCCGTTACAAATTACAAATGTGTTGTCCTTAATTTTTCCTTCTTTTTTTAAACTATTTACAATATCAATATCAAAAGCAGATGATGTTTCAATATGAATATCATTTTTTAAAGCTTCATGCAAAATGTGTTTAAAATGAGAACTTTTTGTACAATAACTGTAAAAATATTTCCCTTTATAGTTATGATTTTTAATACTGGTTTGAAACCATCTTTTTGCTTTGTTGATGTTTTCTGAAATTTTTGGTAAATATGTAAATTTTAATGGAGCACCATATTCAGCAGCCAATTCCATTAAATTTATGCCATGCCAAAACAATTTACTTTTTTCAATTTCAAATTCTTCTTGTGGAAAATCGAACGTTTGTTCAATTAAATCTATATATTTTGTGTTCACTTTTTAGTTAAATTAATTATACAATAAATTTATCTCTTATTTAAAATCTGATAATAGATTATAATATAAGAAATACTTGCTCTAAAACAAAGTTATCACTGTATAATTTGTAAGTAAATCACATGCAGCCTAGCAATTAGCTGCAATTCTTTCAAATAGGAAAAAGGAGAATCCTTAATTTTTTCGTCGCATTTCCAAAATGCATTGTAATTATTTATCTCCTGTAAAAAATTACTCCCGAAATAAGAAAAACAAAACATTTAACTTATAATAAGTATTTCAAAAGTAATTTATTTTTCAATACAAAAAACAAAAGTGAAAAAAAAGTGAAAAAAAATTTTTCACTTTAATTATACTATTATTAAGACTAGTCTTCTGGAGGATACCCATGAATTTCCTCGAAGTCGCGATCAAAATTTGTACGCAAATATGCATTTAATTTTTTTCTGTAATCGTCTTTTAACCAAGTAACAAAGTTGTGTGTACTTTTAGAGATACATTTTGCGTACCTGTTAATTCTGTCATCTATCTCCTCTCCTAGCATTTTTGCTAAAATTAAAGCATCAAAAACATCTTCACTGTTCTCAATACACATTTTTGCATGATGTTGTATAGATTTTTCTAAAACACGTTTGGAAGATTCACCAGCTCTAATGGTATCAATATATACCTTTTTCATATCGAAATAAGTATCTGTAGATTTTGCAAATTCTTTCTTTACATCTGCTGGTAACTCATATCTAAATGTACTTTCAATTTCTTCGTCAGATAAGATTGCATTTAAATAATAATCTGGAGCTCTAAACATTTTTTGCCAGTCTAAATCTGCTCCCCATGGGCCAAATCTGTAAAAGTTGTTTCCTAAATCAACAACATCAAACGTAGTTTTATCTTTAAAAATACGTGAACCACGACCAATCATTTGATAGTATAATGTTAAGGATTTTGTTGCCCTATTTAATATAATGGCTTCAATACTTGGTTCATCAAAACCTGTAGTTAAAATACTTACAGAAGTAATGATTGCATTAGGTGTTTTATGAAACCAACGTAAAATTAATTCACGCTCTTTTTTGGTATTTGTATTGTCTAAATGTGCAATAGGATAGCCTGCTTTTTTAAACGCATGAAAAACCTGTATTGAGGTATTAATTCCGTTGTTAAAAATTAATGTTTTTTTACCTTTTGCAGTTTCTTCGTAAGCAGACACCAATTTTGAAAGCATATCTGTATTGGTGTATAAATCTTCGGATGATTTTACAGTATAATCTCCATTAGCACCAACTTCTAAAGAAGTTAAACCTACATTATACGAATACATATTGGCTCTAGCTAAATAACCGTTGTCAATTAAATCTTGTATAGATTCACCCACAAATAACTCTTGGTAGTTCTCATACATTGGTAATTTAATGTTAGAACTTAATGGTGTAGCTGTTACCCCTAACACAAATGCATCACTAAAAAACTTAAAGATTTTTGTAAATGAATTGTAGTGTGCCTCATCAACAATCACTAAACCAATATCAGAAATATCTAATTTGTCATCATTTAACCTATTTTTTAAGGTTTCCACCATTGCAACAAAACAATCAAAGTCATGTTGGTCATCTAATTTAGCTGTAGAATTAATTATTTTATTTCTAACACCAAACTCTTTAAGCATTTTTGATGTTTGCTTACTTAACTCTATTCTATGCGTTAATACTAAAACTTTCTTTTTAAATATTTCTAAATAACGCCTTACAATTTCAGAAAAAATTACTGTTTTACCCCCACCTGTTGGAAGTTGATATAACAAGTGATAATCTTTAGGTGCATTTTCGAAACGTTTAAAAATTTCTTGAAGTGCATCTTTTTGATAACCGTATAATTCTTTACCTACAATTTTATCTGAAGTATTTGTGTTTGCCAAAAGTTAAAAAATTTAAGTAACAAAAATAAGATTTAATTAAGGTTTAATGCAAGTTTATCCTATAGAAATCTTGATAAATTTATTTCTGCGATTGCATCATGAGAATCATGAAACACACATGTTTCGTTTTTAATTACCAATACTTGAGGAGATTGGTGCACAACTTCAAATACTTCAGCAAGTTTATTAGAAATATCTCTATGATTCAATAAATCTAAATAATACACCTTAAAACTTTTATGCTCGTCTGTAAACAACCTTTCAAACTGCTTAATCACCATTTTACTGATTCCACAACGTGTAGAGTGCTTGTAAATTAAAACAGTGTTAGTTTTCGAAGCTTCTTTTATTTCATCAATCTGACATAAATTCGCTAAATCAATCCAATTAAAAGAAGATTTGTTGCCATTTGATTCCTCTTTTTCTCCAAACATTTTACTAAATATTCCCATATTTTAATTTTTATTGAGTTACAAAGATAAGAAACTTTACCAGTCAAAACGTCAGTAATTTAAGGGATTTAAACGACAAAATGACGGGTAATCTGATTAAATTAAAGTTGGTATTAAAATTGAATATTAGAAATTGTAAAAAGAAAAATACAATAAAAATGAATTTTAACAACTATACAACAAAATCGCAAGAAACCATACAAATGGCGCAGCAAATTGCCCAAAGTTATGGTCATAATCAAATAGAAAACGAACATATTTTTAAAGCTTTAACACAAGTTGATGAAAATGTATTACCATTTTTATTGAAGAAATTAAGCATTAATATAAATATTGTTAATCAAATTGTAGACAAACAAATAGATAGTTTTGCAAAGGTTTCTGGTGCTGACCTTATGCTTTCTAGAGAAGCAGGAAAAACGCTAAATGAAGCTTCAATCATTGCTAAAAGCATGAAAGATGATTATGTTTCTATCGAACATTTAATTTTAGCCATTTTTAAATCAAAGTCTAATATCTCTCAGATTTTGAAAGACCAAGGAGTTACAGAAAAAGGTTTAAAAGCTGCTATTGAAGAGTTACGAAAAGGCGAACGTGTTACTTCACAAAGCCAAGAAGAAACATATAACTCTTTAAACAAATATGCCAAAAACCTTAATGAGTTTGCACAAAATGGAAAATTAGACCCTGTAATTGGTAGAGATGAAGAAATTAGAAGATTACTTCAAATCTTATCACGTAGAACCAAAAACAACCCAATATTAGTAGGTGAACCTGGAACTGGTAAAACCGCTATTGCAGAGGGTTTAGCACACAGAATTGTAGATGGTGATGTGCCCGAAAACCTAAAAGATAAATTGATTTTTTCTTTAGATATGGGAGCTTTAATTGCTGGTGCAAAATATAAAGGAGAATTTGAAGAACGTTTAAAATCAGTGATTAAAGAAGTTACCACCTCTGATGGAGATATTGTTTTATTTATTGATGAAATACATACCTTAGTTGGTGCTGGTGGTGGACAAGGTGCCATGGATGCAGCAAATATTTTAAAACCTGCTTTAGCTCGTGGAGAATTGCGTGCAATTGGTGCCACTACTTTAGATGAATATCAAAAATATTTTGAAAAAGATAAAGCGTTAGAACGTCGTTTTCAGAAAGTTTTGGTAGACGAACCAGATACAGAAAGTGCTATTTCCATTCTAAGAGGTATTAAAGAAAAATACGAAACTCATCATAAAGTTCGTATTAAAGATGAAGCAATTATTGGGGCTGTAGAATTGTCTCAACGCTATATTACCAACCGTTTTTTACCAGATAAAGCTATAGATTTAATGGATGAAGCTGCATCTAAATTGCGTATGGAAATCAATTCAAAACCTGAAGAATTGGATGTTTTAGATCGTAAAATAATGCAATTAGAAATTGAGATAGAAGCCATTAAACGCGAAAAAGATGAAACAAAATTAAAATCTCTACGTGCTGAATTGGCAAATTTAAAAGAACAAAGAAATACACTGAATGCAAAATGGAAATCTGAAAAAGAAGTCGTAGATAATATTCAGAATGCAAAATCTGATATTGAAAATTTTAAAATTGAAGCTGAAAAAGCAGAACGAGAAGGAGATTATGGTAAAGTAGCAGAAATTAGATATGGTAAAATTAAAGAAGCACAAGAAAAGCTAGAAGAATATCAACAAATATTATCAGAAAATAAAAGTGGAAATTCTTTAATAAAAGAAGAAGTAACTTATGAAGACATTGCCGAAGTTATTGCAAAATGGACAGGAATTCCTGTTACAAAAATGATACAATCTGAACGTGATAAACTCTTAAAGCTAGAGCATCAATTGCATAAAAGAGTTGTTGGGCAAGAAGAGGCTATTGTGGCGATTTCTGATGCTGTAAGACGTTCTAAAGCTGGTTTGCAAAATCCTTCTAAACCAATAGGTAGTTTCTTGTTTTTAGGAACAACTGGTGTGGGTAAAACAGAATTGGCTAAAGCCTTAGCAGAATATTTGTTCGATGATGAAAATGCGATGACAAGAATTGATATGAGCGAATACCAAGAACGCCATGCTGTAAGCAGATTGGTTGGAGCGCCTCCTGGATATGTAGGTTATGATGAAGGTGGCCAATTAACAGAAGCTGTTAGAAGAAGACCCTACTCTGTGGTTTTGTTAGATGAAATTGAAAAAGCGCATCCAGATACATTTAATATTTTGTTGCAAGTTTTAGATGAAGGAAGACTGACAGATAACAAAGGACGTGTTGCAGATTTTAAAAATGCAATTATTATTATGACATCAAATATGGGAAGCCATATTATTCAAGAAAAATTCTCAGATCAAAAAGCAGATATTGAAGCTGTTACAGAATTGGCAAAAATTGAAGTTCTAGGATTGTTAAAAAAATCGGTTAGACCTGAATTTTTAAACAGAATTGATGATGTTATTATGTTTACACCTTTAAATAAAAGCGATATTTCTGAAATTGTACGGTTGCAGTTGGTGCAATTGCAAAAAATGATTGCAAAGCAAGACATTACTTTAGATGCTACTGATGAAGCAATTATTTATTTAGCTAAAAAAGGATATCAGCCTGAGTTTGGTGCAAGACCTGTAAAAAGAGTTATTCAAAAAGAAGTCTTAAACCAGCTATCAAAAGAAATTTTAGCAGGTAAAATTACTACAGATAGTATTATTTTATTAGATGCTTTTGATGATAAACTGGTGTTTAGAAATCAATCTGATTTGGTAATCAATTCATAAAACTAAAATTTAAAATTCAAAAAAGTGGTGTCTTAAAAAACACCACTTTTTCTTTTTTGTTTATATTCGTCTTTAAAATCCATTTAATGAAAAAATATTTCTTTCTTTTTGTAGTTACTTTTAGCATTTTACTTTCTTGCACATCTAAAGAAACTACAACCTATTATTTAATTCGTCATGCAGAAAAAGATAGAACAGATCAATCCAATGGAAATCCGAATTTAAATTTTGAAGGCGAAAAAAGGGCGCAACGTTGGGCAAATTATTTTGAAGATGTTAAAATTGATGCTGTATATTCTACCAAATATTTTAGAACAATGGAAACTGCAACACCAACAGCCATGACCAAAAAATTAAGGATTCAATATTATGATCCTAGAAATATGTACGATTCGATTTTTAGAGCAGAAACCAAAGGAAAATCGGTTTTGGTTGTAGGTCATAGCAATACCACCCCCATTTTTGCCAATAAAATTTTAGGCAATGATATTTATGAAAACATGGATGACGATGACAATTCTAGCTTATATATTGTAACCATTTCTGGTGATGAAAAAGAAAGTAAAATTGAAAAAATAGAACAATTACACTAATTATTTTTTTTACTAGTAAGTTTTTTATTAGGATTATAAATTATAATTAATTGTACAATTATAGCTAAAAATACTAAAAAATAAATTTCAATTTGTGTAAACAACTCGATTGTAGAAAGTGCTTTTTTACTAACGGACATTAATCGACCACCTTCTCTAACTTGTATTTCAGATAAGTTGATAAGGCTATCTTCTATTTGCTTGATTAAGTTCAGATACGCTTTATTTGAATTGATGTTGTTGTTTAAATTAGTTTCCTCTATTTTTTTAAGTGTATTTATTTGGCTTTTCAAGTTATTGAAAACACCTGCTTCTTCTATTGTTAAATTAGTTTGCTCAAAATTTAAAAGTAAATTATCTAACTCCTTATTTGCATTATTTTTTTGTTTTTTAAAATAATCTACATTTTTACTAATGATTGCAACTTCTTTAACATTAATTTTATTTGAAATTTTAAAAATTAAATCTTTAGCAATAAGTCTATCTTCATAAATATTAATAACGGTATCTTTTACCCGTGTAAAATTGTCTTTATCAATTAAATTTGTTGTGATTATAAGCACAAAAATCATTAAAACTCCTAAAATCCATTTTATTTTATCAAAAATTGTCATCATTAAAACTATTTAAATTAAAGTATTTATTCATAAAAACCCCAAGATAACATAAGTATCTTGAGGTTTCATAGCATAACCTCTTTTTTTTAACAAGAGGTTAAACAACAACTTTTTATTGGTCGTCTCTCCAAGGTTTATAATTTTTATAGGCAGGGCCAGTAAGCTTTACTCTATCACTAGTTACAGCAACAACTTTAGTTTTTTTACGATTATTTTTCCAGGGTTTATAGTTTTTAAATGCAGGCCCTTTTAAGCCTTTTTTATTACTACCCACATAAATTGGTGTAGGTTTAGAGGTATGTTTCCAAGCTTTATAATTTTTGTAAGCAGGACCTTTTAAATCTTTTCGATCTTGTCCAAAAATAGATGTTGAAATAAAAATAAATCCGAATAATATAACTAAATTTTTCATGTTGTTGTTTTTAAAGTTATGCCAAACACTATTGTTTAACTACTTCAAATTTAGTTATGAAAGCTATGTTTTTACGGTATGAGAAAATTGGTAATTCTATATCCGTATTTATACGGATATTGTTATAAGAGTTTGTAATCTGCAGCCTTTTTAATTAATTCAGCAGTATTTTTCACTTCAATTTTTTTAAGGATATTAGCTCTATGAGTTTCTATGGTTCTAGTGCTTACAAATAATTGAGATGCAATTTCTTTAGTGGTTAAACCTTTGGCAATCAATTTAAGTACTTGAGCTTCTTTATTTGTTAAAATAGTTGCACTTATGGGGTTTTCAGACATAAAATTGATCATTTTTTCTGATATTTCTGCACTAAAATACTTTTTACCCTTTGCCACGGTTCTGATACTATTTAGCAATTCTTTTTCATCTGCATTTTTTAATAAATAGCCATAGGCACCTTCTTTTGCACATTTTGCAATATAATTTCCTTCATTATGCATAGAAATAATAATTGGCTTTATTTTGGTTTTGCTTTTTTTTATTGCTTTCAATACTTCAAAACCATCTACATTTGGCATGGTAATGTCTAATAAAACAATATCAATATCATTATTTTTTTTAATTAGTTTTAAAAGTTTTTCACCATCAGACACTGTATCAACTATAAAAATATCTTTATTTTTTTTAAGCAGTTCAGATAGGCCAACTCTAAAAAGATCATGATCATCAGCGATGATTACTCTAATAATTTCATTCATAATTATAGTGGTAATTCAATTACAAAAATGGTACTGCCATTAGTGCTATCGATATCAATTTTGCCGTTAAAAATTTCTACTCTTTCTTTAATATTTGTAATTCCAGAACCTAATTTTATAGTTTTTATATCAAAACCACAGCCATTATCAAAATAATATAAAGATACAAAATCATCGAACTCAGAAAGTGTAATAATAACTTGGGTAGCTTTTGAATGTTTTATGGTATTATTAATTAATTCTTGTACAACCCTAAACAAATTTACAGCTTGTTTATTAGAGATATTGGAATTATTTTGTTTGGATAAATCTTCGAAATTAATAGTAATTTGTGCAGATAACCTAATCGCTTCAATATAATTTTTTAAAGTAGCTCCTAAACCAAAATCTTCTAAAGTAGAGGGCATTAAAGCGTTTGTCATAGACCTTACCTCAATAATAGTGTCATCAATCATTTTTTTTATTTCGTTTTTATGCATGGTATCCTTTACATAATTTTGCACATAAAATTTTAAAGATGTTAAAAAAGGGCCAATACCATCGTGCAATTCTCTGGCTAATTTTTTGCGTTCATCTTCTAGCCTTTCTACCAAAACTCTTTTATTTAAAAGGTTTATTTTTTGTTCTTTATTTCTAAAGGCAATTAGTTTTTGACGCATTTTTAGTAGTGTATGGCCAAGTAAATCGTCTGCACTTTTAGGATTATAAGTAGATTGCAAATTCATATTTCCAATTTCCACAGAAAAATCGACAGCTCCAGAAAGTGCTATTTTTAGACTTGATAATGCCTCAAACATTTCTTGTATTTCTTTTGGTTTTTCTGAAATTTTACTGGCACTATTACTATCAATATAATTTCCTTTTGCCATAACCATTAAATTTTCTTTCATTTTAATGATTGGATTTGTTATAATTCTTGTTAAAAATAGCGAAAGAATTATGGCAAGGATAAGAATACCAATAATAATTAAAATAAGTTTTTGACGCATTTTGGTTAACGGTATTGCAACTTCTTGAACGTCCATTTCAGAAAGTATACCCCAATTTAAGTTAGAAATTTTTATAGGCTGATAAGCACTATACACATGAACACCTCTATAATCTGGAAAAATACCTGTTTTTTTAATTCCTTTAATGGCGTCATCTGCTCCTTTAGTTTTACAAATAATAGTGTTGGGTGTTTTATTTGGAAAAAAACGTGATTGTGAGCGTAATCTATAATCATTACCAACAAGATAAGATTCGCCACTTACCCCCATTCCTGTTCTTTCTAATAAAATATCTTTAATTTTTTGATATGCCAAAACCCTTGCTTTTCTCTGGCCATTTTGTATTTTGATAAAAGTAACAGAGGTTTCTTTTTTAGGATGCAAGTGTGTTAAATCATAAATTCCTGTTGATGTATATTTTTCTTTTGGAATATCAAATTCTAAAGCATTATATATGGAATCAACTTTAAAATTCTCCCACTCAGAATTTAATAATTCTTCAAATTGATTATATTTTAATGTTTTTATAGAGTTTAATTGCTGTAAAACACGGTCATCTAATACTTTTGAAAACTCTTTATAAAAAATAGCGGATATAAATAGTACAACAAATACAACTAATAGATTAATAATGATCATTATCCAAGTTCTAATATTCATCTATAAAAGTATTTTAAGTCTATAAATTATTTTTTAATGCAGTAAGATAAATGGATTAATCTAAACGCAATACTTTAATATCCTTTAAAACAATCTCAGAAACCTTTTCTAATTGATTATTCTCAAAAGCATTATCTAAATCAATCAATTGAATTTCTTTGTTTTTAGGTTTGTAATTATGGTAATCTACAAATCGAATTTCGTTGATATTACATTGCTCTTTTAAAACTCTAAAACGCTTCCCTCCTCCATTAGTATGATAGGAATAGGCCAAATAATCAACTAAAAAATCACTTTTAGCAATCCAATATATAAAAACGTCTTCAAAATCTTCTCCTCCACCATCTTCAGAAAATGTAATTTCTATTTTGTAATATTCTCTACCTTTTATTGTTGATGATGGCAATAGTTTTTTACGCACAGCTTTATCATTTAAGCCAAAAGGTAAAACCGAAAAATAATGTACAGAGTTTACTGCGTTTAAATAAGCAGAAGCCTTAGAATTGCTTAATTCAATTGGTTTATTATTGATAAACCTTTGAAATCCATCATTTTTTAAAACATCTTTAATTGAGTCAAAACTTCTTATGAGTTCAAATTTTCCATTCTTACGAATTGCAGTATACTGTTTGTCTCGAAACGAAAAAGTAATTTCAGAATTACCTACTTTATGTGCACCAGAAGCAATAATACTTTGATCTATAATTTGTTGAGCTGTTAACTTTTTAGCTGCAGGTTTACATGAAATTATTACAATTAAAGAGAAAAAATAAAAATATCGCATTTGTTTTTGTTTAACTTGTGGCTAATAGAGTTCAAAATTACATTTCTTTCGCCAAAGTAAATATGTATCTTTGTATAAATTTAAAAACTATCTGTTTAGTGCAGAAAAAAATAAACATACAGAATAAAAAAGCGCGGTTTGAATATGAAATTCTAGACAAATATGTAGCCGGAATTCAATTAACAGGAACCGAAATAAAGTCCATTAGAAATAGCCAAGCTAGAATAACAGAAAGCTTTTGTGAATTTAACGATCGTGGCGAATTATTTATTATAAACATGTATATTCAAGAATACATGTTTGGTCATCACTTTAATCACAATCCAAAAAGCGAACGAAGATTATTACTAAATAAGCGCGAATTAAGAAGCTTAAAAAAGGACGTAGAGGCTAAAGGAAACACCATTGTTCCTTTAAAATTGTTTATTAATGATAGAGGGTTTGCTAAGTTAGAAATTGCTTTAGCTAAAGGTAAACAAACACATGATAAACGAAATGTGATTAAAGACAGAGATAGTAAAAGAGACTTAGCACGTATAAAGAAAAGCTTTAATGCTTAAACAAAAACTACAAGATTACAATATTATTTTAGCCTCTGGATCTCCCAGAAGACAGCAATTTTTTAAAGATTTACAACTTGATTTTACTGTTCAAATAAAATCGATTAGAGAGGTTTATCCAAAAGAATTAAAAGGGGTAGAAATTACAGATTATTTGGCTGATTTAAAATCGAAGGCATTTACAAATTTAGCCGATAATGATATTTTAATTACCTCAGATACCATTGTTTGGTTAGATGGTATTGCTTTAGGAAAACCAAAAAATGAAAAAGAAGCATTTACAATGTTACGTTCTTTATCTGATAAAAAACATCAAGTAATCACCTCAATTAGTATTAAAAACAATAGTTTTCAAAAAATAATAAATGATATAACTACTGTTTCTTTTAAAAATTTGAGTGATGATGAAATCAGTTATTACATTAAAAATTACCAACCTTTTGACAAAGCTGGTGCCTATGGAATTCAAGAATGGATTGGTTTCATTGGAATTGATACTATTGAAGGAAGTTATTTTAACGTAGTAGGTTTGCCCGTTCATAAATTATACGAGGCCTTGATGGCATTGTAGTTTTTATTTTTTTTAGTTAATTCTATATTTAAAATCTTTATGCATAACCATATTTTCTTTTCTTAAAAGCAAAATAAAAGAGTATTTTTACTGCAAATTTCACAAGACATTAGATAATGAAAAAATACACATACTCAGAAAAAAAAGACACGCGTTCTGGTTTTGGAGATGGTTTAACAGAGTTAGGAAGAACAAACGAAAACGTGGTTGCTCTGTGTGCGGATTTAATTGGTTCTTTAAAAATGAATCAATTTATTAAAGAAAATCCAGATCGTTTTTTTCAAGTAGGTATTGCAGAAGCAAACATGATGGGTATTGCAGCTGGTTTAACAATTGGTGGTAAAATTCCATTTACAGGTACATTTGCAAACTTTTCTACTGGTAGAGTGTATGATCAAATTCGCCAATCTATAGCATATTCTAATAAAAACGTAAAAGTATGTGCTTCTCATGCAGGGGTAACTTTAGGTGAAGATGGTGCTACACACCAAATTTTAGAAGACATTGGCTTAATGAAAATGCTACCAGGTATGACTGTTATTAATCCTTGTGATTATAACCAAACTAAGGCTGCAACTATTGCTATTGCCGATTTTGAAGGCCCAGTATATTTACGTTTTGGGCGTCCAAAAGTGCCTGTTTTTATGCCTGAAGATTCAAATTTTGAAATTGGTAAAGGAATTTTATTAAATGAAGGATCTGATGTTACAATAGTAGCAACTGGCCATTTAGTTTGGGAAGCTTTACAAGCAGCTGAACAATTAGAAACTGAAGGAATTTATGCAGAAGTCATTAACATTCATACTATTAAACCTTTAGATGAAGATATTATTTTACAATCTGTAGCAAAAACTGGTTGTATTGTAACTGCTGAAGAGCATAACAAATTAGGAGGCTTAGGAGAAAGTGTAGCAAGAACGCTGGCTTTAAACACTCCTACTCCTCAAGAATTTGTAGCTACAAATGATACTTTTGGTGAATCTGGCACACCAGCAGATTTAATGGCTAAATATGGTTTAGATGCTGCAGCAATTATTAAAGCAGTTATAAAAGTAATTTCTAGAAAAAAATAACGTTTTAAAATAAAAAAAGCGTTTCTTGTACAACAATAAATTTAAAAATCATGAAAAAAGTAATTTTAGTATTGTGTTTGGCATTTGGATTTAGTCAAATTGCTAATGCACAATTCAATTTTGGTATTAAAGGGGGAATTAACTACAATTCAAATTCAATTAAAGAAACTTCTCAAGATGTATTTGGTGGTGCTAATAGTAAAACTGGTTATCACATTGGGGTTTGGACACGTTTAAAAGTACCTGTTTTAGGATTGTATGTAAGACCTGAATTAATTTACACAAATTTAGAAAATGAGATTGAATACAACCAAGCAGCTAAAGTAACTACACATACTTTTCAAAAAATTGATATTCCTGTTCTTTTAGGAAAAAAGATTTTTGGAATTGGTAATGCATTTATTGGCCCATCTTTTCAATATGTTTTAGATTCTGATTTCGGAATTGACGATATTTCTAATGTAGAGGCAGATGGTTTTACAATGGGTCTTGTTTTTGGTGGTGGAGTTGAATTTGGTAAATTAGGAATTGATGTACGTTGGGAAAGAGGTTTTTCTGATTTAGAATCATCTTTTGTAGGCCCTTTAGGAAATGTTGAATATGACACTAGAGTAAATCAAATAATTATAGGGTTATCTTTAGAATTTTAACATTATAAAAGTGAAATAAAAAAGAGGAAAAATTTAAATTTTTCCTCTTTTTTATTTATTCTAATTATATAGACTTAATCTAAAATCTGCGCAGCGTGTGCTTTTGTATTAACTTTAGTAATGATATCTTCAATAACACCATTTTCGTCAATAACAAAAGTAGTTCTGTGAATGCCATGATATTCACGTCCCATAAATTTCTTTGGTCCCCAAACATTAAAGGCTTCAATAACAGTTTTATCTTCATCTGCTAACAAAGGAAAAGGCAATTCGTTTTTATTAATAAAATTTTGTTGTCTTTTTGCAGAATCTGCACTAACCCCCAAAACATCATATCCTTTTGCTAAAAAAGTTTGATAATTGTCTCGTAAATCACAAGCTTCTGCTGTACAACCTGGTGTACTTGCTTTTGGATAAAAGAACAATACTAATTTTTTACCTGTATAATCAGATAGTTTAATAGTATTGCCTGCTTGGTCTTTTGCTTCAAATTGTGGAGCGTTATCTCCTATTTTTAATGATGTCATATTGATTCGTTTAAAAATTTTTAAAGTGGAAAGTTAAAAAGTAAAAACTGAATGAAAAACTTTTTATATAATAAACAGTTAAACTTTATAAACTTTTTAACTTTACATCTTTAATAACAAAGAATGACCAAACAAGAAAAAGTACAATTTGTAATTGAAACGCTACAAACTTTATATCCAGAAATCCCAATTCCTTTAGATCATAAAGATCCATATACTTTATTAATCGCTGTTTTATTATCTGCGCAATGTACTGATGTTCGTGTAAATCAAATTACACCTTTATTGTTTGCAAAGGCAGATAATCCTTTTGATATGATAAAAATGACGGTTGAAGAAATTAAAGAAATCATCAGACCTTGTGGATTATCACCAATGAAAAGTAAAGGTATTTATGGCTTATCTAAAATATTAATTGAAAAATATAATGGAGAGGTTCCAAGATCTTTTGAAGGTTTAGAAGCCTTACCAGCTGTAGGTCATAAAACTGCGAGTGTTGTTATGAGTCAGGCTTTTGGAGTACCCGCTTTTCCTGTTGATACGCATATTCATAGATTAATGTATCGTTGGAATTTAACCAATGGAAAAAACGTACAACAAACTGAAAAAGATGCAAAACGCCTCTTTCCAAAAGAACTTTGGAACGATTTACATTTACAAATTATTTGGTATGGTCGTGAATATTCTCCTGCTCGTGGTTGGGATTTAGACAAAGACATTATCACAAAAACGATTGGTAGAAAGTCTGTTTTAGAGGAGTATTACAAGAGTTAGAAGTAAAAAGTAAAAAGTTGGAAATAGAAAATACTTAAACATTTTTTATAGAAAGATTGGAGTCTCTTCCCTTTGTGAAGCTTATGATGGACTGTATAAAAAAAGCCTCAACATTTGTTGAAGCTTTTTCCACTCTTAATTCAAATTCAATTCAATGAAATCTTTTGATTTTGTTTTTACAATTCTCAGCGATTTGGAAAAATTAATCAAAAACTGAACTGTTTCTTGTTTGGGTTGCATTTGAAATTCAAATGGCTTTTTTGAGTAAAGTTGCATCATATATACTATTTAATCAATTGGTTATAAATAAGTAACGTTGCAATTTTTACTTTATTGTTAGTTAACTAAAATAATTTTATGTTTTTCTATTAATTTACGCATATTTATTAAAGCATAACGCATTCTACCTAGAGCTGTATTAATACTAACTCCAGTATTTTCACTTATTTCTTTAAAGCTCATATCTTTATACATACGCATTATTAAAACTTCTTTTTGCTCATCAGGTAGCTCATTTACCAATTCTTTTACATCTGCAAAAATTTGTTCTTGAATAATTTGTTTTTCTGCATTGAGGTTTCCATCACCTAAAACAGAAAAAATGTCAAATTCATCTGTATTATTAAATGTTGGCATTCTATTAGACTTTCTAAAATGATCAATTACTAAATTATGAGCAATACGCATAACCCAAGGTAAAAATTTACCTTCTTCATTGTAAGTCCCTTTTTTTAAAGTTCTAATAACTTTTATAAATGTATCTTGAAAAACATCTTCTGTAACATCTTTATCTTTTACTTTACTGTAAATAAAGCTAAATAAACGTTGCTGATGCCTGTTAATTAGAACACCTAAAGCTGTTTCATCTCCTTGAATATAATTACTTACTAAGGTGCTGTCTGAAATTATTTTTTTTCGTACCATAACTACTTTTAGAAAAACACGTAGTTCTTCTTTTTATTATTTTATTAATAAATTATAAAGTAGTTTTAAGCTATATGGTTCTAATTTTGTGATTATTAAGTGCTCAAATATAGTTTTTATTTTTAACTAAACAAATTTTTTAACAAAATTGACAACGTTCTTTATTTTAAAACTGATGAAAATAGTGGTATTTTTATCACTTATATTTATACAATATGCATACTGATATTTCTACTGTAAATCCAAAAGAAAATATTATCATAAAAGGAGCTAAACTCCATAATTTAAAAAATATTGATGTTGTTATACCAAGAAATAAACTGGTGGTTATTACAGGGCTTTCTGGTTCTGGAAAATCTTCTTTAGCTTTTGACACCTTATATGCAGAAGGCCAAAGGCGTTATGTAGAAAGTTTATCTTCTTATGCACGTCAGTTTTTAGGAAAATTAGACAAGCCTAAAGTAGATTATATTAAAGGTATTGCACCAGCTATAGCTATTGAGCAAAAGGTTAATTCTACAAACCCAAGATCTACGGTTGGCACATCAACAGAAATTTATGATTATATAAAGTTGTTGTATGCCAGAATTGGTAAAACCTTCTCTCCTATTTCTGGTAATGAAGTTAAAAAAGATACGGTTTCTGATGTGGTAAATTTTGTAAAAGCATTTGAAGATAAAACAAAATTATTGCTCCTTGCACCTATTACTATTGATGAAAACCGTGACTTAAAAACCGTTTTAAAAGTTTTGGAACAACAAGGTTACGCTCGTTTAAAATGGAATGACAACGTATATCGAATTTCAGGTTTTCCTCAAGAGAATTTTAAAAATGAGCCTTTATTTTTAGTAGTAGATAGAATTGTAACCAAAGATGATGAAGATTTTTACAACAGATTGGCAGACGCCATACAAACTGCTTTTTTTGAAGGAAAAGGAATTTGTTTTATTCAAAATTTAACCGATAATAAAGTAACTGAGTTTAGTAATCAATTCGATTTAGATGGCATGTCTTTCTTAGAACCGAATACACATTTATTCAGTTTTAACAATCCTTATGGTGCATGCCCAACTTGTGAAGGTTATGGAAATGTAATTGGTATTGACGAAGATTTAGTGATACCCAATACAGGATTATCTATTTATGATGATGCTATTTTTCCTTTCAGAACACCTTCTTACATTCATTATAAAGAAGATTTAATTGCAGTTGCTTTTCAGTTTGATATTCCTATTCATAAGCCTTGGTTTGAATTATCTGAAAAACAAAAAGAATTAGTTTGGAATGGAAACAAATCATTTAACGGAATTCATCACTTTTTTGAGGCTTTAGAAGAAAAGAGTTATAAAATTCAGAATCGTGTTATGTTGTCTCGTTATAGAGGTAAAACAAAATGTACCACTTGTAATGGTAATCGTTTACGTAAAGAAACCAATTATGTTAAAATCAATGAGAAAACTATTTCTGAACTGGTTTCTATGCCTTTAGATGAATTGGCAGTTTTCTTTGCAAACATCAAATTAAACAAATACGAAGAAAAAATAGCAAAACGTTTGTTAACAGAAATCAACAATAGATTGCAGTTTTTAACCGATGTTGGCCTCTCTTACTTAACTTTAAATAGAACTTCTAATACGCTTTCTGGAGGAGAAAGCCAGCGTATTAATTTAGCCACTTCTTTAGGAAGTTCACTAGTAGGTTCTATGTACATTTTAGATGAACCAAGTATAGGTTTACACCCTAAAGATACAGAACGTTTAATAGGTGTTTTAAAAAATTTACGTGATTTAGGAAATACGGTTGTTGTGGTAGAACATGATGAAGATATCATGAAAGAAGCTGATTATATTATTGATATTGGCCCAGAAGCTGGTACGTTTGGCGGAAAGGTAGTTGCTGAAGGAACCTACCAAGAAATTTTAAATTCAACTTCGTTAACAGCAAAATATTTAATTGAAGATCTAAAAATTGAAGTACCAACAAAACGTAGATCCTCTAAAAATAGCATACAAATTATTGGAGCAAGGGAACATAATTTACAAAACATCAATGTTACATTTCCATTAAACAGCTTAGCTGTAATTACAGGGGTATCTGGTTCTGGAAAAAGTACTTTAGTTAAAAAGATTTTATATCCTGCATTGCAGAAAAAATTAAATGGCTATGGAGATAAAGTTGGACAACATACAGACATTAAAGGAAGTTTTGACAGCTTAAAATCAATTGAATTTATCGATCAAAATCCTATTGGGCGTTCTTCAAGATCTAATCCTGTTACGTATATTAAAGCGTATGATGATATTCGTGCATTATTTTCTAATCAAAAATTAGCAAAAATTAGAAACTTTAAACCCAAACATTTTTCTTTTAATGTAGAAGGTGGTCGTTGTGAGGTTTGCAAAGGTGAAGGTGAAGTTACTATTGAAATGCAATTTATGGCAGATGTACATTTACAATGTGATGCTTGTAGTGGAAAACGTTTTAAGAAAGAAGTCTTAGAAGTAACTTTTGATGGAAAATCTATTGATGATATTTTAAACCTTACTATTGATGATGCTGTTGCCTTTTTCTCTGAAAATCTAGTTCCGAAAATTGCCAACAAATTAAAACCGCTTCAAGATGTTGGTTTGGGCTATGTAACACTTGGCCAATCTTCTTCAACATTGTCTGGTGGTGAAGCACAACGTATAAAATTAGCCTCTTTTTTAGTTAAAGGTAACACAAAAGACAAAGCTTTGTTTATTTTTGATGAACCTACAACAGGTTTGCATTTTCATGATATTAAAAAACTTTTGGCTTCTTTTAATGCATTAATTGAAAAAGGACATTCCATTATAGTGATTGAACATAATATAGAACTGATAAAATGTGCAGATCATATCATAGATTTAGGCTTAGAAGGTGGTAAAAAAGGTGGAAACTTAATTTTTCAAGGAACTCCAGAAAAATTGGCTCAAAATCAAAACTCTTACACAGCTAAGTATTTAGCAGAAAAATTACACTTCTAATCTATAACTAAAAACAAGTATTTTATTTATAAAAACGTAAGTTGTAGGTATAAATCGTTAAAATATGTTAAGAATCCTTGATTTATGTTAATAGTTTATTAAAGTGATGTTTTAAGTGAAACGTTTTTAAGACTTAGGCGTCTTTTAGATATATAACATTTAACTTAACACACTTATTATGAGAAAATTAAAATCAATCATCGCTATTATTGCAATTACATTCGCAACCACTTTTTCAACAAACGCTACAGAAAAAAAACCTTCAAAAATTACCAATAAATTACGAACAGAATTAGTTTCTATGTTAGGAACCAAAATTCAATTGGAATTAAAACAATCTACTACTGGTGAAATTTCATTTATGGTAAATAATAAAAATGAAGTTGTAATTATTTCAGTAGATACCGATGTAACTGAATTCAATTCTTTAGTAAAAAGAAAATTAAATTATAAAAAAATAAATGTAAAAGGCGTTAAAAAAGGAGAAATTTATAAAATTCCTGTTAAAATCAACGCAGGATAAAAAACAACTGGTTGGTTAGTTGGTGCCCAATATTAGTTTTATAACTAAGTTGGGCATTTTTTATTCGTATAGTTTCATTTCAGCATCATAAAATTCACCAGCTTTATCCATTAAATCTGCTAATTCTGTGGCAATATCTTCTTCATTTTCTCCAGTTAAATCCTCAAACCACTCTACTTCATCATCTTTTAAATTAATCATAAAACGAGGAAATTCGGTATGTAAAACAAAAATATCTTCTGGATAATTACTATTATCTGCTAATAAAAACTTTGGTAAATTCATTTTCTAATTATTTTTGCAAACTTACAAATATCTTTCTTTAAGTATGTTTAAATGATGCATTTGATGACCAGAAAATAAATAACCTAAGGCCCTTACTGATATTTTATTCCCAGAAGCTAATCCTACTCTTACTAAAGCTTCATTAGAAAAACTTTTAAAAAGTTGAATTGTACTTTTACGTAAGGTTTGCATTTCATTTAAAATATCATCATAATCTCTACCCTTTACATTGCAATTTTCAACAAAAATATCTTGATCAAAACCTGGTAAATTTGTTTTATCATTTCTTGCAATTGATAATGCTCGATAACAAAAAATACGTTCTGTATCTATTATATGTTGTATCAATTCTTTTATAGTCCATTTACCTACTGCATAAGCAAAATCTACCTTTTCTTTCGGTAAATTTCTTAAAGTTTTTTCAAAATCATGTTGGGAATCGTAGAGAAAATCAATTATCGATTTATCTTTATCTGAAACAAGTGAAATATATTGTTCAAAGTAAGGTGAATATTCATTTTTAAGTACCATATCAATAGATTTACGTATGTTTGCGCAAGCCAATTTAGTGATTTTTATCACTATAATATCCATCAAAAAAAAGAAATAGTGCTTCATGTTTTTTAAATTGTTTACCCGATTTAAATTTTTAATAAAATCTACCAACCAACATGGAGTTCATTCTCCTTTTGTCTTTGATTTTGTCACCAAAGGATTGTATAATAATTCGTTACAAATAAAAAAATTTAACGAATACCATCAACTTAAAAACTTATCCAAGAAAAAGAAAATAATTCTTTCAAAAATCACGCAATATTTCAAAATAAACACCATTTATTTTGATGATGTTAGTTTTAGCAAACTTAATTCTAAAAATTATGCACTTTTATTTGTAAAAAACTTAAATAAAATTTTAGCGTTTAGCAACTTAAACTCCAAACACATTATTGTTGTTGATGCAATTCATCAGGACAAAAAAATGTATCAAAATTGGAAAAAAGTCACCCAAAACCCTAACATCACAGTAAGCATCGATTTGTTTTACTTTGGATTGTTGTTTTTTAGAAAAGAACAAGCAAAAGAAAATTTTACAATACGAGTTTAACACTTTCTTACAATTTAAACTTTGTAACTTTACGACTTCTAAATTTTGAAATTCGTTGAAATGAAAATATATACAAAAACAGGTGATAATGGTACTACAGGATTATTTGGAGGTACAAGAGTTAAAAAATACAATTTACGGATAGATAGTTATGGAACTGTAGATGAGTTAAACGCATACATTGGGCTAATTAAAGACCAAGAAATTAACCCTAAAATAAAAAAATCATTACTAAAAATTCAAAACGACCTTTTTACTTTAGGAGCTATGTTAGCTACGCCTCCAGAAAAAGAAACCTTAAAATCGGGTAAAGAACGTTTAAATATTCCTAAAGTTGATGTGAATTCTATTGAGTTTCTAGAAAATGAAATTGATAAAATGGATGAAGAACTGCCTCAAATGACACATTTTATTTTACCTGGTGGTCATCAAGCAGTGTCATTTTGTCACGTAGCAAGATGTGTTTGCAGACGCGCAGAACGCTTATCTGTAGCCTTAAATGATGAGGAAAGTATTCAGGATGACATTTTAAAATACCTCAACCGACTTTCTGACTACCTTTTTGTGTTGGCACGAAAATTGACCAAAGATTTACAAGTAGAGGAAATCAAATGGATTCCTGAAAAAAAATAATAAGTTCTTTTTTTATCGATTTTTGAAGTTATTTAATCATTTATGATTTACACAAATCGCTGATTTACAACATCTCATAAAAATTAACAATAACTTCGTTTTATATTTCTTAAAAAAGACTTGCATAATTCAGTAAAAAAATTATTTTTGCACAAAATTAAACGATAAGAAATGTATTGGACATTAGAATTAGCATCTTATTTAGCAGATGCACCTTGGCCAGCAACCAAAGACGAGTTAATAGATTACGCTATTAGAACTGGAGCTCCATTAGAAGTTGTAGAAAACTTACAAGATATAGAAGATGAAGGTGATGCTTACGATTCTATCATTGAAATTTGGCCAGATTATCCTACAGAAGATGATTATCTTTGGAATGAGGATGAATACTAAATAAAACAACAAAATATAAAAAGTCTCTAAAGAGGCTTTTTTTTTGTTTTTCTTTCAATCAAAAAAATAATAAGGTTTAAACCTCTATTTTTTAATTTTAACGAGACAAACACAGTTACCTTAGATAACTGAAAAACATATAAATAAATGGGCATATTAGATTCAGTAATAAAACTTTTTGTGGGTGATAAACAACAAAAAGATTTAAAAATTTTACAACCAATAGTAGAAAATGTAAAGAAATTTGAAGCTTCGTTTGCACAACTTTCTCATGATGAGTTACGTGCAAAAACACAAGAATTCAAGGATAAAATTAAGGCAGCCACTGCAGCATTAGATGATAAAATTGCAGCGCTAGAACTTGAAGCTAAAGAAGCGGATATTGATAGGCAAGAAGATATTTATACAGAAATTGATGCTTTAAAAGACGAAGCATACACCATTTCTGAGGCTACTTTAGAAGAAATAATGCCAGCCGCTTTTGCTGTAATTAAAGAAACCGCAAAACGTTTTGTAGAAAATGAAGAAATAGAAGTTACAGCTACTCCTTTTGATAGAGAATTATCTGCCGTAAATGAACACATTGCTTTAGAAGATGATAAAGCGTATTGGGCCAATTCTTGGGATGCTGCAGGACAACCTGTTACTTGGGATATGGTGCATTATGATGTGCAATTAATTGGAGGCTCTGTTTTACATCAAGGTAAAATTGCAGAAATGATGACTGGTGAGGGTAAAACTCTTGTTTCTACTTTACCCGTATATTTAAATGCTTTAACTGGTAATGGAGTGCATGTAGTTACTGTAAACGACTATTTAGCAAAACGTGATAGAGCTTGGATGGCTCCTATTTTTGAGTTTCATGGCTTGTCTACAGATTGTATTGATTTTCATCAACCAAACTCAGATGCTCGAAGAAAAGCTTATTATGCTGATATTACTTATGGTACAAATAACGAATTTGGTTTCGATTATTTACGTGATAATATGGCAAGCTCTAAAGACGATTTGGTACAAAGAGCACCAAACTACGCCATTATTGATGAAGTAGATTCTGTTTTAATTGATGATGCTAGAACTCCATTAATTATTTCTGGACCTGTACCTCAAGGAGACAGACACGAATTTAATGAGCTTAAACCTTTAGTTGCTGATTTGGTAAACCTACAAAAAAAGCATTTGGTTGGTGTTTTAGCTGAAGCTAAAAAATTAATTGCTGCTGGCGATGATAAAGAAGGTGGTAAATTATTATTAAGAGTATACAGAGGATTACCAAAAAATAAAGCTTTAATCAAATTTTTATCACAAGAAGGTATCAAACAAATCTTGCAAAAAACAGAAAACTTCTACATGCAAGATAACAATAAACTAATGCCTGAAGTAGATGAAGATTTGTGGTTTGTTGTTGAAGAGAAAAACAATCAAATTGATTTAACTGATAAAGGAATTGGTCATTTATCAGAAAAAACAAATAACGACACTTTCTTTGTTTTGCCAGATATTGGTGTAAAAATTGGTGAAATAGATAATTCTGAAATTACCAAAGAAGAAAAAGCAGCTCAAAAAGAAGAGTTGTATAAAGATTTTAGTATTAAAAGTGAGCGTATTCACACCATGAATCAACTTTTAAAGGCATATACTGTTTTTGAAAAAGATGTGGAATATGTAGTCATGGATAACAAGGTGATGATTGTTGATGAGCAGACAGGACGTATTATGGATGGTCGTCGTTATTCTGATGGATTACACCAAGCCATTGAAGCAAAAGAAAACGTTAAGATTGAAGATGCTACACAAACTTTTGCTACAGTAACTTTACAGAATTACTTTAGAATGTATCGAAAGCTATCTGGGATGACAGGAACTGCCATTACAGAAGCTGGAGAGTTATGGGAAATCTATAAATTAGATGTTGTTGAAATTCCTACCAACAAACCTATTCAAAGAGATGATAAAGAAGATTTAATCTACAAAACAGCTCGTGAAAAATACAATGCAGTCATTGAAGATGTTGCCAAATTAGTAGCACAGAACAGACCGGTTTTAGTAGGTACAACATCTGTTGAAATTTCAGAATTATTAGGTAGAATGTTGCAAATGCGTAAAATTCCGCATAATATCTTAAACGCAAAATTACATAAGCGTGAAGCAGATGTAGTTGCAGAAGCTGGTAAGCCTGGTGTTGTAACCATTGCAACCAATATGGCTGGTCGTGGAACAGATATTAAACTCTCTGATGAAGTAAAAGCTGCTGGTGGTTTAGCTATTGTAGGAACAGAAAGACACGATTCTAGACGTGTAGACAGACAGCTTAGAGGACGTGCAGGAAGACAAGGTGATGTTGGGTCTTCTCAGTTTTACGTGGCTTTAGATGACAACTTAATGCGTTTGTTTGGTTCTGACAGAATTGCCAAAATGATGGATAAAATGGGCTTGAAAGAAGGTGAAGTTATTCAGCATTCTATGATTACCAAATCTATTGAAAGAGCACAGAAAAAAGTAGAAGAAAACAACTTTGGTATTCGTAAACGTTTGTTAGAATACGATGATATTATGAATGCACAACGTGAGTTTGTGTACAAAAGAAGACGCAATGCTTTAGATGGTAAACGTTTGCAAGTTGATATTGCCAATATGATTTACGATACTTGTGAATCTATCATCAACGCCAATAAAGCTGTTAAAGATTTTCAGAATTTTGAGTTCGAGTTGATTCGTTTTTCTTCGATGACCTCTCCTTTTTCGGAAGAAGAATTCAACCAAATGTCTGAGAAAGAATTGGCAGATAAATTGTACGATATTGTTACTGCACATTATAAATCTAAAATTGAAAGAAATGCAGTTTTAGCATATCCTGTAATTAAAGATGTATACGAAAACGAAGGAGATCGTTACGAACGTATTGTAGTGCCTTTTACAGACGGTATTAAGTCATTACAAGTTGTAACCAACTTAAAAGAAGCTTATGAAAGTGAAGGAAAAAGTTTAATTACTGACTTCGAGAAAAATATTACGCTAGCAATTATTGATGAAAACTGGAAAGAGCACTTGCGTAAAATGGATGAATTGAAGCAGTCTGTACAAAATGCATCTTACGAACAAAAAGATCCATTATTAATTTACAAATTCGAGGCTTTTGAATTGTTTAAACTAACTGTAGATCAAATTAATAAAGAGGTATTATCGTTTTTATTTAAAGGAGAATTACCTCAACAATCAAATCAAATTTCTGAAGCACGTCAGCAAAAAAGAGAACGTTTAAGCACAAGTAAAGCAGATGTTCAAAATACAACTGAACAAGCGATTCAAAACTCTCGTCAGCAACAACAAGAACCTGTGGAAACTATTGTTCGTGAACAACCTAAAATTGGTAGAAACGAACGTGTTACCATTAAAAACGTAATGAGTGGTGAAGAAAAAGTAGTAAAATACAAACAAGCCATTCCTTTAATTGAAAAAGGAGAGTTTGTTTTGGTGAATAAATAAATGTCTTTTGGCTGTCATTCCTGCGAAGGCAGGAATCCAGAAAAGTTAGATAAAGATAGTAGTAATGACAAAAAAATCCGTTTAGAAAATTCTAAACGGATTTTTTATTTTTATACTAATTTGTTTTTTGTGAAAAATATTTCTTCATTTTCCCAATCCTCTTTAATTAATATATTGTCAAAATCTTTACGAACTAATTTTAAAGCCTTTTTAAAGGTAATTTCTTATTCTTCATAATAGAATTTAGCTTTATGCCTGTTTAGAACTTTTATACCAAGTATGGCTTGTTTTTTAGTTTTAGGATGTTTAATTTTTTTTACAATATGTAAGCCTTTGTTTGTACCAGGTTTTTCTATTTTTTGAGAATTTAATTGGTTTACAATAAAAGATAAAATGGCAACTAATATTAATGTTTTTATTTTTCATAAGATTTCTATTTTATTTTTTTCTTAAATAAATATTCCCCAAATTTGAGTTTAATTTCATTTTAACAATTCCTTTATTCAGTTTTAACTTCATACTTTGTAAATCATTTACTACGTTGTCTTCTTCAACTTTAAATTTAATATCGCTAAAAATTTCACTCGCTGTAACATCTAAATTTAAATCTGAATCTTTAGGTATGGTAACATTGATGTAGCCATTATTAGAATACACAGAATATAGTTGTTTAGGTATTTTATTTTCGAATTCTATACTAATATTGCCTCCAATAGAATTTATTGAAACTGGTCCTGTTACATCTTTTAAGTTTACGTTATGAATTGAGGTCGAAATTGATACTTCTCCATCAAAATCATATAATCTAGAAATTTCTGAATTAAAGAAAAAATAATGTTGACCCTCATTTTTTTTATCCTCACAACTATCTGTAATCCAATCTAATTTAATAGAATTTGGTATTTTAATTTTATACTGCTCTCTATTACTTGTCATTATAAAATCATTCTGTTTATTATCTTTAAAAATGAGTTCTCCATTTTTTTGCTCAATAATAAAAAATATTCCTAATTCTACATTCTCATTCTTTTTACCTAATTTTTTTAAGCCTGCTTTTAATTTAGGATTTGTTGTTTTAAAAAAAACTGTTTTTGGTCTAATAGTTGAATCATTCTCTGAGTATGTACCATTCACTATATATGCAATTCGATTTGTACTTAAACTATCTATTCTCTTTCTAACTTTTGTATTATTGGCAACACCATTAAAAGAAAAAACTTTATCATCTTTAGTAATTAAAGTTGAATATTTTTCACCTGCCTTTCTCTTTATTAAAGTATTAAACTTCATTTCTCTGAACTGATGTAAACTTTCAATTATTACTTCATCTCCATCATAACCCTCAATAATAAAACTTTTAGAAGAACATATTTTTAAAGTTCCTTTGCTAAATTTTATTTTCTTTTGTTGAGCTTTTGCATTTAAAAAACTGATTGAAAGTGCAATAACTAATACTATTTTTATTTTTTTCATTTTTATTATTGTTTAATTTCTACCATAGCCAAAGTTGCATTATTCTTGACTATAGGAAAGGTTTGTTCACTATTAATAATTTTTTCAAGAGGCTTTTGTGCACGATTTTCTCTTAAAAAACTTACGGCTTTAATTAATTTTATTTGTACCAATGGTGTATCTTCTTTTTCTAAAGCTTTTATTAAATTTATTCTAATTTTTTCATTTTTCGGGAATTTTAGCAAAGCATCAATGGTGGCAATTTTTACATTGGCGTTGGTGTCTTTTTGCAATACTTTTACCAAAGTATTTATAATTTTTGTATCTTCTTTTTTGTATTCATCATTAAATTTATAAATGCCTTCTAAACGTTTTCCTGCTGAATCATCTTGTAAATTTGCTAGCAATTCTTGTTTATCTTCTTGATTTTCAGCATAACCTTGATACCAAAACAACGTAGAAATAAGTAGTGCTAAACTAGCAGCTACAGAAACATATTTTAAATATCTCAACTTTGCTTTTTTAGTTGAATGTAATTTTGATTTTAATAATTGTTCAAAATTAGCATCTGCTTTTGCTGATATTTTTTCTTCTTCAAAAGAACTTTTATTTGCTTTTATAAACTCTTTTAATTGCATGTGTTTTTATTTTTTATCAACTTTAAAAGTTGGTCTTTTCCTCTTTTATACTGATTTCTAACAGTACTTTCTTTTAATTGTAACAACTCCCCTATTTCTCTATGGTTATAGTCTTCTATCATGTATAAAACTAGAATAACTCGATACTTTTCTTTTAGTTTGTTGATACAATCTTTTACAAAATCAATAGAAATAATTGGGTCTATTTCGTCTTTCTCTTCAGCTGTGTTTTCTAATAAATAGGAATCATCTGTGTAAGTAATTTTAGTATTATTTCTTAACAAATCTAAAGATGAATTCACCACAATTCGTTTTAACCAAGCACCTAAATTTGCATCTTCTGTTAAAACATGAATTTTCTCGAATGCTTTTATAAATGATTCTTGCACAACATCTTCTGCCTTTTCTCTATGTTTTAAAATTCTGATGGCACTAGCAAACATCATATTTTTATAGGCATGATAAACTTTTAGCTGTGCCTTATAATCGTTTGCTTTGCATTTTTGTATGATGTTTTTTGTATTCAAAAAAATAGGTTGGTTGATTTTGTTTACACTTTAAGAACGTAAAATATGTAATTGTGTCTCAAAAAAATTGAATTATTCTAATTTAAATTGATTTTTGTATTTTTAAAAAAATTAAAAATGATGAAAAAACTGATTACTTTACTTTTATTATGCATTTCAATGAATACTTTTTCTCAAGTAGACAAGAAAAATCTTAAATTTCAAAAAGCTTACAACGCGTTAGAATTTAAAGTAAAAACTCAATATGACAGTATAAATTTCAATACAAAACAGAAAATAAATAAATTATCGTACGATTTAAAAGCGGCTCAAAACGATTTACAATCTAAGTACGCTTCAAATCAATTAAAAATGGTTTTGTATCAAAAAAAATATGAGCAAGAAACTACAAAACTAATTAATAAGTACAATATTAAAATTGTAGAAGTACAAGGCAATCATCAAATTGAAATTGGAAAAATTCAATCAAAATACCAAACAGAAAAAGGGAAGTTGATGCTGGAATACGAAATCGATTAAAACAAAAAATCCGTTTAGAAATTTCTAAACGGATTTTTTATTGCACTTAATTTGAATTTACTCTTTCATAAATTTCGTGGTATAACTTACCTCATCAGCATACATTTTTATGAGGTATAATCCACTGGATAAATCATCGACATTAATTTGATCTAAGTTGGTATTGAATTGTAACATTCGTTCTCCTAAAACAGAATATACTTCAACCTTAGTAAGTTGTTTAATAGGTGATGTAATTTGTAAAACATCACTTACAGGATTTGGATACATTGTTATAGAAGTGGACCATATATTATCTGCTGTATTTAAAACACAAGTTTCACCAACAGTATATTGTAAATACTTGGTTACTGCCAATCCACCAGCAAACGCAAATTTACAGGCATAACTTATGGTTTGACCATTTGTAAAGCCACTAAGTGTTTTTGTAAATTTATTTCCGCTAATGGCATCCATTTGTGTTTCAGCAAAAGGAGATTGTTTCCATAAATAAGCAACGACTCCTGTTTTATCTGTATCTAACAATTCAAAAGTAAGTGTTACATTGCTTCCATTGGTTGAAAATTCGTATGTATATCCCAAAGAAAAAGAACCCTGAATGGCATCACTTATAGAACCTGAGCAATCTGTATTGGTATTTTCTGTAGTTTTTGCATTTAATTCAATTGGGGTGTTTATGGCAACATTTCCAGATAAATCTTTTGCTTTTATCGCAAAAGTGTAATCTGTTTCTGGTGATAATCCTGTTACTGTGAAAGATGTTTGTTCCCCCGAATTTGCATTTACAGATTCTGAATTTGCACCATAATCAATTTCATAAATTACTTTACCAGAATCGTCTGTAGCATTCAATAGAATTTCTACAGAATTTGCATTAATGTTAGCAATACTGGCTGTAAAATTTTCTGGTGCTGTTGTATCTGAAGAACTTCCAGTACAACTGCTACCCACTTGATAAGAAAAATACTTGGTTGCAGATAAACCACCTGCATACGCAAATTTACATGCATAACTTATGGTTTCGCCAATTGTAAGGCCACCTACTGTACTTTTAAAAACCAAACCTGATTCTTGATTCATTTGAGTTTCAGCAAATGGAGCTTGTTTCCATAAATAAGCAATTACGCCATTTTTATCAGTATCTAATAATTCGAATTGTACTTCAACAGAAGTTCCAATGGTTTCAAAAGTTACTCTATAGCCTTGAGAAAATGCGCCTTGTTGTGCTTCTGATGAAACTTCAGAACATTTCTTTTCTTCTGAAACTGAAATTTGAATTACTGATGATGTTGTTTTTGCACCTAAATTATCTGTAGCTACAGCTGTAATTTGATGATTGCCTAAAGAAGCATCTGTCCAAGTAAAATTAAATGGTGATGAAGTTCTTTCTCCAATTTTTTCTGTTTGATTAAAAAATTCAACTAAGGCTATAGTACCATCTAAATCATTGGTTATTGTTGTAAAAGTAATTTCTTGCCCTTCTTTAAAAGCGCTATTATTACTAGGAGAATTAATAGAAATAGAAGGACTTAAATTACCAGAATCTGACACTATAATCAGAACTTCATCTGTATCTTGATACGCCCCATCACTTACTGTTAATTTACACTTATATACACCATTTACCAAATTTGAAACATTTGGTGAAGCGATTGTTTGATCGTTAAAAGTAATAATAGTTGGACCATAAATTTGCTCCCAATTGTAGGTAATCGTTTCTCCTTCTGGATCATTACTTGCAGATCCATCCAATGAAGCTGTTGTATTTGGTGAAATTATAGAGATATTATCGCCTGCATCTGCAATTGGAGGTACATAGGATAAAGGACTACTGTAAGCAAATGTTAATTTACCTAAATTAAACTCGCCACTTTCTATAAATAATCGCAATACATTTTTTCCTTTTGTTAATTGAATATTAGATACGGTTTCTGTTTTCCATATATCCCAATCACCAGAATAAGGTACAGCAATATCTTGGCTAATTTTAGTTCCATCAACTTCAAAATAAAATGGACCTCCTCCACTTTGATTTCCAGAAGCATACCTATAACTTACATCATAATTTCCAGCTGTTGCAACATCAACTGTGTATTCCATCCATTCTCCAGAGGATAACCAACCCACAGTTGCTCCTTCTCCATTAACCGAAATTGCATCAACATTTTCACCAGTTCTAAAATCTCCATTATTACCTACTGAAGTATCTACATAAGCAATATTTTGTCCATTTCCACCTTCAAACTTATCATAAAAGCCAGATTCAAAACTTCCAGGTATTGCAATTGGTGAGCCAGAAAAAGGTACTTGTTCACCTACTTGCACTTCAATAATGTTAGATACATTAAATTGAGCATCCACATAAATTTTTGCATAAAAACCATGCGTACCTAAAGATAAATTCTCTGCTTTTAATTGATAAGGAGCAGTTGTATCTTCTCCTATTGAAGTAGCTCCATCAAAAAATTCTACTTTTGTGATGTTACTTCCTGTAGTTGTTACAGATAAATTAACACTTCCGTTTGGAAAAGCTTGTGCAAAATCTGAAAATAAAACTCCAGAAACATCAACATCTCTATTGGTTTTCATTTGATGAGCAGGAACAGTTAATTGAAATCCGTCAGAAAACGTAACTACAATTTCATTATCAGAATAGTTATGAGCAACATAAGTAGCTACACCATTTTGTTTAAAAACTCCTGCAATTGGGTAATCTGCTGTAATTGTTGCATCTACAACTCCCATAGCGTTTACAGAATATAACCAATGATAAGTTTGTGCATCAGATATACCGAATTTCAAATTTCTTTCAGGATAGGCGTTGTATAAATTTACAGCTTCTTGTGGGTTTACCATTGATAAATATTTCCAATAGGTATCATGCCATAAATTATCATTATCTTCTTTACTTAAAACACCAGTGTTTTGTGAAATTTCTGTCCATAATTTTTGTGCATATTGTTGATTATGCCCTAAATAAAAAGAACCTCCGTGAATGGGATACATTTCTATACCATAAGAAGCTGCAATATCTGCAGTCCAAAAAGTACCATTATCATAAGAATTCCCCCAAACTCTAGACACCAAGCTGAATTGTTGGTTAGTTCTAAAATTACGTTCATAAACGTCAAACCAGTATTCTTCAACTGCTGTTTGCTCTGTAGTATAAATGTAAATTCCTAAATCTCTAATGTTATCATTTTCGGTGATGGTACCCCAATGAATTAGAGAAGATGCAAACTGCATACTTTCTGAAGTTGATTCTTGATCGTTTCCTTGAGGAAAAGTTGCAAAACCGTTTGCCCAGCTATGCCCTGCATAAGGACTAAAGTTTCTTAAAAAAGGGAATTTATCATCATTTCTATCAGCAGAAGCAGCATCACTGATTAATGTATTGATCATTGGCCCCCATTTTGCAGCCCAACCAGGTTCATACTGTTCCATAAAAGCAGCAGCATGTATAAAATACCCCCAGTGAAAATGATGATCATTCAAATTTGTATCTTGCCCATGACCTGAAGGATAACCTAACAAAGCTGTCCATGTATCATTATAATAAAACAAGAATGCTGTTTCTCCAGATTCGTAAGTTAACCAATCTTCTAAACGCTCTTTAACTGTAGCAATCATCTTATCTCTTGCTTCTATATTACCTGTTTGATTTGCAATTCTAGCAGTTTGTATCAAACGATTCATAACTTGCCCTTCGTTGTAAGAATCTGTCCAAGTTGCTAAACCATCATTTTCGATTTGAGATATTTTGGCATCCAAATCTGCTGGACTAAAACCATCGCTATAATTAGCTAAATAAGGAATAGTTGGTAATATACCATTAAATGTATTTTCTACCATAAAACTATTTTCTGCTAGCATCTTTAATTCTCCACGAACAGAACTATAGGTATAGGCATTTGGCACTGGAGCACTTGAGGTTAAATTATACCATTGATGAGGCAATAAACCCAACAACATTTTATCTTCTGTACCCTCTTTAACATCAGTTGAAACTGAAAATGTTGTGGTTACTTTAGAATTACTTTCTTTATATGACCAAGAGGTTGTTGTGTTTGTTGGAAAAACATAGGCATATTTTTGTAAATCTTGTGCAACACCAACAACATTACTGGTATTTTGTGGCAACATTGCCATAGACCAATAGGTTTTTCCGTTTAAATTTGATGTATACGTGCTTCCTGATTGTACCCAAGTACTTCCAGAGGGAGCATAAAACACAAAATCTTGACCACTTGAAGCATTTTCAATAATTAACAGCTCGTTATTTATAGATGCGTTTCCTGAGTTTACTTTAATAGCAACAACATCATCTGCATCTTTTTCATAATACACAAAAGGCATTCCGATTCCTGAAGTTGCTTTTAACTCATTATCACCATCTTTCCAGTTCATGGTAACTGTCCAATCTGAATAATCAGAAACAGTTGTTTTATCTGTATTTAGTCCTTGTAAACCCACTTCTATTGGTGCAGAATCGCCAATTACACCCCAGGGAATATAAGTAACAATTAAACCTGTATTAGTGGTTTTCATTGTCATTGGATAATTGAATAAATTATCTGCGTGATTTTCTTTGATTAGTTTAGACCACCAATCGTTTGTTGGAATTGGTTTGCCAACTGCATTGCCTGTAATTTGAGGTGAACCTGAAGGATAACCATTTCTACCTGCGCTATCTGCTCCAGGATAAGTATTGGTATAACTACCATTACCTACTTGCGTTGTTTGAGCAATTGTAATGGTTGATATAGTAATGAAAAATATGAAAAATAGTTTATGCATAACCGTTTATTTTTTAATTAACTTTATAGATTTAGAACCTGAACTCGTTTTAATTCGAGCTAAATAAAGCCCACTTTTTAAAGTTGAACTATCAATAACCGTTTCATTTGAATTTGGTGAAATGGATACCATTTTTTTACCTAACAAATTAAAAACTTCAATTGAAGATATATTTTTTTCTGATCTAATCGTCCAATTCTCTTTACTTGGATTTGGAAATACATTCACATTTATGGTTTCAAAATTGCTTGTACTAAGTGATGCAGCCCTCCAGAAATAAATATTATCAACATAAATTTCTTGTGAATACCCATCTCCTCCAATAAGTTTTAGGTGAATGGCTTTTGTGATGTCTTCTGTAATCCCTTCAACAGGTATATCAATACTTTGCCATTTACCATCTCCATTTGGAATGGCATGAGCAATTTCAGGTCCAGAACTTAATACAACTACACTAGGCACCAATTCATTAACCGTCCAAACATCTAGATGTAAAAACTCCATCTCTGACACATCTTGAATAGCATTAAATTCTATCCCTTGATAATTAAAATTAGTATATGCAAGAACTTCATTATCAGAGCCTGTAGGTTGAAATGCTGTATTGGCAGAATTATAACCACTTTGCTCCCAATATGGATTGTAATTTGCTCCAGATATATTTGTATAAGCATTGCTGAAAATTGAAATGACATCTGCATTATTTCGAGCTGGTGGAATTGGTGCATTTATATGTGGTGCTCCTATAAAATAAGAAATGGTATATGTTTTAGTTGTTGTTCCGTCTTGTGAGGTTACTACAACTGTAGCTTCTCCAGGAATAGAAGATGCTTGCGTAATTACTGCTGTTGCTGAATCATCTGCAGTAGTTGCCAAAGTTACTTGAGGCACTTGGGTTGTTCCTCCTATTAAAGGCATGTTATATGATTCAGAATTAGGTTTAAATCCTGGAATTAAAGAACCATCTACTCTTAATGCACTTAAAGTTGCATCTTTTCCAGCTGCTGTAGGGCTTTTATAAAAATAAATATTATCTACATAAATAGCACTTGGCGAACCATTACCCCCTGCAAATTTTAAATGAGCAACTCTTGTAATATCTTCTGTAATTCCTGCAATAGGAATATCTATGCTTTGCCATTGACCATCACCGTTTGTAATTGTGTGAGGAATTTCTGCCCCAGAACTTAAAACAGCAACAGTGGGTACTACTTCTTTAACAGTCCAAACATCTAAATGTAAATATTCCATACCAGTTAAATCTTGAACCGAATTCAATTCTATACCTTGATACGTAAAGTTTGTATATGCTAAAACTGCATTTCCAGAACCAGTTGGCTGAAAATTTGTATTTGCTTCATTAAAACCAACTTGTTGCCAATCTGGATTGTAATTTGCTCCTGATATGTTATTGTAAGTATCACTAAAAATAGAGATTACATCTAATGAGTTTCGTGAAGGTGGTGTTGGTGCATTTACATGGGGTGCACCAATAAAAAAGGATACTTTATAGGTTTTAGTAGTTGATTTATCTTGAGAAGTTACCACAATAGTGGCGTCTCCAGGAATAGAAGGTGCCTGTGTAATTACTCTTGTAGCAGCCGCATCTGTTGTAGTAGCCAAAGTAACTTGTGGTACTTGGTTTGTGCCTCCTGGTAAAGCCATTAAATAAGTTTCAGAATTTGGTGAAAATCCAGCAACTTGTGCCCCATCAACTTGTAAATTATTCAACGTAGCATCCTTACCAGTTAATGTAGGACTTTTGTAAAAATAAATATTATCGATATAAATTTCTGTAGTAAAACCATCACCCCCAGTAAATTTTAATTGAATTGCTTTTGTAATATCCCCTGTTATGCCAGCTACAGGAATTTCAACACTTTGCCATTGACCATCTTTATTTGAAATTGAATGCGGAATTTCTGCTCCAGAACTTATAACAGTAATATTAGGGGCAACACCATACACTGTCCAAATATCTAAATGTAAATATTCCATAGATGTCAGGTCTTGAACTGAATTGAATTCTATACCTTGATAGTTAAAATTTGGATATGCTAATACTGCATTTCCTGAACCTGTAGGTTGAAAATTTGGATTAGCCGAATTAAATCCATTTTGTTGCCAATAAGGATTGTAATTTGCCCCTGTAATATTATTGTAGGCATCACTAAAAATTGAAATAACGTCTAATGGCTCTCTATTAGGTGGCGTTGGTGCATTTGTGTTTGGTGCCCCAATATAAAAAGAAACTTTATATGTTTTTGTTGTTGATCCATCTTGAGAGGTTACAAAAACAGAAGCATCTCCAGGAATTGAAGTACTTTGAGTTATTAAAGTTGTAGCTGATGGATTTGTAGTTGATGCAAAAGTAATTTGAGGAATTTGGGTTGTACCTCCAGGTAGAGCCATTTGGTAAATTTCTGTATTTGGTGAAAATTCTTCAACAGAATTCCCGTCTACTTCTAAAGCACTTAATGTAGCATCTTTTCCTGATGCTGTTGCTTCTTTATAAAAATAAATATTATCAACATAAATATCAGTGGTAACTCCATTACCTCCCGTAAATTTTAATTGAATTGCTTTTGTAATATCTCCTGTAATACCAGCAACAGGAATTTCTAAACTTTTCCATTGACCATCACTATTTTCAAGTGTATGAGGAATCTCTAAACCGGAACTGATGACAGTTATACTTGGTACTACTCCATTAACGGTCCAAATATCTAAATGCAAATATTCCATAGCAGTTAAATCTTGAATCGAATTAAATTCTATTCCTTGATAATTAAAATTAACATAGGCCAATACTGAATTTCCTGAACCTGTAGGTTGAAAATCTGTATTCGCATAAGTAAGTCCACTTTGTTGCCAATCTGGATTATAATTAGCTCCTGTTATATTATTATACGCATCACTAAAAATTGAAATGACATCTAATGTTTTACGTTCTGGTGGAGTTGGCGCATTTGTTGTAGGCTGATTATTATCAAATTCATTACCTGCCTTTATGGTTTGAGCACCAATAAATATTACAACTAAAGTTAAAAATAATTTTAAATTTTGTACAGTTAGAAGTTTTCGCATTTCTCTTGTTTTTAGTGAATACATTATTTATGCTATAAATGTATACATACTAAAAATGTTAAGGCGAAAATGAAACCATATTAAAACCATACAGAAAATTAAAATAGTATAGATTCCTTGTGATTATAGGATATTTTACCATACAAAAACCATACAAAAAAGCACAAAAACCTAATAAATACAAGTGATTTAAGGAAACATTAAACCAAAAAAAAGACATCTAAAAATAGATGCCTGTATTTTAAAAAGTGAGGATTGATTTATAGGGTTTTAATAGAACAACCTATAGCTCTTGTTTCAGTTTTCTCAACTTTTTTCCCATCTAGTAAGGCTTCAACAGCATTTTCTACATATTTTTCGGTTACTGCTGATGGGTTTCTTGAACTATCATCAATTGCACCAATGTATTGAACTTTCATATCTTTTTTGGTTACAATATAAACATGAGGAGTTTTGCTTGCCCCGAATTTTGGATATACCTTCTGACCTTCATCTAATAAATACGGAAAATTGAAGCCCTTTTCTTTTGCTCTAATTTTCATTTTTGCCATACTATCATCTGGAACAGCAGCTGGATCATTTGGATTAATAGCAATTACTGGAAAGCCCTCATCCTCATAAGTATCATTTAAAGCAATAATTCTGTCTTCATTGGCTACTGCATAAGGACATGTATTACAAGTAAAAATAATAATAAACCCTTTGGCATCCTCATAATCAGCTAAAGAAACCATAGTATCGTCTACATTTTTTAATCTAAAATCTTCAATAGTATCACCAACAGCATAACCTTTATCTGTTTTTAATGTAAATGCTGCAGTAGTCAATACAATTACTGCAAATAATAATATAAATTTAATTGTTTTCATAATTTATGGATTTAAAAAGGTTTTTAACTCGTTTTCTAGAGTTTCATAATCAAAAGATTGTTCATAAAACTTTCTGCTATTTTTATTGTAAATAATGGTTGCAGGTAATGCTCCACTCCAATTACTATCAATGGCTTGTATCCAATAATCTTCGTTTACATCATCAAAATGCAATACTTTAGATTTTATTTTCTTTTTGTTGATAAATGGTATTAATTTTTTTTCAACTTGTTTAGGAAAATCTAAACTTACCAATAAAACAGCTACATTTTTACCTACATATTCTTTATGTATTTTTTCAAAATAAGGCAATTCTTTAACACAAGGTGCACACCAAGTTGCCCAAAAATTAACCACATAAACTTTGTCATCTTGTTTTTCTAAGAAAGGTTTTAATTGAGTATAATTATAGGTTTTTACGGATGTAACTTTTTGTGATTCATCAGCAGAAATCTTAGTTGTAGTATCTTTTGCATCTTCTTTTTTACAAGAAGAAAACAATAATAAAAAAGACAAAAAGAAAAGTATGTTTTTCATAATTATAAAATTACATCATTTTAAAATACATTAGGAATAATTAACGCATTATTAACAAAAAAGTTCTCTTAAACTAGGTTTAAGAGAACTTTTTAAAATTGATTATCAGTGTTTTAATCAAAAATATCATTTAATACTTTTGCTAAGCGGATGCCTCCTTTTTGTAACTGTTTTCTAACCGTTCCAAAATGATTATATGAATATCTGTATTTTAAATTTTCACCAATTTTAGCAGAACTATAAACCTCTTTTGTAATTTCATGAACTTCATGAACCCAATCAATTATAGAACCTTTTTCTATGGCCTCAATCTGTTTTTTAGATAAATCTATGGCATTTTCAGCTAAATCAGTATAGCTCATTTTATAATCATCGATCATTTTACTGTCCCAAACACTATGCAAATTAGTTCCTTTTCCAAACCATTGCACTTGAAAATCATTACCTCCTTTGTCCTCTTTTCGTCCAATATGTAAAGGTTGATGCAAATCTCCAATAAAATGAACTAGTAATTTTAAGTGAAAAGATTTTTCTTCATCAGAACTATTTTTGTCTTTTAAAACTGCGATACATTTATGTATACCTGTTACTAAATCTCCTTGTGGATTTTTATCAGACGCTTCATAAGTTTCATTTAAACCCATATTCACATAGTGCCAAGGATAATACTTACTATATGCTCTATCTGATTTTATTTCAT
>NZ_CBFHZT010000020.1:0-58300 GCF_965660385.1 Polaribacter sp.
TTAGCAAACGTACTTTTATTTATATTTTTTTAGCAATACAAAATCGAAAGGTGTCCATAAACAAGACTTTAATCCACTTTCTTTAAACCCCTTATTCACCCAACTATTGCAAGTATTAAAACAAGAATAACTTCCTTTTGATTTATAAAAATCGTCTATTAAAGAATAACCTTTATTTTCAAGTAGTATTTTCATTCCGTTTTCATTAACCTCAAATGTATTCAGCACATAATTGTTTAGTTTTCGTAATTCAGATTCTGTAACTTTTATTTGAATCCAATCTAATCGTTTCTGTCTATAACGAGTTACGTGCATTAAGGTTGAACTTTCTAAAAACATTGCTTTAAAAGCATTGCTAAAAGTTAAATCTCCCCAAGTTGGTGTGTTTATATAAAAGTTTTCATCTCCCCAACCAAAAGATAAATATTTATCGATATTGTTATGTTTTACTCCTGATAACACTAAACTGTCTACATTTTCTATTGGAATTACAAAGTCCAAATGAACTCCATTTGTAGTTAAATATATCAGTTTTTCAGAACTTTCATTATTCTCGATTCTATCAACTGTAATTAAAGAGAGAATTAAAGAAACAATTATGTATGTTGCTGGAATAAGTAGTACATATAAAACCCATTTAAATATTTTCTTTACTATTTTCATATCGCTGTGAGCATATACTTGCCATACTTCTATGTAAACTTAATAGATTTTGATGGCTCTATTTTTGTGATGATATAAGAAGGTAAAATCAACATTAAAAAGCACAACAACAAGGTTCCTAAATTAAGTAAAATAATAGCGGTGATAGAGAGATAAACAGGCATTGTTGTTACATAATAAGTCTCTGGGTTAAGCGTAATCACTTTAAAAAAATATTGAACCCCAATAATTGATAAACCAATAATATTACCCCAAAACAAGCCTTTTAAAATCAAGTAAGAAGCATTGTATAAAAATATTTTTCGAATGCTGGTATTGTAACTTCCTAAAGCCTTAAGAATACCAATCATCTGTACGCTTTCTAAAATTAAAACCAGTAATGCAGTAATCATATTAATACCTGCAATTACAATCATAATAGCGATGATAAACCAAACATTATTATCAAATAATTTAATCCATTCAAAAACATTTGGGTAAGCATCAACAATGGTTTTTCTATTTAATGTTGCACCTATTTGTTGATATACCTCATCACCTTTTGCATCAATTTCATCAAAATCATCTAATAAAACCTCAAAACCACCTACTTCATTTTCCGACCATTTATTGAGTTTTTGCACCTCTCTAATATCACCAATCATTACACTTTTATCAAACTGAGCAAAACCCGAATTGTAAATACCAGAAACAATATATTTTTTGTTTGATGGCAATTTACTCATTGAGGTTTTTAAAAAAGTAGCTAAAATAGTGTCATTTAATTTTAATTGTAAACGATTTACCACAGTTTCTGAGAGTAAAACTTCTCTTGTTCTTGGTTGATTAAAATCTGGTACTTTACCTGCTATTAAATATTCTTTAAAAAAAGACCAATCGTAATCTGTAGAAACTCCTTTAAAAATGATACCCTCAAAATCGGTTTTAGTTCTTAAAATACCTCCTTTATTCGCAAAAACTTGCACATTTTTAATACCTGAAATATTTTTGAATTTCGGATAAAAATCTTGGTTTTTCTTTATCGGTGTTGTAGAAACTTCAGAATTATTGTTATCGTAATTCACAATTTGAATATGCCCTTTAAAACCTGCCATTTTATCGCGGATTTTATATTGTAGTCCTGCACCTGTAGCTACTGCAATAAGCATAATTATAATTCCTAATGCAATTGCAGTGATTGCAATTTTTATTATTGGTGATGAAATACTATTTTTATACTTTTTGCCAGTAATAATGCGTTTTGCAATAAATAACTCGTAATTCAAATTGATGACTCTTTTAAACCTTCGTAAAAGTACCTATTTATTTTTATTTTTAATGATGAATTTTCAGCTGATTTCTTGTGCTAAACAAGTTCAGCATGTTGAGCATAGAGATTTGAGTGCGGAAAAAAAGCAATTAGAAATAATAACTGGAGCTGAAAGAACAAATGTATACCTTAACGAATTAAAAGGAAAAAATATAGCCATTGTTGCCAATCAAACCTCGGTTTTATCTGTTTTAGAAAGAGCAGAAATTGCTCCTAATGTTATGGGATCTAAAAATGTACAATATCATTTAGTCGATTTTCTTAATAACTATAAAAACATACATGTTAAAAAAGTATTTGCTCCAGAACATGGGTTTCGAGGAAAAGAAGATGCAGGCGCAGATGTAAAAGACGGTACAGATTCAAAAACAGGTTTACCCATTTTATCACTTCATGGAAAACACAAAAAACCTACAAATGAACAGTTACAAGGTATAGATGTTGTTGTTTTTGATATTCAGGATGTTGGTGTTCGATTTTATACCTATATCTCTACCTTACATTATGTGATGGAAGCTTGTGCAGAAAATAACGTTTCAGTGATAATTCTTGACAGACCCAATCCAAATGGGCATTATATTGATGGCCCAATCTTAGAAAAAAAACATTCAAGCTTTGTAGGTAAACATCCTGTTCCTGTAGTTTATGGAATGACAATTGGCGAATATGGCAAAATGATAAATGGAGAAAAATGGCTAAAAAATGGAGTTCAATGCAATTTAAAAGTAATTCCTTTAAAAAACTATACACACAATTCTGAATATAGTTTAGCAATTAGACCATCTCCTAATTTACCAAATGATAAAAGTATAAACCTCTACCCTAGTTTAGGTTTTTTTGAAGGAACTACTATAAATGCTGGTAGAGGGACAGAATTTCAATTTCAAAGATATGGAGCGCCTTTTTTTCCTAAAGTTGAATTTAGCTACACTCCAAAAGCTAATTTTGGTTCAAAATACCCTAAACATAAAAACAAACTTTGTTTTGGTGTAGACTTATCTCAGGAAGAAAAATTATCTGAAATTAATTTAAAATGGTTAATTGATGCCTATCAAAAAACACCTAAAAATGAAAAATTCTTTGGTAGTACGTTTACTATCCATGCAGGTAACACCATTTTACAACAACAAATTGAACAAGGTTTATCAGCTAAAGAAATTAAAAAAACATGGAAGAAAGATTTGGTGGCTTTCCAGAAAATTAGGAAACGTTATTTGATATATAATTAAAATCTTAAAACTTAGCGTCCACTTTAACCTACTTTCTTAAAACCGTCAAAACCTTTGCATCAAAAACTTTAGAATAAGCACTATCAACCTCGTAATTTTCAAACAACTGTGTTGCACCTTTTAGTTTTAATTCGTCTTTTAAATACGTCAACCAATCAGCTCTATCAACAATAGCGTTGTCTAAAATTGCATCTGTTACATCTGCTTTATTAAATTTTGTTTTTAATAAAATTGCTTCAGAAAGATTGGCATTGATTAGTTTTGTGTAACTTAAATCTGCATATCCTAAATCTGCATTTTGAAAATTTGTATTTTCAAAACGAGCTCTTCTAGCATCCACTTTTACTAAATCTGCATTCGATAAATCTGCATCTTTTAAATTAATTCCCCTTAAAATTACACTGTATAGATTTGCTCCTTTTAGTTCAGATTTTGTAAAATCACTTTCTTGCAAAATATTATCCTCTAAAAAAGAGGCACTTATATCACTTTTACAAAGCGTAATTAGTAATTGACCTCTTTCTGGGCTTATAGTCTTATCTATGAGTTGGTCATTCACCAAATATCGATAAGGTTTCATTGCCCTACTTAATCCTACAATTCTACCTACTAAAGTTTTAGATAGTTTTCTACTCTTTTTGGTTTCAAGCTCGGTATTGATATCACTTAAAATATCACCCATAATAAACATTTGAGCTGATCTTCTAGAAGCCTCTGCCAAATAAGTTTGCTCTTGTATTTTTTTATTTTGAATTTTTAACAAATGATTTTGATAAATCATTAAAGTAGTTGGTAGCAGTGCAATCAATAAAGCTACTACCCCAATTCTAGTTAACCTTTTTACAATGCTTGCAATTAAATCTGATGTGGTTTGTAATGAAATTCGTTTTTGTTCATTAAACTCTTGAATGGAATTATAAATACTAGTTTTTAGATTTTTACCAGCAATAAAAGTAGCTGTAAAGTTTACCAAAAACTTCCACTTCTTTTTATTGAATTTCTTTGGATTTTCAAGTTTTGCTATTCGCTCTTTTAGTTGTAGATTTTCTTTTTCTAGTTCTTCAATTTTGTCATGCATAGTCTACTTTTTAGTAAAATTTCGTTTTACTTTCTTCTCTTTTTTATTTTGTAACTATAAGGAATTTCTTTTTTTAAAGCCTCCACAATATTATATGTTGCTGGACAAATAAAAGTATTTGCAATTGTTAAATCTGTAATTTGAATAAACTTTCGCCTGTCTGTGTGAGGGTATTCTGCACAAGCTTTGGGCCTTACATCGTAAATAAAACAAGTATTATCAGATTCATCTAAAAAAGAACAAGGAGCCGTTTTTAGTACCATAAAATCGTCTTCATCTCTTTCTAAATATTGATTAATAAAATCAGCAACTTTAAGTTTTAAATGTTTAGAAATCCGATCAATATCTTTCTCTGTAAATATCGGACTCGTTGTTTTACAGCAGTTTCCACAAGCTAAACAATCTGTTTTTTCAAATTCTTTAGTATGTAAATCTTGCATTGTTACATCCAAATTTTTGGGCGTTCTGCGTCTTAAATTGGCAAAATATTTTTTGTTTTCTTTCTTAGCTTCTTCAGCTAATTCAGGCAATTGTTCTAAGAGTTTTTGCATTCACGAAAAATACAATTATTTCTCATAAAATTTACACTAAATTTATGTATTTTCGCAAACCAATTTTAAACAAGTAATGAACATACAGAACATTATAAAAACCAAAGTAAAAGAAGGTTTTTTAGCTTTATATGATGTAGAAATTCCAAGTGTAGAATTCCAGGCAACTCGAAAGGAATTTGAAGGCGATATTACTGTGGTTGTTTTCCCAATGTTACGTTACAAAAAAGGAAACCCTGTTCAAATTGGTTCAGAATTAGGGAATTATATTGTTGAAAATGTTGCTGAAATCAGCAATTTTAATGTAGTAAAAGGTTTCTTGAATTTAGTGATTGATGATAACTATTACCTAAATTTTTTCAACTCCATTTACCAAGATGCTAATTACGGTTTTATATCTCCAAAAACTGATGAAAAAGCAGTTATGGTTGAATATTCATCACCCAATACCAACAAACCTTTGCATTTAGGACATGTTCGTAATAATTTATTAGGCTATTCTGTTGCAGAAATTATAAAAGCTGCCGGTAAAAAAGTCTATAAAACACAAATTATTAACGATCGTGGAATTCATATTTGTAAGTCGATGTTGGCTTGGGAAAAATTTGGAAATGGAGAAACACCAGATTCTACAGGCTTAAAAGGCGATAAATTGGTTGGTAATTATTATGTAAAATTCGATCAAGAATATAAAAAAGAAATTGCTCAATTAATAGCCGAAGGAAAAACTGAAGAAGAAGCAAAAAAACAAGCACCACTTTTATTAGAAGCACAAGAAATGCTGCAAAAATGGGAAGCTGGAGATGAAAAAGTAGTTGCACTTTGGGAAACTATGAATGCTTGGGTTTATGCTGGTTTTGATACAACCTACAAAAATATGGGTGTTAATTTTGACACTTTATATTACGAAAGTGATACTTATTTATTAGGAAAAGATGTAGTTCAGCAAGGTTTAGAAAAAGGTGTTTTTTATAAAAAAGAAGATGGTTCTGTTTGGTGCGATTTAACTGAAGATGGTTTAGATGAAAAAATTGTATTGCGTTCTGATGGTACTGCAGTTTACATGACACAGGATATTGGTACAGCCATTCAACGTGTAAAAGATTTTCCAGATGTTGGTGGAATGGTTTATACTGTTGGTAATGAGCAAGATTACCATTTTCAAGTATTGTTTTTAATCCTAAAAAAACTAGGTTTTGATTGGGCTAAACAACTACATCACCTTAGTTATGGAATGGTAGATTTACCTTCTGGAAAAATGAAATCAAGAGAAGGTACTGTGGTTGATGCTGATGACTTAATGGTAGAAATGACAAGTACAGCCAAAGAAATCTCTGAAGAATTAGGTAAATTAGATGGCTATTCTGATGCAGAAAAAAATGATTTATATAAAACCATAGGTTTAGGTGCGTTAAAATATTTTATCTTAAAAGTTGATCCTAAAAAAAGAATTTTATTCGACCCAAAATCATCTGTAGATTTTCAAGGAAATACTGGGCCTTTTATTCAATATACCTATGCCCGAATTCAATCTATCATCAGAAAGTCAAATTTTGATTACTCAAAACCAGTTGCCATAGATTTACATGAAAAAGAGAAAGAATTGTTAAAACAACTAGAGATTTATCCTGATGTTATTCAGCAAGCTGCTGAAAATTATTCACCAGCAGTAATTGCGAATTACACTTATGATTTGGTGAAAGAATTCAACTCTTTTTATCAAAATGTATCTATTTTAGGAGAAGAAGATTTTAATATAAAAATATTTAGAGTACAATTATCAAAAAAAGTTGCAGAAACTATACAATCTGCATTTTCATTATTAGGAATTAAAGTACCTAAAAGAATGTAATATCTTAAAATCTATAGGCAAAAGTAAGAAATTCATTAAAATTTAAATATATTAGTTCATAACTTGAAATCAAAACAAATTATAATTAGATTTGAACTTTTTTTAACATACTTTAACATTTAAATCTTAATTTTAGTTCGTTTAAAATTAAATAAATAAAAACATGAAATACGATATCATTATTATTGGAAGTGGACCTGGAGGATATGTAACAGGAATTAGAGCATCACAACTAGGCTTTAAAGTTGCAATTGTAGAAAAAGAATCTTTAGGAGGTATTTGTTTAAATTGGGGATGTATCCCAACAAAAGCATTACTTAAATCTGCTCAAGTTTATGATTATTTAAAACATGTAGATCAGTATGGTTTAAAAGCTGAAGCTATTGATAAAGATTTTGACGCTGTTATTAAACGCAGTAGAGGTGTAGCTGATGGAATGAGCAAAGGTGTAGCATTTTTAATGAAAAAAAACAAAATCGACATTATAGATGGTTTTGGTAAAATTAAAACTGGTAAAAAAGTAGATGTTACAGCAGAAGATGGAACCGTTACAGAATATAGTGCAGATAACATTATTATTGCTACAGGAGCGCGTTCTAGAGAACTACCAAACTTACCTCAAGATGGTAAAAAAGTAATTGGTTACAGACAAGCAATGACCTTACCTAAACAACCAAAATCTATGATTGTTGTAGGTTCTGGTGCTATTGGTGTTGAATTTGCACATTTTTACAATACAATGGGTACAGAAGTAACTATTGTAGAATATATGCCAAATATTGTACCTGTTGAAGACATTGACATTTCTAAACAATTTGAACGTTCAATGAAAAAAGCTGGTGTTACAATAATGACTAATTCTTCTGTAGAATCAGTTGATACATCTGGTGAAGGTGTAGTAGCAACTGTTAAAACAAAAAAAGGAGAACAAACTCTAGAAGCAGATATATTATTGTCTGCTGTTGGTATCAAATCTAATATCGAAAATATTGGTTTAGAAGATGTTGGAATTATTGTTGATAGAGATAAAATTTTAGTAAACGATTATTACCAAACAAATATTCCTGGTTATTATGCCATTGGAGACGTTGTTCCAGGACAAGCTTTAGCACATGTTGCATCTGCTGAAGGAATTACTTGCGTTGAGAAATTAGCTGGCTTACATACAGAAAAAATTGATTATGGCAATGTACCTGGTTGTACTTACGCAACTCCAGAAATTGCATCTGTTGGTTTAACAGAAGCTAAAGCAAAAGAGGCAGGTTACGAATTAAAAGTAGGTAAATTTCCTTTCTCTGCTTCTGGTAAAGCTAAAGCAGCTGGTACACCTGATGGTTTTGTAAAAGTAATTTTTGATGCTAAATATGGCGAGTGGTTAGGATGCCATATGATTGGTGCTGGTGTAACAGATATGATAGCAGAAGCTGTACTTGGGCGAAAATTAGAAACAACAGGACATGAAGTATTAAAAGCAATACATCCTCACCCAACCATGAGTGAAGCAGTTATGGAAGCTGTGGCTGATGCTTATGATGAGGTGATTCACCTATAATTATTGTTATTTGAAAGAAAAACAATACACTTAGGCAGATATTTTTGTTAGATTTGCTGTAAGTTATATATTAAAAAATCCCTCACTTTAACGACTATAAAAATTTAAATTATATAAATGGGTTTCGTTGAGTGGTTTCTTTCTTTTATCTATAAGATAAAGACTTTTCCTCTTATTATACAAATTACTATTGTATTAACAATGGTTTTTATAATAGCTACTTTGGCTCTTATGATAACTATTTACACGATAAGAAGAAGACACAATAGATTGCAGAAAACACTCGAAAATAGTGTTCCTGAAATTATAAAATTGTTTGATGATATTCTTTTTACCGATAAAAACTATACAGAACAAGAAGTTTTTACTAAATTCGAAGATATTGTTGATGAAGTAAATAGAGAATCTTTAGATATAGCAGTTAGTATTTTAGTTGATTTTAAAAATGATGATAAAGAATCAGAAAAATATCCATTAATTATAAGTGCATTAGGTATAGTTGAACACTTAGAGCGTAAATTTGATTCGCGATCCAACAGTGAAAAAATTGATGCATTTCAAGAAGCGTTTGTATTAGACTTAAATAAGTTTGATTCAAAAATTTTAAGATATGCCTACAGTAAAAACAAAATGATTCGTAGTGAAGCAAGGAACTCTCACCTTGCCTTAAGTTCTAATGATCCTTACCGATTTTTTGATGAATTTGATAGAAACTTAAGTAAATGGGATGAAATTGAGTTAATGCAATATCTACAACTTCAAAAAGAAAGAGGTAACTTAGAAGGTTTAGGAAAATGGATCAACTATTCAAAAAATGATTCTCTTGTAGTGTTTCTAATTAAAATGGTAGGCTTTTTTAAGCAAAAAGGTATAGACGAAATTTTAATAGAAAAACTTGAAGATGATAACGAATTAGTAAGAGCAGAAGCAATTTTAACATTAGGAGAATTAAATATTACTGAAACTGAACAAGAGCTAATTGACAGGTATTATACTGAGCCAGAATTGTGCCAAGTTGCCATTATAAAAACAATAAGAAAATTCAATACAGGAAAGTCTTTAAATTTTTTAGAAAATATTTTTCAAGATTCTAACAACATCGATACTAAAAAAATTATTGCAGACGCAATACTTAACTATAGTTATGAGGGTAAAATAGCTTTTCAAAATTTAAAAAGTACTTTGAAAGGTTTTGATCAAATTATTTTAGAGCACATTGAAACTCCATTAATTAAATACAAATAGATGTTTGAAATTTTTGTAACAATTTATGAGTATTTTATATTTTTTTATGCAACTTCATTAATTTTAAGTTACATAATACTAGCTATATTTTCTTTTTTAGCCATAAATAGATATAAAAGTTACAACACAGATATAGATGATGAAGAATTGTTAAACTCTGAGTTAGCACCAGGAATATCTGTAATTGCACCAGCGTATAATGAAGAAAAAACAATCATTGTAAACGTTAAATCATTATTAACTTTAAACTACCCACTTTTTGAGGTAATTATTGTTAATGATGGTAGTAAAGATGACACCTTAAAACTGCTTATTGAAGAATTTGATTTGGTTGAAGCGCCCTTTGCGTATGTAGAGAAAATTAAAACCAAACCCTACAAAAGAACTTTTAAATCACAAAACCCAAAGTATGACATTCTTACCATTATCGATAAAGAAAATGGTGGTACAAAAGCAGATGCTTTTAACGCGGGTTTAAATGCTTCTGTATTCCCATATTACTTAAATACTGATGTAGATTGTATTTTGGCAAGGAACACGCTTACAAAAATGATTAAGCCAATTTTAAGTTCTAAAACTACAGTCATTGCTGTGGGGGCAACACTTAGAATGTCTAACAATTGCGAAATTGAAGAAGGAATTATTACTAGAGTAAGACCACCAAAAGCATTAATTCCACGTTTTCAAGAACTAGAATATATTAGATCTTATTTATTAGGTAAAATGGGTTGGGAATTAATTAATTCTGTACCCAATGTTTCTGGTGGTTTAGGAATGTTCGATAAAGATATTGCTATTAAAGCAGGTGGATATGGTGCAGATTCGCATGCAGAAGACATGGATATGTTAACAAGAATGGCTGCTCATATGATGAACAACAAACTAGACTATAAAATTGGTTATATACCTTTATCTTGTTGTTGGACTGAAGGCCCTCCCAATATCCAGATTTTAAGTAGACAGCGAACAAGATGGGCCAGTGGACTATTTCAAATGTTTAGCGATCACAGAAAAATTTTATTTAACCCAAGTTATAGAAGGTTAGGCTTAATTACATTTCCATATATTTTTATATTTGAATTCTTAGCACCAATCATAGAAGCTTTTGGAATTTTATTTTCAATTTTCTTACTTTTTTATGGATATGTAAACTGGAATTTTGCACCATTAATACTATTGTATTCTTACACGTTTGCAATAATGATTTCATCTATTGTAATTATTTGGGATCAGATGACATTTAAATATTACAATACAACAAGAGAAGTACTTTCTCTATTTATTACAGCATTTATAGAGCCTTTCATTTATCACCCAATGATTATGTTTTTCTCTTTAAAAGGATATTTTAGTTACATTACTTCTCGAGAATTAGCTTGGGGAACAATGACAAGACAAGGGTTTGATAATGAAGATGATAAAAAGAAAAAATCTGATGGCAATGACAACAGTAATAATGATGGTGGAAATTCATCAAATAATTCTGATGAAAAAAAATCAAGTATTTTCGACAGACTCAAGAAAAATAAAAATTCTGGCTCAGATTTTGAGCCTATAAAAACATAAGTTACTTATTATGAAAATAAATAAGTCCATTTTAATTCTTATTGTGGTAGTGGTATCACAATTTAAAAGCTTTGCCCAAGAGCAATTTGATTCTTCCGATTTATATTTTGAAGAAGCAAAAAAAGACATTGCTGAACAAAACTTTACACGTGCAGCAAAAATGAGTTGGAGAGGGTTACAATTAGCTCCAGATGATTTAGATTTAAAGGTACTTTTAGGTAAATCCAATATAGAACTAGGTAGATACGATACTGCTAGATATGTTTTAAAACAAGTGTATGAAAGACGAAGAAAAGATATTGATGTTTTAAAGTATTTGGTAAATATTGAACATACTACTAAAAGATATTCTGATGCCATTTGTTTTTTAAATGAATTGTTAGAAATAACACCTTACAGTAGAGGGTTTTGGAGAAGAAAAATACTCATTTATAAAGAAATGGGAAACTTTGAAGAAGCTGAACGTGCTTTAAAAAGGTTATATCAAATTTATCCTGATGATACTGAAATTCAGAATGATTATAATTACATCATGCTTAATGATGGAAATAATGCCATTGCTGAAAAAAATTACGATGATGCTAACGAAATTTATAAAACCGTCATCGACAATGATCCAACCAATAAAGATGCATATATTGGGGTAATTCGTAATGAGATGCTTAAAGGTAACCCTGAATACGCATTACAATTTACCAACAGAGCTTTATTAGAATTAAAATTCGACCAAGAGTTAATAGAAAAGAAAATTGGTTTATTAGAAGATTTAGGAAGACATGAAGAAGCCATAGCTTTTATAAAAAACGGTACTGATGTACCTATAGATCGTTTTCCTCAAATACACGCTAAAACTTTACCTTATTTAATGCAGCAATCTGCTAGCTTTAATGAATATAATGACCCATATGAAATCAATAAAAAGTTATTAGAACAAAATGGCAATTCAGAATCACAAAACTATGTGATTAGCAAAGCTATGGGTAAAGGTTTTGATGGTGATGCTGAATATTTTCTTAAGAAAGGAATCAAAAGAAGTCCTAATAACAAAAAACTACAAGTACAATTAATGGAATTGTACAGACCAATTAAAGATAGAGAACGCTTTGAAAAAGAAGTTATTAGTTTACATGAAAAATACCCAAACGATACTGATATTTCTTACAATTATAACCTAATAATGTATAATAGAGCTAAAACTTATGTCGAAAATAGACAATTTGATTTAGCACTAGAAATATATGAAGATTTAGTTTCTTCACCAGATTTTACCAAAGAAGCAGAACAACAAATTTTTGGTATTTATTTAGAATTAGGGCAATATGATGAAGCTACAGATCAAGTTGATAAGTTAATTGGTTTAGAACCAGATAATCCAGATCATTTATTAAGAAAGTCTTCTTTGTATGCTAAAATGGATTTGTATGAAGATGCTTTAAACATAACTAGAGGTTTAGAACAAAGTAATCCTTTAAGTGAAAAATATCCTAGAATTTACGTTGGACAAACTGTTGAATATGCACGCTATTTGATGAAAATTCAACGCTATGAAAAAGCTTTAGAAGTTATTGAAGATGGTTTAACAAGACAAAATGATAATAAAGATTTATTAAATTTAGCCATCAATGCGTCATCTGCAATACCAGATTATCCAACAGGAATCAATTACAACAGAAGTGCGCTAAGCTTTTATCCTAATAACAAAAATTTTAAAATTAAGCTTTCAAGTTTATTAGCACAAAACAAACAATATGATGAGGCTATTGCTGTTTTAGATTCGTTAGAAACGGTATATAAATACGATAGAAAAATCAAAAACTCTTTAGCAGAAGTTTTATGGTACAGAGCTAGAAACAACGAAGATGAAGGTAATATTGACGAGGCTTTAGCTGATTATCATCTTTCAGATTCCTTAAATCCAGCAGAAAAATATTCATTACAAAGAATGGTGAATTTGTACATCATACAAAAACCAAATGATGAAGCATTAGAAATTATTAATGAAAAAATTAAAAAGTATCCCAATGATAATTTCTTAAAATATAAAAAAGGTTTGGTATTCGAATTGATGAAAGAATACGATTCTGCATATTACTATCAACAATTTAGAGAAATTTCAGACCCTTTTGAAAAACAAAAATGGAATGAAGCTCTAGAAACACTAAAAGCAGCGAAACTTAAAAATAAATTAGCAGCAACATACACACAAGCAAATTCAGATTCTTTAGCTTTTAGTACATCTTTAGCAAGTATTGCATACAATTACAGATATGATGAAAAAAACACATTTGGTGCCGCAGTTAATTATGCTGCAAGAAGATCTGGTGTTGGTGTACAAGCGGGTTTAAATTATTCCAGAATATTTAACCCTAAATTGTACGCAGATGTTGGTGTATTATTTGGAAGCCAATTTTTTCCAAAATTTGTTTTGTATGGTAATGCCTATAAAGGGCTTGATAATGGTTATGAAGCACAAGCAGGTATTAGATATTTATACTTACAAAATGATATTAGTTTTTTCCAGCTAAATCTTGGAGCCTCTAAAACGTGGGAAGATGTTTGGCTGAATGCAAAAGTATCTTTAATGAGAGATAACGCATTTACCTATTTTAACTTTGCCACCCAAACACGGATTAATGTTAATGCTAAGGGAGATTATGTAAGCTTCATAGCTTCCTTTGGTAGTGCACCATTTAACGATCAGTTACCAGAAGGTGCAGCAGCTTTCTTAGATTTCTCTAATGTACTTGTTGGTGCTGGTTATGGACATAATATTTCGCCTAGAACCATGCTATTAGTTAACGGGTCTTGGATAAACTTTAAGAGTCCTATTACAGATAGTAATTCGTTACTTTTTATCAACCAATACAATTTAGCGGTTTCAATTATCACAAAATTTTAAAGTTTTTAATGCGCTAACTTTATGATGTTTAAAAAATACATATATGTTATTATTATTTTTTTAAGCCTAACAACTTGTGCTCAAAATAAAGTAATCCTATTTTCTAAAGAAGATAAAATAGCACCTAAAATAAATATTCCTTTAGCCGCAGATAAATTGGTTACTGAGTTAGCTACCGATTTTAACAACAAATTTAAAGCTGCAACTGGTGAAACGTTACAAATTGAAAGGAGTAATGGCTTAAATAAAAACTACACGTATATATTGTTAAGAGTAAACCCTACTCAAAAAGACAACTTTTGTATTTATAAAAAGGCTGGTAATATTACTATTCAAGGTTCGTCAACACAAAATTTAGGCTATGCTATAAGCCATTTCTTTCAAAAATTCACAGAACTTAGTTATAGTAAAATGAAAGAAGGTATTGCTCCTTTTCAATCAAAAATAGAAACCCCAGAGCGTTTTAACAGCTGTGAATCTCCAGGTTTTGAATATAGAGAACCTTATTATTCTCAAAACTTTGAGCCAGAATTTAGAGCTTGGAACAAAACTAATTATTTAGAGTTGGAATGGGGTATTTGGGGGCATAATCTTCCAAAAATACTCAAGGAATATCAATTACCAGAATCTGTTTATGCTAAAGTTGGCAATAAAAGAGTTAAAAGTCAATTTTGCTTTACAAGTAGCGATTTATTTAATTATGTAAATAAAAGTGTAAAAAACATTTATGATAGCGACCATGCACTTAATAAGTATATGATTCTGCCAAATGATAACAACATTGTTTGTACCTGTAATACTTGTAAAGCTGTTGGTAATACCACCAAAGATGCTGCACCAGCTGTATTTACTTTTTTAAATAAATTAGCACAAAAAAACAGAAAATCTACATTTTTTACTGCTGCTTATGTAACCGTAAAAAATGTACCTAAGTTTAGTACAGAAACAAATACAGGTTTATTTTATAGTACTATCGATATTCAAAAAGGAATCCCGATACAAAACACCAAAAATTTTAAACAGTTTGATAGTGACATCAAAAAATGGAAAAAATATGTAAACAATGTTTACATCTGGGATTATACTGTAAATTTTGATAATTACTTTGATATTTATCCCACTTTAAAAACCACACAACAAAACTTAAAACTTTATAAAAAACTAGGTGTAAATGGTGTGTTTTTACATGGCAGTGAATATAGTTACAGCACTTTTCAAAATTGTAAAACCACCATTTTTGCTAAACTTTTATGGAATGTTGATATAAATATAGATGATGAAATTACAACGTACTTTTCCAATCAATATTCCAAGAAATTAGCGAATCTACTTACCAATTACCTTACTTTTATTGATGAAGCATTCTTATTAAGTAACAAAGAGTTGAGTATTTACAGTGGTATTGATGAAACTGTTAGAAAATATTTAGATCCTAAAGTTTTTTTTGAGTTTTATAATGAATTTGATACCTATACCGAAAGTAATAAATTTGATAAAGAATATCTAAAATTAGCTACTGGCCTAACCTTTCTAAAATTAGAAATTATGCGAAATTATGGTTTAGGTATTTATGGGTATGGAATCTTAAATGCTAATCAACAAATTATTGTAAAAAATGAAATCACATCATTATTAGATAATTTAAACAATTACAGCAGGTCTTCTGGATTAAAAACATATAATGAAAGAAAATATAAAATTGAAGAGTATATAACTAATTGGAGAAAATCAATTTACAAACATCATAAAAGAAAGCATTATTTTTATAAAAAAAAGTTTGAAGTTTTATCTAAATTAGATGAAGATTACACCAAAATAGAAGCCTTAAATGATGGTGCTTTTGGTTTAGACGATTACAATACCAATTGGCACATTAGCTCTATAGATGATTTGGTACTTAAAATTGATAAAGAAGGAATTGCTAAAGCAGAAAAAATAACATTTTCTTTTTTACAAGATCTAAAACATAACATTTACTACCCAAGTGCTATAGAAATTTTAGATACAGATTATAAAGTAATTAAAAAATTAAAGTTACTACCAAGCACAATACCAATTGAAACAAGAGAAACATCAATTGAGCTTCCTAAAGCATTAGATGATGTACAATTACCAAATCATTTTCTTATTAAAATACATAAACACAGTACAAAAGGTAAAAATGCTATGGCTTGCGATGAAATTATATTTAATTAAAATTGATTAAATTTACAATAATGAAAAATATAATAGTACTTATTTTACTTGCTCTTACCATTAGTGCTTGTGAATTTAGGAAACCAGATATAAATACGGTTAGAAAGACCAAAATGGAAATAGAAAATCCAGAGCGTCATTACTACCCTCTTTTACGTGGTTCTGAATTAACAGCTGCATATAAATTTTACAATCGTGGTAATGAGCCATTAATTATTTATGATGTTCAAGCGTCTTGTGGCTGTATAGAAATCGATTATCCTTCTGGTTCTATTGGTAAAGATGATTTTGGTTTCATCACTTTAGATTATGATAGTGCCAAAAACATTGGTTATGTAGAATTTTATATAACCATTGTTGCCAACACAGAAAAAGATGTTTTTACTACCATAAAATTTGATTTAAATGTGGTAACCTCTCCTCATTATACACAAGATTATGAAGAGATTTATTTACAGAGAAGAAAAGAAAAATTAGGAGGTGAAGTTGATGGAGATCTTACACAACAAGGGTATTATACTGATGATACAAGAACGGTAAGATAAAAATGAAAAAATACGTATAACAAAAAATCAATATAAAAATGAAAGCAAAATATCAAAGTGTACTAGATTTAGGACAAAAATTAGAAATTAAAGACGGAGATGTAAAAGAAGAAAACGGAGTTTTATATGTTTCTGGTGTTGCCAAAAATCAATACGAAAAAAATCTTCTTTGGGACGAAATTAAAAAAGTTGGTGGAGAAAATCCTTCAGATATTAAAGCAGATATTAAAATGGCTGATACATCTTTATATGCAACGCATACCGTAGAAAAAGGGGAAACTTTAGGTAAAATAGCGAAACATTATTATGGGAAACCTATGAAATATGTTGCTATTTTTGAAGCAAATACAAATATCTTAAAAAACCCAGATGTAATTCATCCAGGTCAAGAATTAGTGATTCCTAATTTGTAATCTACATAAATACCTATAGTAAACCGAAGCAATTTGTTTCGGTTTTTTTATTTTTGAAAATTAAAATTTTAAAATTTGATTACTAACAAAAAAGCGTTTACAAAAGAGGTTTTAAAAGCTCTATTTAAACTTGTAGTTGCAGGGGTTTTTATCGGTTTTTTAAAAGAATATGATAGCGTAATTGCGGCTATTCTTGTTATCAAAATTTTACATAATGTGTATAAAGAAATTATACAACCAAAAACAAAAAAAAACTGGTTACTTTTAATGGGTATGCTTTTAACTGGTTTTGGTGGTGTTGTAGGTGAAACTTGGGGAGTTGCCAACGGTTATTGGGAATATCATAAAGTAACAAGAGCTATACCTATGTGGGTGCCTTTTGCTTGGATGTTGGCTTTTCATTATTTGTACAAATTAGAGCGCAACTTAATTCCGCTTTTAAAAAATAAAACTCAAAAAAATAAGATTATATTGGCCATTATCTTGGCCTTAATTTTACCCGCTTTTGGCGAAGTTATTACGATTGAATTAGGTGTTTGGACCTATTATTGGCCTTATCAAATTTTTGGAGTGCCTTTATACGCTTTTTTATGTTTGCTTTTTGTACACATGTTAGTGTATGTAATTTTGCATTTTATTTGTAAAAAATGGAATATCAACGATGTTGTATATCGTTAAAACTGCCAACAAACAATTCTTGTCACTTTGTTTCCTTGGCTCAATGGAATGATTTTAAAGTTTCTTACGCCCAATTTCTTTGATGATTTTTGCAAGCTCTCAACATTTTCTTTTTTTGAAACCAAACTTGTAAACCATTTGCTTTTTTTAGAAAATAAAGAACTCTCATACAAATAATTATGCAAAAAGGCTTTCTCACCTCCTACATACCACAGTTCATTATTATTACCCGAAAAATTTCTGACTGCACTGTTCCCTAAATTTTTAGTTTTTCTTCTATTTGCACCTCTAGCCTCTTCAGCAGATTTATAAAAAGGCGGGTTACACATGGTAGCCGAAAAAGAATCATTCTCTTCTAAAATTCCTTTTAAAATATGTTGCTCATCAAACTGTTGACGCAATTGTATTTTTTTATCGAAACCATTATCATCAATATTATCTTGGGCTGTATCTAGAGAATCTAATTCAATATCTGTGGCTATAAAATTCCAATTGTATGCTGCAACACCCAAAAGCGGATAAATACAAGTTGCACCTGTACCAATATCTAAAATAGTAATCTCTTTTTCTTCGGATGAACATAAATCAGCCAAGTGATGTATATAATCCAAACGTCCAGGAATTGGCGGACAGAGATTTTCATCAGGAAAATCCCAAACAGAAATGCTTTCAAAAGAAAATAATAAGGCTTTATTGAGTTCTTTTACCGCTTTTGGATTCGAAAAATCAATCGTAATGGCTCCATAAGTATTGGTAAATACAAACTCTTTTAAAGACGGATTATTTTGAATTAATTCCTCAAAATTATAACCTTTGTTAAATTTATTTTTTGGGTGAAGTCCTTTTTCTTTCATTGTTAATTTTTTGTTTGTTTGTGTGAAGCTGAGAACGATTGAACACAATCTCATCAACTGCGTTCACTTCTTTTTGTCAAAATATATTTTGATTTCTTAAATGCTTCAGGAAACATTGGGTTATAAAAATGTTACATTTCTAAAACTGTAAACTGTAAATCTAAGGGATGTAAAGTTTCTTTTAAAACCTTAATAAACGTAGCTCCATATTCTAAATAATATTCAGAAAAATTACGTTGTCTTTCTTCTAAACTTTGATTGGGTAACAATTCATTTTGAAGTTTCGTAATTCTTTCAACCAAGTCAGCTTGTCTTTTCTTTTCTGCTTTTAACAAACGTTTTTCAAGTTTTTCTAAGCCTTTAATTTGTTTTCTTTCTTGAGCATTTACAGCATTTAAAAATGAAATATGTGTTTTTTTAGCCACTTCTTTCAACCCTATAAACTGCTGTTCTAAAAACTGTTTTCTATCCTTAAAACTTGTTTCGATCTCAGTATTTTCAACAACTTTCTTAGAAATAAGTTCGTACTGATCTAAAAATATTTCTGATTTATCAATATCTAATTTAGCAAGTTTACGAGCTTGTTTTTCCGAGATCACCTGAACCGAATTTCTTAACAATAAAATCGGGAAGGGTACTTTTACTGCATCAAAATAATCTTTTAACTGCAACCAATATGCCATTTCTCCTCCTCCACCAACATAACATAAATTTGGTAAAATTACTTCTTGGTACAAAGGTCTCATAATTACGTTAGGTGAAAATGCCTTCGGATTTTTATCTAACTCTTTAAAAATTTCTTCTTTAGAAAATGAAATATCGGTGTTGTTTACTTTATAGACATTATCTTCAAAAATAATACGTTCTCTAAAATCACCACCTAAATAAAAAAGGTTTATTTCTCTTGGGTTTACCTGAATTTTATAGCTCTCTTCTAAACTAGTAATCGTTTTTGAAACTTCCGTAAAAGAGGTTTTATTTTGCAATTCTTCTTGTACAAAAGGAATAAATAACTGTTTTAACTTTTCATCATCGCCATCTACAATTACCAAACCATATTCCGCAAATAATTCGTTTGCAATAAAACGCGTAGCATCTGCTAAATTATTATGTTTTAAATACCCGTCTGCAAAAAGTTTTTTTAGATATTCTGCATTTTTAGAATTTCCTAAATGCCCTGAGAAAACTTCAAAAACTTGCGCTAATCCTTCTGTTGAAAAACGCCCAACTGCACCACCATCTTTTCTATTCCAAGTTACTTTTTTACCATCATAATTAAAATAATTGATTTCCTCAAAATCATGATCTTCTGTAGCCATCCAGTACACAGGTACAAATTGCTGATTTGGGAATTGTTCTGATAATTCTTCTGCTAAATTAATCACAGAAATAATTTTATATAAAAAATATAAAGGGCCTGTAAATAAATTTAATTGATGACCAGTAGTAATGGTAAAGGTATTCGTTTTTTTTAACAAAGAAATATTGCTAGCAGTTTTTGCTGATTTAGCGACCGATTTGTATTGCTTTTGTAAAGCATCTGCCAACATCAATCTCGACGATTCTGAAAATGAACTTTGCTTTTCTAAAATTTGCTTTTTGAAACCTTCTAAATCAGGAAATTGATTGTAAAATGGTTGTAAGTTTTCTTTTTGATCTAAATAATCGACCATAGTTTTTGAAAAAAAACCAGTTTTTTGAAATGGGATTTGAGTTACTTTCATAAAATAACCTCATACTTTTTACAACAATCAGCATCAATTGTAGAATTCATAAAATCGCGTTTAAAATTTGTTAAAAATACAACTATTTTAAATTCTGTCGATGATAGAAAATCAAACTAACATTTTTTTAACGATGTTCACTTTTATCCGCTTTATATAATGAGTTTTAATCCTTACTTTTGATGAAATTCAAATCAATATCAATGAAAATCAAATCGCTTTTAATCATTGCACTTTTTTCTTTAAGCACTGTAATTGGTCAAGAAATTCAATCGCCTTCTGCCTTTTTAGGTTACGAAATTGGCTCACGTTTTACAAGACATCATAAAGTTGTTGACTATTTTAAATATGTTAGCGAAACTTTAACGAATGTTCAACTAGAAAAATATGGAGAAACCAATGAACACAGACCTTTGTATGTTAGCTATATTTCATCTCAAGAGAATATAGATAATTTAGAAAATATTAGAAAAGCTAACCTTTCTCAAACCGGAATTCTATCAGAAAAAACAGCCAATAAAAAAGCTATAGTTTGGCTAAGCTACAATGTTCATGGAAATGAAGCTTCTAGTACAGAGGCTGCTATGTTAACGCTTTACGAATTAGTTACTTCTAAAAAAGCTTGGCTAGAAAATACGGTTGTTATTCTAGACCCTTGTATAAATCCTGATGGTAGAGATCGTTATGTAAACTGGTATAATCAAGTAAAAAGCACCCCTTTTGATATTGATCAAGATGCTAAAGAACATAACGAACCTTGGCCTGGAGGAAGACCAAATCATTATTTATTTGATTTGAATAGAGATTGGGCTTGGGCAACACAAGTAGAGAGCCAGCAAAGAATTAAAATTTATAATCAATGGATGCCACATATTCATGTAGATTTTCACGAACAAGGTATTAATAGTCCTTATTATTTTGCACCTGCAGCAGCACCTTTTCATGAAATTATTACAGATTGGCAACGCGATTTTCAAACAGAAATTGGTAAAAATCACGCAAAATATTTTGATAAAGAAAGTTGGTTGTACTTTACCAAAGAAAGTTTCGATTTATTGTACCCAAGTTATGGAGACACCTACCCTACCTTTATGGGAGCCATTGGTATGACTTATGAACAAGCTGGCCATGGACGCGCTGGTTTAGCTATAAAAACGGATGAAGGTGAAGTATTAACTTTAAAAGACAGAGCTCTTCATCATAAAACAACAGGATTATCTACTGTAGAAATTGCATCTCAAAATGCAGAAAAATTAAATTCTGAATTTAAAAAATATTTCGATAACTCTGATTTAAAGTATAAAAGTTTTGTGCTTAAAAATGATAATCAAGACAAAATAAATCGTTTAAAATTATTGTTAGACAAACATGAAATTACATACCAAAATGCTAAAAAAGGCACTGTAAAAGGTTATGTTTATAACACTTTACAAGAAGGAAAGTTAAATGTGGATGAAACTGATCTTGTGATTCACACCAATCAACCTAAAGGAAAAATGGTTAATGTATTGTTTGAACCTAAAGTAAAAATATTAGATTCTTTAACTTACGATATTACTGCTTGGTCTATTCCTTATGCTCATGGTTTTCATGCAATTGCTTCAAAGACGAGTATTCCATCAATTTCTAAAGACGAAAAATTTAGTTTTGACAATAACATTGACAAAACTGCCTATGCTTACATTGCTAAATGGAATAGTTTAAACGATGCTACCTTTTTAGCAGAACTCTTAAAAAATGGTATTGTACCTCGTTTTTCTGAAAAACCTTTTACCACTAATGGGGTTGCTTTTGATCGAGGTTCTTTAATTATTTTAAGAAACGACAACAAACAAAAAGATTTTGATGAAAAACTAATACAAATTGCAGATAAGAATATGCGTCAACTTACTACAACACCATCTGGATTTTCTGATGCTGGTGTAGACTTTGGGTCGTATTCTGTAAAACCAATTAACAAACAAAAAGTTGCCTTACTTTCTGGTGAAGGCACTTCTTCTTTAAGTTTTGGAGAAATTTGGCATTTTTTCGAAACCGAATTACAATATCCACTAACCATTATTGATTCTGATTATTTTAGTAGTGTAGATTTTTCCAATTACGATGTAATTATTTTACCAAATGGATATTACAGTCGTATTTTAAATAAAAATACATTAGAGGATTTATCAAGCTGGGTGCGTTCTGGAGGAACCTTAATTGCTATTGATGGTGCCTTAAACTCTTTTGCTGATAAAAAAGGATTCTCTTTAAAACGAAAAGAAAATAAAGAAGAAAAGGATGATGAAAAACCAAATATGACACCTTATGCAGCACAAGAAAGGGAAAATGCCAATAATTTAATAGCTGGTGCTATTTTTAAAAGTAAAGTAGATAATACACATCCTTTAGCTTTTGGCTATACAAGTGAATATTTTACCTTAAAAAGAAGCAGTAGTGCATACCAATATTTACCAAATGGTAATGTTGCTTATTTAACAGAAAATGCAAAAAGTATTTCTGGTTTTGCTGGTGTAAAGGTTTTAGAAAAATTACCAGAAACATTATTATTTGGCGAAGAAAGAAAAGGAAGAGGAAGCATTGTTTATATGGTTGATAATCCATTATTCCGTTCTTTTTGGGACAATGGAAAATTATTTATGGCAAATGCTGTGTTTTTGTTAAATTCTGATAAATTAAAGTAACTTTATGAGCTTTACCAAAACTACAGAACTAGATTCCAAATACAATCATTTAGAAAAAATGACGGTTGCTGAGTTGTTAATCAATATCAATAATGAAGATAGAACAGTACCTATAGCTGTAGAAAAAGCACTACCTGAAATTGAAAACTTAACAACCAAAATTGTTGAAAAACTAAAAAATGGTGGTCGGCTTTTTTATATTGGAGCTGGAACTTCTGGTAGATTGGGTATTGTTGATGCATCTGAATGTCCGCCAACATTTGGAGTGCCACATGAACTAGTAGTTGGTTTAATTGCTGGTGGAGATACTGCAATTCGAAAAGCTGTTGAGTTTGCAGAAGATTCTAAAAATCAAGGTTGGCTAGATTTACTAGAGCACAATATTTCTGACAAAGATGTTGTTGTGGGTATTGCAGCATCTGGTACAACACCTTATGTTATTGCTGCTTTGGCAAAATGTAATGAACATGGTATTGTTACAGGCAGCATTTCTTGCAACAAAAACAGTCCGCTTTCAAAAACGGCCCAATATCCCATTGAAGTTATTGTTGGCCCAGAGTTTGTAACAGGAAGTTCTAGAATGAAAGCTGGTACAGCTCAAAAATTGGTACTGAATATGATCTCTACAGCAACTATGATTCAACTTGGAAAAGTAAAAGGCAATAAAATGATAGACATGCAACTCTCTAACAATAAATTGGTAGAAAGAGGTCAGAAAATGTTAGTAAAAGCATTAAACATCGACTTAAAAAAAGCGGAAGAATTATTGACTGAATTCGGAAATGTTAGAAACGCTATAGAAAACTATAAATAATGAGCACAGATACAACTTTATTGGGGAAAGGTTTAATTCGGTTAGGAGTTTTAATTCTTCTATTTATTGTTTCCCCAATTATTATAACCATGAGTTTTAAAGCGATAGACAACTTTACTGAAGCACCAAAAATATACTTTGCCTATTTATTTTTAGCTTTAAGCTGTTTAGTTGTCATTTTTACAATATATTTTGCTTTTAAAACCTTTGGTATACTTCAAAAAGCAATTTTTAATAAAGATTAAAAATCATTGCAAACAAATCAACAAAAAAATGATGGAATTGTTATTATTTTATCGTATCCAGATACTGTTGTAAGACCTGCTTACCGAGAATTTTCTAGTAAATTATGGCCTAAAATTGGTATTGGAAGTGAACATGCCATACAAGCAGGCCATGCTGCTTTGCTACTCATTCAAAAAAATAATACTGAAATTCAATATTTTGATTTTGGGAGATACATCACTTCTAACGGTTTTGGAAGAACAAGATCTGTTGAAACTGACCCTGAATTGTATGTTCCTATCCAGGCTAAATTCAAGAATAATCAATTAACAAATCTTCGTGATATTTTATTGTGGATAGAAAATCATCCTGAAAAAACTCATGGTTCTGGACGACTCATTGCAAGTATAAACGATGAAATAAATTATTTGAAAGCCATTACTTTTATTAAAAATCTAATCACTCAAAAAGAATTGCCTTATGGCGCATTTATAAAAAAAGGTACAAATTGTGCTCGTTTTGTAACAGATACCATAATTGCAGCTACCAATCATAAAAAAATAAAACGTAAATTAAAAAACTCAAATTTATTTACGCCAAGCCCTATTGGCAATGTAATTAAAGGAACTAATTCAACCAAAATATATAAAGTACATCATCAAAAAATTGAAGTTTATAAAAACAGATCAATTATTAAAGAATACAAAGCTTCGTTTTTTAATACGTTTGATACCACTTTGAATTTAATTGGAACAGAATTGCCAAATGCTGAGAAATTTGAATTAAAAAAAGGATCTTGGTTAGGTGGTATTGGCAGTGGTGCTTGGTTTGCTATTGAAAATCAAGTTGATGAGACTACCTATCTTATTTCTAGATATGATGTAAACGGAAACAAAGACTTTGAGGGAAGGTTTAAGTTAGATAATATTCGATTTCAAGTCAATGATACTTTTGCATTTATACATCCTACAAATGTTTTAGAGGTGTATATTATTCAGAATAACAACACATTTATTTTTAAACGATTGCATTAAATAAAGCTTAAGAAGCTCTTAAGTTTTTATTGGGTGTTGTAGGATTGTAGCCAAAATCTGTATCTGGCAACTCAATACCTAATTGATAAATAAGATACCCAATACTGGCATAATGATGAATAGCATGGCTTTGTGCTTGCATTAAAATTGCACCAAGGGTATAAAAAGCCTGCTCATTACCCAACCCTAAATTGTCAATTACCTTTACTTCCATATTTAAATCTTGTATAGAAATATTTTTAATTTGATGAATTATTGCTTCAAAATATTCAATCCCTTTTGTAGTTTTAAGTTCAATAATTTCATTTCTTTCACGCTTTGTAAGATCTATATTTTTATGTTCAAAACCATTTAAAACACAAGAAAACACATCTAAAATATGGCGAGTATGACATCCTATACTAGAACAATAAGGAGGTATAGAAGTATTAGAATATTGCTCATCTGTAATCGTTTGAAGTAATTGAATTCCTTTTTCTAAGTTTTTTACAATAGCATTTATCATCTAATCTATTTTAAATATCTGTCGTAATTTATAAAAAATATTACAAGGATATTTTCTTTAATTTAAAAATAATAAAAACCAAATAAATAGCTCATTTTATGGTTTTTACACAAATTATCAATCTTGTTTTTATGACTATTGTAATTTTTTGGCACGCTCTTTGAAAATATGTAAACAAATGCGATAGCCGAAAAGCAATTAGAGTAGGCAAAACCCTTAAAACTATATATTATGAAAAAAGGTATACTCATAGCAATAGCAATGTTTTTGATGGTTACCACTGTTAAAGCAAAAGAAAATGAAAATGTACCAACCAAATTTGGGGTAAATTATTATTCTTATAGTAACGCCGTAAATTTCTTTGAAAACGGAATTGAATTTTTCGTTTTCACCAATGGTGATTTTGATTTTGATATCAATTTTAGAAACAATAGAATACGAATTGATAGGGATTTTAGAGGTAGAATTCGTAGAATAGGAAATGTGCGTTTACGATATGATTTTAGAGGAAATGTAACTAGAATTGGAGAAATTCGTATCAACTATTTTAGAAATAGAGTAAGAAATATAGGAGATTTAACTGTACGATATGATAGATGGGGGCAACCTATGTTTTATGGCAATGTAAGAAACTTCTATTATGATAATGGTATACGTTTCAATGTAAATTTTGGTGATGTATTTGGGTATAATGATGTTTTTTTTAGAGATAACTCTTTTAGAAGAAATTATGTACAAATTAGAGAAGATAGAAATTTCTTTTATTACAGAGCCAAACCTAATGCAAGAATTGGAGGCAGAAGTACTATTATTAAAAGAAGAAAATCTGATACTTCTAGAAGAAATAACAATGCCACTGCAAGACGAAAAAGCACGAATGAATACAGAAAAAATGATGCTAACAGAAGGTTATCTTCAGATAGATCTACAACAAATTTAAAGAGAACTGAAGTAGACAGAAACGAAGTTCGAAGAGATCGAAATCTTACCAACAGAAAATCTGACTTAAAAAAGAAACCAGCAAAACGAACGGTTAAAGATACAAGAACTAAAAGACGATCAATTTAAAATATAGGCTTATTGAAATCTGTTTCAATAAGCCTTTTTAATTGGTATTCATCATTTACAATATTATAACCTAATTTAATTAAAACATCTAAATACGTTCGCCATTTAAATTGGTGGTTAAAATATCGCTAAACAAATTAAAAAAAGGTCGTAATGCTATAAAACTCTCATCTACTTTTGCTACAAAATCTTCAGATAACACTTCTTGATCAGTGAATTTTTTAGTGGCTATAAAGCCTTTTTTACGCAATAAATCAACATCTGGATGATCCTTATCAAAACCTCTTGGCGCTGTTTTTAATTCACCAAAACTTTCAAATGTATTTCCAAAATGCTTTTGATAAGTTGGATCTTTTAAAATACCACGAATTTCAGAAGCATCCATCTCTATTTCTTTGCGAATTCTAAATAAATCTTCTTTATTAGGTTCCCAAAATCCACCTGCTAAAAAAGAATTCTGTGGTTCTAAACAAATAAAATAACCTCCTCTAAGTGATTTTCCTAATCGTGAATATGAATTAGCAAATCTGCTTTTATAAGGAGTTTTATCTTTAGAAAAGCGCACATCTCTATAAATACGCATCATTTTAGATTTTTCAATTTCATCATGCATTTGTAAATTATGATGAATGGCGGCAAAAACATCTTTCGAATTTTGTTGTGCTTTTACATATGTTGGTTTATTTTCTGTAAACCAATCTCTGTTGTTATTTTTTTGTAAATCTTTTAAAAATTGAAATGTGGATTTTTCTATCTGCATTAATTGGATGTTTAGAAGTTAAAGTTACAAAATAGATTTGTAACTTCGATTTTGCAATGTATCAAAAAAATAAAGACATCCAAAATAGATATGAGGGCTTTTTACAAACACCAAATTTGTGGAAAAATAATGCTGTTTATCATTTACCTCAATTTGAAATTGAAAATTCATCATCAAAAATAGACATCGATATTGATGAAAAATTAAGACTTGGTAAGTATATAGAACGTTTTGTTTCTTATCAATTAGCACAACAAAATAATGTTACAATTTTATGCGAAAATGTACAAATTCAAAAAGAAAAAAGAACATTAGGTGAGCTGGATTGTATCTTAAAAAAAGGAAAATCCGTAATTCATTTAGAGATTATTTACAAATTCTATTTGATTGATGAAACTGTGGGTAAAACTGAAATTGAACATTGTATTGGCCCCAACAGAAAAGACTCTTTGAAAGAAAAATTAACTAAATTAAAGAAAAAACAACTACCTCTACTCTACGCTGCTGAATGCAGGGAATTCTTAAAAAGCCTACATTTAAATTCAGAAAGTATGGAGCAAAAAGTGTGTTTTAAAGCTCAATTATTTGTACCATTTTCAAATCGAAAAATACAATTCACTACTTTAAATAATCACTGTATTTCTGGGTTTTACATCAATCTAAAACAACTATCTAATTTTATAGATTGTAAGTTTTATATTCCTGATAAAAAAGATTGGTTGGTTGTACCACATACGCATGTAGATTGGTTGAATTTTGACCGGTTTCAAGAAAATATGAAAGAATATTTAAATAGAAAATTTTCTCCTTTATGTTGGTTAAAATTTAAAAATGGCACTATCGAAAAGGTATTTTTAGTTTGGTGGGATTAGATTTAAAGAAAATTTTTAGAAAAAAAAAGGAACCCATAATATGAGTTCCTTGTTATTTTTATCAAGTAATGAGAATGTTAGTTCTCTTTTTTCTCATCTCCTTTTGAAGCTTTGTTCCAAATTTTAATTTCATCAGTTGCTATAACTCCGTCTAAAACTTCAACATTTACACCATCAGAAGTTCCTAATTTAAGCGTTCTTTTCTCAAAAGTACCTTCTCCTGTTTTTACCTCTACATAAGGTTCTTCAGTTTTATTATCAAACTTTAATAATGCCTCTTTTATTGACAATACACTATCTTTCTTTTCTAAAACAATATCTGCATTTGCACTATAACCTGCTCTAATAAAGTTTTTATCATCTAAAGAAACATCTGCTTTAATCTTAAACTGCACTGCACCTTGCTCTTCAGTACCTTTTGGTGCAATAAAATTTAATTTAGCAGGAAACTTTTTGCCTTCAATAGCACCAATAGAAACATCGATATCTGTTCCTTTTACTAATTTACCCACTTCAGATTCATCTACTTTACCTTCAAAGATCATTTTATTCATATCTGCAATAGATGCAATGGTTGTACCTGCATTAAAATTGTTAGATTGTATAACTTGGTCTCCTTCTTTTACAGGAATTTCTAAAATTGTTCCAGAAATCTGTGCTATAATACTGGTGTTAGCTGCGCTTCCAGAAACTGCAGATCCTCTTTTAATGATTAAATAATCGTTTTGAGCATTTTTTAAATCTTGTTTAGCTTGGTCGTATGTCAACTCAATTTGCTCAAAAGCTTGTTTAGCAATAACCCCTTTATCAAAAAGGTTTTTATTTCTATCATACTGAATTTTAGCGTTATTTAAACGAATTTCAGCATTGTTTACTCTACCCTTTGCGCTTATTAAAGATTGCTCATTAGGTACTACACGAACTGTTGCTATTAAATCTCCTTTTTTTACTTGAGAACCTTCTAACAAATATATTTTATCGATAATACCAGTTATTTGTGGTTTAATTTCAATTTCTTCTAAAGGAGTAACCTTTCCTGTAGCTACTGTTTTTTTAACAATAGTGGTTTTAAAAGGTGTTTCTGTTTCGTACTCAATAATACTTTTCTTGTTCTTTTTTCCGAACCAAATTAACGCGACAATAAAACCTATTGCTATGATAATTAAAATAATTTTTGCTCTTTTACTCATGATTTAGTTAATTGATTTTTTTATTCTTCTCTTAATGCTTCTATTGGTTTTACTACTGTTGCCATATGTGCAGGTATTAAACCTATTAGTGTACCTAACACAATTAAAGTGGCAAATGCTATAAAAATTATTGGAATATTTACGGTTGGGTTAATTAATGGAATATCATCGTTATTGCTTACTGCTGAATCTATTAAATACAAAACCAAGCTTCCAAAAATAATACCTAACATTCCTGCTATGGTTGTTAAAAAGACAGATTCTAAAATGATTTGTTGACGAATACTTTTGGGTGTTGCCCCTAATGCTCTTCGAATTCCTATTTCTTTGGTTCTTTCTTTAACTGTTATTAATAATATATTACCAATTGCAAAAACACCAGCAATTAATGTTGCAATACCTACAAACCAAGTTAAAAATTGCATTCCTATTAAAAAGCCTGTTACTTTACCTATTTCTTTACCTAAGTTAACACTACCAAAAGCTCTTTTATCCTCTGGATGTACTTTATGTAAACCTTTTAAAGTAAGTAAAATATCTTTTTCCATCTGCTCAATATTCGTTCCCTCATTTGCAGTTATCATCATCCAATCTACTCTATTGGCTGTATTATATACTTTTTTATAGGTTGTAAAAGGAATGTATGCTGTGTCTCCATCAAAATCGATAGTATTTGAACGCTTATAAACCCCAACAACTTTGTAATTAATACTATTTATTTTGATATATTCTCCAATAGGTTGGGCTCCTTTATCAAATAATTGGATGTACATATCTTCCGATATTACAGTTACTTTAGCTGCAGAAATTATATCATTTTCATTTAAAAAACGACCATACAAAAGCTGTTTTTTTTGTATTTGATCTAAGACAGGATAATCTCCACTTACTCTAAAATCTCCCGATTTAAAGTTGTGAACTAATAAATTATTGGTTTGATTTCTTGGTGCTAGTAACTTAATTTCATTAGGATATTCCGATTTTAAAACCTCAATATCATTCATGGTTAAACGAAAGCGTCTTCCTTCTTGAAAACCTTTAAATGGTGTATCTGTAGATTGTGTCCAAACAAAGACACTATTGGTTGCAAAATTACCAAAAAGTTTATTAAAACCGTTTTCCATTCCTCTTGCTGCTCCTAACAATACTACCAAAAGAAATATACCCCAAAGAACCCCAATAATTGTAATTATTGTCCTTATTCTGTTTTTTCGGATGCTTCCGTAAATTTCTTGCCAGGTATCTGAATCAAATAAAAACTTCATAATTAATCTGCTCTTAATGCTACAATTGGTTTAATATTCGCTGCCCTTTTTGCTGGCACATAACCAGCAATTAGCCCTGATAAAATCAACACAATAGTTGCGCCTACAACAATACCTGTACTTACACTTGGGTCTTTAATAAAGTAATCTTCTTCTAAACTATTGCCAATTAAACTCAGTAAATAAGTCCCTAATGAAAGCCCTAAATACCCTGCCAAAGTGGTTATTAAAACTGATTCTTGCACAACCATACCTACTATAGATGATGGTTTAGCTCCTAAAGCTTTACGAATTCCAAATTCTTTTGTGCGCTCTTTAATTACAAAAATCATAATATTTGAAATACCTATAATTCCTGCTACTAACGTTCCAGAACCTACCAAAATTACAATGGCATATAAAACGCCCATAAATTGACCTACACCTTTATTTGCTTCAGCCATATTTCTAACAGAAAGCGCACTTTGATCATCTGGATGAATGTTTAACTTTTTACGCAAGTCTCGTTCCATTTTATTACCAAAAGCAACTGCTGCATCTAGACTTAAATTAGGATTATACCCAAAAGCCATTTGACTTATATAATCATTATTACCATAAATCATTTGTGCTGTACTTAAAGGAATAAAGGCTTTTCTTTCTTCATTATCCCCTCCTTCATCAGAAAAAATACCGATAATTAAGTAAGAACTTCCGTTTACGTTTATTCGTTTTCCTAAAGCAGGTCTTTCTCCAAATAAATCTTCTTTAATCAATCGTCCAATTACAATTACTTTAGATTTTTCTTTGATATCTCTTTCGTTAACATATCTACCTTCGTTAATAATTGTTTTTTCTATAAATTGATGATCAGGGTTGATAGCCATTACACTGTATGTACTAGCTTCATTTTTATATTTTAGAGTAAAATTTTTATAAATTCTTGCTGATTGATACTGTAATTTATTGCTATATTCTTCTTTTACAAAATTGTAATCATCATTTTTTAACTGAACCCTTCTACCTGTTTGCAATCCTTTATAAGGTATTGAGGTTTTCCAAACTCTAACAAACATCGAGTTTTGTGCATCATCTGCAAAAGCACCTTTAAAAGAATTACTTAACCCACTAACAATACCAAAAAGTAAGGTAAATAACAAAATAGCAAATGCCACTGTAAAACCAGACATTACAGAACGTAACCTGTTTTTATTGATACTTTGAAATATTTCTCGCCAACGATCTATATCAAACATATTTACACTGCTTTTGATGCCTTAGTTAATTCATCACTAATAATTACACCATCTTTTAAACGTACAATTCTTTTGGTTTGCTCTGCAACTTCTTCTTCGTGTGTTATCACAAAAACAGTCATGCCTTCATCATTAATGTCTTTTAATAAATCCATAACATTATCAGTTGTTGTTGAATCTAATGCTCCTGTTGGCTCATCTGCCAAAACAACTTTTGGATTGGTAACTAGAGCTCTTGCAATAGCAACACGTTGTTTTTGCCCACCAGAAAGCTCGTTTGGTAAATGATTTGCCCAATCTTTTAAACCTACTTTTTCTAAATAATCTAGAGCTACATTTAATCGTTCTTTTCTATTCATTCCTTTATAATACAAAGGCAGAGCAACATTTTCTAAGGCAGTTTTGTATGAGATTAAATTAAAAGATTGAAATATAAAGCCTAAAAATTTATTTCTTAATAATGCAGCTTTTTTCTCATTCATGTCTTTAATGAGCTTACCATCTAAATAATATTCACCTTCATCGTGAACATCTAATAAACCTACAATATTTAATAAGGTAGATTTTCCTGATCCAGATGACCCCATAATAGAAACAAATTCGCCCTCTTTTATGTGTAAATCTATTCCCTTTAATACGTGCAAAGAATCTTTTCCTATTGGATAAGATTTGTGAAGTTTTTCTATTCGAATCATGTGTTTGGTTAATTTTTACACTAAAGTATTCAATGCTATTGATTGCGGTTATTAATATTATGTTAAAAGCTTAATCATATAGTAGAATACACACATAAGACGTCTCATAACTTAAAATGTTACAACAATTTTAAAAAAAGATAATGTAATTTTGTTTTTTGTCTTTAATTATAGAAAATGATTGATATTCCTGCACATAAAAAACTAATTCTATTTGATGGCGTATGCAATCTTTGTAATACTGCTGTTTTAAAAATTATTAAGTACGATAAAAAAAACACGTTTTTATTTGCTTCTTTGCAATCTGAAGCTGGTCAAATGATTGCCAATCACTTGAATATTGATATCGGTAAAATAGATTCAATAATTTTATATGATCCAGGTGTTGCTTATGACATTAAAGCTACAGCTGCGTTAAATATTATGAAAGATTTTGGTGGAATATGGAACATAACCCAAATTGGTTTTTTATTACCAGAAGTTTTTAGAAACCACATCTATGATTTTATCGCGGCAAATAGATATAAATGGTTTGGTAAAAAAGAAAGTTGTATGATACCTAGCCCAGAAATAACTGCAAAATTTATTGAGTAATTTATAAATTTTTATAGATATTTTCTGTCATATTCTAAGTTTGTAAAAAACGAAATCAAGCGACATCAAAAGAAAAAAATTGTGTTTAGTTGTTATATGCTTCGTTGCTTGTTTACTTTTGTGTAATCTAATATAAATTTACACCTTAAATGATATTACCTGAAACATTACAATGCGTTATTTTTGATATGGATGGCGTTATCATAGATTCTGAAGAAATTCATAAAAAAGCATATTTTGAAACATTTAATTCTCTTGGAGTTGAAGTTTCTGAAGAATTGTACAAAACGTTTACTGGATCCTCGACCATAAACGCGTTTCAAAAATTAGTTGATTTTTTTAATTTAGATAACAGTCCTGAAGATTTGGTTTTAGATAAAAGAGCAAGATATGTTAACTTTTTTGAAAATGACCCTAATTTACAATTGGTAAATGGTGTAAAAGAGCTCATTTTACATTGCTACAAAAAAGGATTAACTTTAGTTTTGGCTTCATCTTCAGCTATGGTAAATATCAATCGAGTTTTTGATCGTTTTGATTTGCATCCATATTTTACTGCTAAAATTAGCGGTGCAGATTTAACCGCATCTAAACCGCATCCTGAAATTTTTGAAAAAGCTGCTGTGTTAGGTAAAACCCCAAAAGAAAACTGTATTGTTATAGAGGATTCTGACAATGGAATACAAGCCGCCAATGACGCAGGAATTTATGTTGTTGGTTATAAAAATCCTATGGTTTTAGATCAAACACTTAAAAACGCAAATGCTACAATTGATGATTATCGTGAACTACAAAAACTAATTTAGTAATTTTAATTCATCCCTATTTCATCAATAACACTATCTGAAGTTGGATTTTTTTGCTCTCTGATATCAAAATAGATAAATACAGTTACAATGGTTGAAATGATGTAAAAAACAAATTTTACCAAGTTAGCAAAAGCCAATAAAATTAAATAAATAGGATCTGTAAAATAATCAAAAAATTCAGTAGGATTTTCATTCTCTAGTACCACAGAGATATCAACCCCTTGATATAAGCTTATTGGCAGTTCTACAATAAAACTTAAAATTGCTATTAGAATTTGAACTATAAGTAAAATTCCAAAAGTTTCCCACCAATGATCTTTTATTAGCGTAAAAGAATAACCAATTGTATCTGAAACACTTTTATTTTGAAAAATTAAGATACAAATAGATAAAGATAATACTACCCCAAAATAAATACCTGGTAAAAAACAAAATAGGGCTCCAATAAATACAATCAACATCACTAAAAAAAACAAACCTACATAAGGCCAAAATTTTTCTTTAGTATCATTTTGTATTTCTTCATAGTTAACTATTCCTTTATTTTTTATATACGATTTTATATAGGATAATGAGGCTACTGTTACCAATGCGTAAGCAATTAAATACGAAACAACAATTGCCAAGAGAGGTAAAAAAATACCCGAAAAATTAAAGTTAAAATTTGGTTCAGATTCGTTAACATTTAAAATACCACTATAAAAATAACTTGACTCAATCAAGAAATATATTGCAGCAGCCACAGCTATAATAACAGGTACAATAGCAATTTTTATTATCGTAATAAAAAAAGGTTGCCACTCTGACCTTAAGAATTTAAAGGTGTCTGAAAGCATGTCTCCTAAACCTCTAACTTTCTTAAAGTTCACAAAATCTTGATTGTTCGTCATATCTTTTTCAATGGTAATTTTAAAAAACTATCTTCTACTATAGTTTGGTGATTCTTTTGTTATAGCTACATCATGAGGGTGACTTTCATTGATACCACTAGCAGTAATACGTATAAACTGGCCTGTTTCTTTTAAGGTTTCTATATCTTTGGCACCACAATATCCCATACCTGCTCGTAAACCGCCAATAAATTGATGAATACTTTCAAAAAGTTCTCCTTTATAAGGTACTCTACCTTCAATACCTTCTGGAACTAATTTTTTAATATCGTCTTCTACATCTTGAAAATATCGATCTTTAGAACCTTTTTTCATAGCTGATACAGATCCCATTCCTCTGTAAGACTTAAATTTTCTGCCTTCGTAAATAATAGTTTCTCCTGGAGATTCTTTTGTACCCGCCAATAAAGAACCCAACATTACACAATCTGCGCCAGCAGCTATTGCCTTAGGAATATCTCCTGTATAACGAATTCCACCATCTGCAATTACAGGAACTCCACTGCCTTTTATTGCATTCGCTACTTCTAAAACTGCAGAAAACTGAGGAAAACCAACACCAGCTACAACTCTTGTGGTACAAATAGAACCTGGACCAATACCTACTTTTACAGCATCAGCTCCTGCAGCAACTAAATATTGTGCTGCTTCTGGTGTAGCTATATTACCTACTACAACGTCTAGATTTGTAAATTTTTCTTTAACTGCTTTTAGCACTTTTACCACACCTTCTGTATGTCCGTGAGCAGTATCTATAATTACGGCATCTACTCCTGCATTTACTAAAGCTTCTGCTCTTTGTACAGCATCACCTGTAACCCCTAAAGCTGCTGCAACTCGTAATCTACCATAACTATCTTTATTGGCTATCGGTTTTTGAGTAACTTTAGTAATATCTCTAAACGTTATTAATCCTTTTAAAATATTTTCTTCATCAACAATTAAAAGTTTTTCAATTTTATGATTTTGAAGAATTAATTCAGCATCTTTTAAAGAAGTCCCAACGTCTGCAGTAATTAAGTTTTCACTTGTCATTACTTCTACAATTGGCCTGTTCTGATCGTGCTCAAAACGTAAATCTCTATTTGTAACAATACCTTTTAATTTGCCATTTTCATCAACTACAGGTATACCTCCAATACTATGTTCTCGCATATTATTTTTGGCATCTGCAACAACTGCTGTTAATGGTAAAGTAACCGGATCTAAAATCATACCACTTTCTGCACGTTTTACTTTTCTAACTTCTTGAGCTTGCTGCTCAATAGTCATGTTTTTATGTAAAACACCTATACCACCTTCTCTTGCAATAGCTATTGCTAAAGCAGATTCAGTAACAGTATCCATAGCTGCTGAAACTATAGGTACATTAATGGTAATATTTCTGGTAAATTTTGTTGAAATACGTACTTCTCTTGGAAGAACTTGAGAAAAAGCAGGTACTAAAAGTACGTCATCATACGTTAGACCTTCTCCTAAAATTTTATTTTGATGTGCTATCATGTTGCAATTAGAATATAATTGCGTGCAAATTTACAATTAAAAAATGACTTTTAACTGATAAAGCCCTTATTTTAATATTAATATGATATTTTTGAGTAATTAGCTTATTTTATCATATTGACTTTGCCAAGAATATTCGCTAAAATTTTTTCCTGAGCTGCCACAAAAAATAAATACTAAACCTACTACTCCTTTAAAATAAAACATAAACAGCATTAACAAATAACCAAATGAAGCTGGTTTTGTAAAAAAGATAGGATATGAAATTGCAGTAAGAGCAATGCTAAGAATAGCTAGTGTAACTGCAAGATTTTCAATATTTTTTATAGCCCAATATTTTAGTTTTCTAAAAGGACTAACATCATTTCCCCATTGATGAATTAAGTAGTAAAATCCATTTCCCATAGGTGCAAACAATAATGGATCGTCAGCTTTTTTAAGTTTAAAAACCTCCATTGGTGCTATAATTTTAAAGCCACCCAATTTTGTTTGGTGTTTTTTCTCTAATATCTGAATTTTAGAAATAGCTTCTGCAGGATATACATCTTTAAAATATACAGTATCTAAAAATCGAAGTCGATAATCAACACAAATTTTTTTAATATCTGTAATGTGAAAAATTGCTTTTGTATCTAACTTGTCAAAATCAAAATTATTCTCTGTTTTTGTTGGTTTTGAGTTTAGTTTATGCAAAATTGAAGTACCCTCAGACTCTGAATTGTGAAAGATATTTTTATAAAACTCTAACATATTCTCTTCCGAAATCCATTTACTTCTTTGTTGCTGTAACGCATTTTTTAAATTTATAGCTTCGAACATATTTATTTTTTGCGTTAAATTACAAACTATATCAATATTTTAAAAACGACATTTTAATTTTCTTTTATTTAAAATCAATTTAAATATAAAACGTCTACTTTTTTTTAATTTTTATGATAGCATTCTGATAAACAGATTACTGTAAATTTATTTTTATTTATTCTAAATAAACTTTTTTATAATGGTTTTAGCACTTATATTTGCACCCGAAATTCAAAATAATTTATAATTAATCTAAATAAAATGAATAGAATCATTATTGCACTATTAACCTTATTTACTGCAACTTACAATGCGCAAGAAAAAAAGAAAAAAGAAGTTTCTTTAGATTCAGTTCAAAAATTAAACGAAATAATAATTTCTACAAGTAAAATTTTTGGAAACAAATACATGGCAAAAAACAGAACAGGTTCAGCCTATTATTTATCACCAAAAGAACTTCAAAAATTTAGTTTTACAGATGTAAACAGAGCTTTGCGATCAGTGCCTGGGGTATCTATTTATGAAGAAGACGGATTTGGTTTACGCCCAAATATTAGCTTACGAGGTACATCTCCAGAAAGGAGTAGTAAAATAACCTTAATGGAAGATGGTGTTTTAATTGCACCTGCACCTTACAGTGCATCTTCTGCCTATTATTTTCCAACTATAGCAAGAATGGAGGCAGTTGAGGTATTAAAAGGAAGTAGCCAAGTACAATATGGCCCCTTTACAACAGGTGGTGCTATTAACATGATTTCTTCTCAAATTCCTACTAAATTTAGTGGAAAAATAAGAACAAGTTATGGAAGTTTTAACACGAGACAATTGCATTCAAAAATAGGAGGAAGCAACAAAATATTTGGTTATATGATTGAATTCTTAAACTATGGTTCTGATGGTTTTAAAACATTACCTAGTGGAAAAAACACTGGTTTTAATAAAAATGATGTTGTTGCTAAATTTGCAGTTAACCTTTTTCCGAATGCAAGTGTAAAACAATCTTTAGAGTTTAAGTTTCAATATTCTGATGAAGTGGGTAATGAAACCTATTTAGGTTTAAGTGAGGCAGATTTTTATGAAAACCCTTTCTCTAGATACGCTTCTTCGAATAATGATAAAATGACAACAGATCACACTCAATATATAATTACCCACAAGCTAGAGTTTTCTAAAAACATGCGTTTAACTACGACAGCTTACCGTAATAATTTTGCAAGAAATTGGTATAAATTAGACGCTGTAACTTTTAATGGAAATAGACAATCTATTGCATCTATTTTAGATGCACCTATAACCTTTTCAAATCATTTTGCTATAGTAAATGGTAGTGTAAACTCTAATGATGATGCTATCGCAATTAAAGCTAATAACAGAAAATATTATGCTCAAGGTATTCAAACAAAATTTGATTATCATTGGTACAAAGGCGATGTTTTTCATGATATTGAAGTAGGTTTACGATATCATTATGATGAAGAAGATCGTTTTCAGTGGGTTGATAAATATCGTATTTCAAATACTGGAAATTTAGATATAACAACAGCTGCAACTCCTGGTACAGATGCCAATAGAATTACAAGTGCTAAGGCTTTTGCTTCTTTTATCACTTATAAATTAAAGTACAATAATTGGACATTTACACCTGGTTTACGTTATGAAAACATTACTTTAAGTAGAGAGGATTTTGGTACGAATGATATTAATAGAACTGGTGTAAATTTATCAGAAAGAGAAAATTCGGTTGGTGTTTTTATACCAGGAATGGGGTCTAATTATAAATTTAATAACAATCTTTCTATTTTTGGTGGTATTCATAAAGGATTCTCTCCTCCTGGAAATCAAGATGGTCAAGAACCTGAAAAAAGTATCAATTACGAATTAGGAACACGTTTCAATTTAGCAGGAATTTCTGGAGAATTTGTAGGTTTTTTTAATGATTACTCAAATTTATTAGGAAGCGATTTGGCTGCAACTGGTGGAACTGGCTCTCTAGATCAATTTAATGCAGGTGAAGTTAATGTAAGCGGATTTGAATTATTACTAAATTACAATTTTGCAAAAGCAAATGCAAAAATTGCTTTACCGCTCTCATTTGGATATACGTTTACCCATACCGAATTCCAAAATAGTTTTAGTGGTGCTGAAAGTTTTTGGGGAACTGTAACTGCTGGCGATGAATTACCATACATTCCTAAAAACCAATTTAATATTGGTTTTTCTATGGAACATTCAAAATTTGAAATAAACTTAAACGCAAGGTATAATGGAGAGTTTAGAACGCGTTCTGGTATAGGTACCATACCTGACAATGAAAAGGTTGCTCAAAATTTTATAGTTGATTTATCTACAAAGTATTTTGTAACTAAACAAGTAAGCTTAACAGCAAATATTATTAATTTGTTAGATGAAACCTATGCTGCATCTAGAGTGCCAGCAGGTTTAAGACCTGGTCATCCTTTTGGGGCTTACGCTGGTTTTACTTTCAATTTTTAAAATTGTGAAGTTACTTAGTAACAAAACTCGAATATAATCTAATATTCGAGTTTTGTGATGTATAATTTGCTTTAAAAATAAGTGATAATAAAAAATCCTGAACACATTGTTCAGGATTCTAATTAATTAATTTCTTAGAAAATGTTAATCATTATGCATAAAAGATTGCTTTGCTAATAATTCTTCTTTCGTTTCTACAATATCTTCATTAGGCACACAACAATCTACAGGACAAACTGCTGCACATTGAGGTTCTTCATGAAACCCCATACATTCTGTACATTTGTCTGGTGCTATGTAGTAAATTTCGTCTGATATTGGTTCTTGGTCTTCATCAGCGTTTACAGATTTACCATTAGGTAAAACCACATTTCCGCTCAAATCTGTACCATCTGCATATTTCCAATCGTCTGCTCCTTCATAAATTGCGGTATTTGGACATTCAGGTTCACAAGCCCCACAATTTATACATTCATCTGTTATTATTATCGCCATAATTTGTTTTCTCTTTTTGTACCTTTGCTTTTGCAAAAATAAACCCTAAATCATTTACATCCAAAATAAATGACTAGTATTCAAGATAGAATTAACGCTTTCGTAAAATTAGGCACTTTTTTAAGTCAATTTTCTAACAAAAAAATTGAAAAAAAAGAAAATATTGAGCATAATGAACTTTTTTTTGATGGATTTCTGCATCAAATCAAATTAGCACAAGAATACAATTCTTGGTTTACAAAAGATAATATTTTATTTGCTTTAGAAAGTTGGTCTACCTCGTTAACAGCAGATAATTTAAAAAACTTTACGGCTTCTGTAACAGGTAAAAGCAATATTCCTAAAACTGTAGCCATAATTATGGCTGGTAACATTCCTTTAGTGGGTTTTCACGATTTTTTATCTGTCTTAATTTCTGGGCATGCTGTTTTGGTAAAACAATCTTCAAATGACAAGCATTTATTGCCTTATTTAGCGAAATACTTAGAATTTGTAGAAAATAATTTTAAAGGAAATATCAAGTTTACCGAAGAAAAGCTAACCAATTTTGATGCCGTAATTGCAACTGGTAGTGATAATACAGCTCGTTATTTTGAGTATTATTTTAAAAATAAGCCCAACATTATTAGAAAAAGCAGAAATTCAGTAGCTGTTATTACAGGTAATGAAACCGATGAAGATTTTGTAAAATTAGCTGATGATGTATTTCAATATTTTGGTTTGGGCTGCAGGAGTGTTTCCAAACTATATGTACCAAAAGACTATCAATTTGATCAATTTTTTAATGGAATGTATCAAAAAAAAGAAATCATAAATAACGCTAAATATGCAAATAACTACGATTATAATAAGGCTGTATATTTAATGAGTGAATTCGATTTGTTAGAAAATGGTTTTTTAATGATTAAAGAAGATGAAAGCTATGCTTCACCTATTGCCACTATTTTTTACGAATATTATGACAATGAAATCGATTTAAAAATAAAACTTCATCAGGATAAAGAAAAAATTCAATGTATTGTTTCCAAAAATTTTATTGAAAATGAAGTTGGTTTTGGAGAAACACAACATCCAAAATTAACTGATTATGCTGATGGTATTAATACTTTAGAATTTTTAACCTCAATTTAAATTTGGTTTTTGGTTGATTGTTTTTAGCTTATGCTTTCAACTTTTAAACTTTGAAACTTTGAAATTAAACTCAAATGAAAAAACATAATTTTAGTGCTGGCCCTTGTATTTTACCACAAGAAGTTTTACAAAAAGCTTCTGAAGCCATTCTCAATTTTAATGATGATAATTTATCACTGATAGAAATATCGCATAGAAGTAAACCTTTTGTAGCTGTAATGGAAAAAGCGAGAGCTTTGGCTTTAGAATTATTAGGCTTAGAAAATAAAGGATACACTGCCTTATTTTTACAAGGTGGTGCTAGCTTAGAATTTTTAATGGTTGCTTATAATTTATTAAATAAAAAAGCTGCGTATTTAAATACAGGAACTTGGTCTGATAAGGCCATAAAAGAAGCAAAAGCCTTTGGAGAATTGGTTGAAGTGGCTTCTTCTAAAGACAAAGGATATTCTTATATTCCTAAAGGATATTCAATTCCTAATGATGCTGATTATTTTCACTACACGAGTAATAATACAGTTGCTGGAACACAACTAAAGGAAATTCCTGAAACCAATGTGCCTTTGGTATGTGATATGAGTTCTGACATTTTTTCGCGTCAATTAGATTTTGAAAAATTCGATTTAATTTATGCAGGAGCCCAAAAAAATATGGGACCTGCAGGAACTACTTTGGTGATTATTAAGGAAGATGTTTTAGGAAAAGTTGAACGTCACATTCCTGCAATGTTAAATTATAAAGTGCATATAGATAAAGACAGCATGTTTAACACACCATCTGTTTTTGCGGTGTATGTTTCTATGTTAACATTACAATGGTTAAAAGATTTAGGGGGCATTCCGTTTATTGAAGAAGTAAACAACAAAAAAGCAACCCTTTTATATAATGAAATCGATAGAAACCCATTGTTTAAAGGTATTGTTGCTAAAGAAGATAGGAGCACCATGAATGCAACTTTTACTTTAGTTGATGAAACTCATAAAGAAATTTTTGATAAATTGTGGCAAGAAGCTGGCATTAGTGGTTTACATGGTCATAGAAGTGTAGGTGGTTACAGAGCAAGTATGTACAATGCTTTACCTTTATATAGTGTGCAGGCTTTGGTTGATGTAATGCAAGAATTTGAAAGAAAAGTAAGCAAATCCTAAACATCACAAGAGGAAGAAGTTCATACTCTCGTGAAGAAAACATGTTGTAAATAACAATTAAACTTATAAACAATTAAACAATATTTTAATGAAAATATTAGCAAATGATGGCCTTTCTAAAAGTGGAATTGACATTTTAGAAAAAGCAGGATTTGAAGTACTCAATGTACATGTTGCTCAAAATCAATTAGAAAATTATATCAATCAACATAATATTGATGTAATTATAGTAAGAAGTGTAACGCAAGTACAACAAGAATTAATTGATACTTGCCCTTCTTTAAAATTGATTGGTAGAGCTGGTGTTGGTATGGATAATATTGATGTTGAATATGCTATTGATAATGGTTTGCAAGTAATTAACAGTCCGTCTGCTTCATCTAGTGCTGTTGCAGAATTGGTTTTTGCACATTTGTTTGGCATGGTTCGTTTTTTACATTCTTCTAACAGGGAAATGCCTTTAGAAGGTGATTCTAGATTTTCAGCTTTGAAAAAAGCCTATTCACAAGGAGTTGAACTAAGAGGTAAAACTTTAGGAATTATTGGTTTTGGTAAAATTGGTCAAGACGTTGCAAAAATAGCCATTGGTTTAGGAATGAAAGTTTTGGCAACAGACCCATATGTTGAAAGTGCGCCAATAACATTGGAGTTTTTTAACGGACAAAAATCTACCTTTACCATTTTAACAACAGATAAAGAAGAGTTGTTAAAAGAAAGTGATTTTATTACACTTCACATCCCATTTCAAGAAGATTACGCTTTAGCAGCAGCAGAATTTGAACAAATGAAAAATGGTGTAGGCATTATAAATACTGCTAGAGGTGGTGTTTTAAATGAGGTTGATTTGGTTAATGCTATTGAAAATGGTAAGGTACAATATGCTGGTTTAGACGTTTATGAAACTGAACCAACACCTGCTGTACAATTATTAATGAATCCAGAAATTTCATTAACTCCACATATTGGGGCATCTACTTTAGAAGCTCAAGAAAGAATTGGTGTTGAGTTGGCACAACAAATTATTAAAATTTTTTAAGCCAAGATTTTAAAAGGAGAAGTTAAACCGAACTCACATTAATAAGTTTTTACTCGCTTCTTTTTTTTTATTGATAAGTTAATATCCTTAAGTCCAAATAAGCTATTTGTGCTTAAGGATACATAAATTATTTAGTACGATTTTTAAAACTTCATTTACAAAGTTTAAAAACGATTATCACCATCTAACATATTACCCAAACCGCCTAAAACACTGCCTTCTCCTCTACTTCCATTTCCGGTTTTGGGTGCCATTGCCAAAACACGACCCGCCAATCTACTAAATGGTAGAGATTGCACATAAACCGTTCCTGGACCTTTTAAGGTTGCAAAAAACAAACCTTCTCCACCAAAAATGGTATTTTTAATTCCACCTACAAATTCAATATCATAGTCCACTGTTTGTGTAAAACCAACAATACAACCTGTATCTACTTTTAAAATTTCGCCAGGTTGTAATACTTTTTTAGACATTGTTCCACCAGCATGAATAAACCCTAAACCATCTCCTTCCATTTTTTGCATAATAAAGCCTTCACCTCCAAACAATCCTCTACCTAATTTTTTAGAAAATTCTATACCAATAGAAACTCCTTTTGCAGCACATAAAAAGGCATCTTTTTGGCAAATAAATTTACCTCCAAATTCATTTAAATCAATAGGGATTATTTTTCCTGGATAAGGAGATGCAAATGAAATTTGCTTTTTACCAATACCATCATTGGTAAACACAGTCATAAATAAACTCTCGCCTGTTAAAATTCGTTTTCCAGCAGAAAATATTTTACCTAAAATACCTTTTTCTTGATTGGAGCCATCACCAAAAATGGTATTCATTTTAATTTGGTCATCCATCATCATAAACGTTCCTGCTTCTGCTACAACCCCTTCTTGAGGATCTAATTCAATTTCTACAAATTGCATTTCTTCTCCGAAAATCTTGTAATCTATTTCGTGTGCATTCATATTTGAATTACTTGGTGAATTATTTGGTATTCTATCTTGAAACATATTTCTATTTTAAATTATTACACTAAATATTGGACGGTTAAAGTTACACATTGTTACAAATCAATCGATAAAACAACAAAAAATTAATCTTTTTTTAACCTTGTAAACCTTATAATATTTTAATTTTGCATTGCAAAGTAATAAAAATAAAAAATTATTATGAAATACTTAACTCCAGAAATCGAAGCGCTCTCAAAAGAATATGAGGTAACCAAATCTCTAGCAAGAACTTCTGTTTCATGTGGAATTTTTCAAGATGTAGAGTACACTCAAAAAAGACCTCAACCATACATCAAAACTAAAAAAGATTAGCTTTTTACCTTTAAACTCCATTGGAATTTAAAATGAGAGACTACTAGGCCACTTTCATTAACTCCTTCAACTGTTAATATAATAATTTGACCTTCTTTTGTGGCTATTGATTTTTGTATAGCATTGCTTATTTCAGCACCACCTGAACAAGAAAATGTAATTCTTCCAGTGGCTTTCTTATAAAAATTAGCTTCTTGATGTGTAACTAACATCGAAACTTTTTGTTTAGAATCGCTAATGGCTTTCATCACCAAAACTCCAGTACTCATTTCAGCAGCCATACCTTGTGCAGCCCAAAACATGCTTTTAAACGGATTCTGATTCATCCATCTGTGTTTTATGGTGACAACAACTTCGTTATCGGTTATCGATTGTACTCTTACACCTCCAAAATAAGCCAAAGGCAATTTAAAGAGGTTAAATAAATTGACTTTAGTAGGTGTAAATTTCATCTAAAAATATTTATTGCTATCATAAAAACAAAAAACTTCATCTTTCATTTATTTAGTTTAGCAAGATAATCAATTTAATTAAACTCAACATCAGCAATAGTTTACCATCATTTTAAGAAAAATTAAAAGCAAATACAAATGTTAATAAAACGTTAATTATAGTACTATGTATTGCATAATACCTTTTTTAAGATATATATTTGCATAAGCAAGTATTATATATCTTAATAAAAATGAAAAAAAACAACGAAAACACCAATGCCTTTTTAATACATATTTCTGCATTTGCAGGGTTTATGTTTCCTTTTGGCAACATTATAACTCCTTTAATTGCGTGGCAAACCTTAAAAGACAGAAGCCTATTTTTAGATGAACAAGGCAAAGAAGCCGTAAACTTTAACATCAGTTATACCTTGTATGTTTTTCTATTGTCCATTTTATTTGTCCCTTTTGCTTTAGGCTCTATTTTCAGCAATCACAATAGTTATATAAATTGGAATAATTTTGACTTTAATTTCGATATAAATTCACACAATTTATTTGGTTTTTTAGGTTTGGGATCGCTTACAGGTATTATTTATATTATTGGTATTGCTTTGGTAATTATAGCCTCTGTAAAAGCCAGAGAGGGCGAAAATTACAAATATCCATTCACTATAAAATTTATAAAATAAATCACAATATATGAAGATTGAAAACACAAAAGCGCAAATGCGAAAAGGTGTTTTAGAGTTCTGCATTTTATCCATCTTAAAAAATGGTGATGCTTATACTTCTGAAATTCTTTCCACGCTAAAAAGTGCAGAAATGATTGTGGTTGAAGGCACCATTTATCCGTTATTAACCCGTTTAAAAAACGCAGGATTATTAACCTACAGATGGGAAGAATCAACTTCTGGACCACCAAGAAAATATTATGTTTTAACCGAAAACGGAGTTATGTTTTTAAAAGAACTCAACAAAACATGGCACAATTTAGTAAACGCAGTACACCAAGTAACTAGTAAAAAATCGACTACAAATGAATAAGACTATAAATATAAATCTAGGCGGATTTTTCTTCCATATCGATGAAATAGCCTATCAAAAATTACGAAGATATTTAGAATCCATTTCTAAATCTTTAAGTGATGATCCGCAAGGAAAAAATGAAATTATTGCAGATATCGAAGCTAGAATTAGCGAATTATTATCAGAAAAAATCACAGATGTTAGACAAGTTGTTAATGAAAGTGATATTGATGATATTATAAAAATAATGGGACAACCAGAAGATTATGCAGATGCAGAAGAAGCGTATAGCGATTCGAGTTATTCGTATACAAGAAATAATGCATCTGGTAAAAAATTGTTTAGAGATGCAGATGATAAGTTTTTGGGTGGGGTTTGTTCTGGAATTGGTCATTATTTTAATGTTGATGTAATTTGGATTAGAATTGCTTTTATCCTCTTTACTGCCTCTGGTTTTTTCCCTATTGCCTACATTGTGCTTTGGGTGTTATTACCAGAAGCAAAAACTACTGCAGAAAAATTGCAAATGGAGGGCGAACCTGTAAATATTGATAATATTGAGAAGAAAATTCGTAAAGAATTTAATGAAGTATCAGATAAAGTAAGCGTTGTTGCCAAAGAGGCATCAGAAAAAATTAAAGAAGGTGCCAACGAGTTTTCTGATAAAATGAGTAAAACTTTTACGGGAAAGACCAAAAAAAATAACGGCGCAAGCGATTTTTTTGATACCATAGGTAAACTATTACTAGCCATTTTTAAAGTTTTTGGTAAAATACTTGGTATCCTAATTATATTCATGTCTGCGGCTGTTATTTTATCTCTAATTATTGGAGGGTTTTCTGTAGGAAGTTTAGGTTGGTTAGAAATTGATGGAGAGTTTTTACACTATCCTCCTTTTTTATATGACACCATTTTACCAACATGGTTGTTAATTTTATGCGCTTTTTTATTGGTTGGAATTCCTGCTTTGGGATTATTGATTTTAGGCTTACGAATTTTATCCAGTAATATTAAAAAAATGAATAAGCCAACTTCGTTAACGCTTTTAGGACTTTGGATTATGGCTTTTTTAGGAATATTTTTTACATTTTTAGATTTTGGTACATCTCATGCTACTTATGGGGAATCCTCAGAAAAAAACAAGTTGAGTGTTGTTGCTAATGATACTTTACAGCTTAAAATGATAAATAATGATAATATTTACTATCGTCATAACTTAAGAAGATCTTATCAAAAAGAAGAGGTTGAAGTAGATGGAGAACTTATGACGTATGCAAGCAATATTAAGGTAGATGTTAGAAAAAGTAATACTGATGAAAACTATTTTGTTATTCAAAAAGAGTCTAAAGGAAAAACTAGAAGCAAGGCTAAAGAAAATGCCAAACAAATAAACTATAATTATGATGTTTCTGGTAAAACACTTGTTTTAGATGCATATTTTTTATCTGATTATAAAAACTTTTGGAAAAATGAAGAAATCAACATTATTTTTTATCTTACAGAAAACACTGTTATTTATTTTGATAATTCTGTAAAAAACTTCTTATACAGAGTAGAAAATGAAGAGGATATTTATGATAAGGATATGGGAAATCATCATTTTAAAATGACGGATAAAACCTTAACATGTACAGATTGTAAGGTTGAAAAAAAGGAAGATAAAGAAGATAAAAATGAGACTGATGCTAATATTAGTGATATGACACAAAAAATTTAATACAATTCAGTACAAAAAATCAACAATTGAGTAACCCTAATTATATTTTTCGCGTCTATTACATGAACTTTGAATCATAAATTAAAACTAATCGTATGAAAACAATCACCAAAAAACTTCTTTCAATTCTTTTTTTAGCAACACTTTTAAGTTCTTGTAACGTAAACATGTTCAATAGAGTTAATGGGAACAAAAACGTAATTACAGAAACTAGAAAAGTAAACGAAGATTTTACCAAAATAAAAGTAAGTACAGGTTTAGACCTTTATATTTCTCAAGGATCAACACCAGAAATTGTTGTAGAAGCAGATGAAAATTTGCACGAAATTATTATGACAGAAATTAACGATGGTGTACTGAAAATTTATTCAGAAAAAAATATTTGGAGAGCTAAAGCAAGAAAAGTATATGTAACTCTAGAAACTTTAGAGGGTGTAACTGCTACAAGTGGTGCTGATGTGTATACTAAAGAAATGATACAGGTAAATGATATTGCAATAAAAGCTACGAGTGGTGCTGATATTAGAATGTCTTTAAATGCAAATGCTGTAACCAGTAGTGCTACGAGTGGTGCTGATATAGAAATAACAGGTGTTACTAACAATCATGTTTCGAGTGCTACAAGTGGCGCTTCTATAGATGCTTATGATTTACAAAGTAAAAATGTTACTGTAAATGTTTCGAGTGGAGCAGACATCAATATTTTTGCTTCTCAAAGTATCTCTGCAAAGGCTTCAAGTGGAGGCGATATTGATTTTAAAGGAAGTCCAAAACAAGTGACCAAAAAATCTTCATCTGGTGGAAGTATTTCTGCTAAATAAATTTGAATATATCAATCAACCAAAAGAATTCTTGGGGCTTATTTAAAGCCTCAAGATTTCAATAAGAAACCAATCAACCAACCAATCTACTATGCCATATTTTTTAGCAGTTTTTAAAAGCACATTTATCACCAAAAAATTGCTAACAATACTACTTTTAGTATTCAGTTTCGTAGTTTCTGCACAAATTGATAGAAACTCTAATTTATACAAAACTTTAAAAGTAAAAGACAGTATTATTTTTAATAGAGGCTTTAACCATTGTGAAGTTGAAAAAATAGAATCTGTTATTGCAAATAATTTTGAGTTTTATCATGATATTGTTGGCATACAAAACAAAACTGAATTTATAAATGCCATTAAAACCAACCTGTGCACAAAACCAGGAATATTTTCAAGGAAATTAGTAATAAACTCATTACAAGTATATTCACTAAAAAATAATGGTAAAGTGTATGGTGCAATACAAAAAGGTTTTCACAATTTTTATCGTAAAGAAAATGATAAAACACGTAAAACAGGAACAGCACAATTTACACATCTTTGGATTTTAGAAAACAAACAATGGAAACTAAAACGAGTTTTAAGTTTCGATCATAAAGATGCATCTATAGAATAAAAAATTATGAGAAAGCTAACTTCTCATAGTAGTACTAATACTTGGTTTTATTAGTTTACTTGGTAAGTCGTCGTTTTGTATAAAAACGGCGCTTACTTTTATGCTCATGCTGAACTTGTTTCAGTATCTATGAACTTGTTTCAGTATCTATGAACTTGTTTCAGCATCTATGAACTTTCTTCAGTATCTTTTGATCTTTCTTCAGCATCTTTTGAACTTTCTTCAGTATCTTTTTAACTTTCTTCAGCATCTTTTGAACTTTCTTCAGCATCTCCGAACTTGTAGGAAAAGCATTAAATCCTTTCTTAATTTTTACTCTTTTCTGTAACTTCCTAAAAATAGGCTTTTTCCTCTTGACTTTTTAGGATAAAAAATCGAACTTCGCTAACTATGGATATAACGAATTGAAATTCGTCATATCCGAATAAGTTAGCCACAAGCTGAAAAAACCAAACTCAACAATAATCCACAGCAATAATTCCTCTTAAAATTCGTTTTTACGCAAAATAAAAGCTATTTTTGCGGTGTAATTACGAAAAACAATTTTATTATGCTTATTCAATTCTCAATTAAGAACTTTAGAACTTTTAAGGATAAAGCTACGCTTAGTTTTGTTGCATCAAATTACGACAAAGACACAAGAGAAGAAGAAAACATTTATCACGATACAACCCATAATCTTCGATTGCTAAAAAGTTGTGTTATTTATGGAGCTAATGCTAGTGGTAAGAGTAAGTTTATTGAAGCATTGGTTTTTATGAAAAGATTTGTTATTACTTCATCAAAGGATAGTCAAAAAGGAGACAAAATTCCTGTCGAACCCTTTAAATTAAATTCAATTTCTGAAAAAGAACCAAGTGAATTTGAAGTGATTTTTATCCATAAAAACATTCAATACAGATACGGTTTCGAGGTATCAAATAAAATCGTCATTTCAGAATGGTTATATTCCAAACCAAAGACAAAAGAAATTGAATTATTCTATCGAGAGTATCAAAATTTTGAAACCCACAAGAGAAGTTTTCTAAAAGGTAATACTTTGGTAAAAGAAGGTTTAATTAGAGACAACGCTTTATTTTTATCAGTAGCTGCGCAGTTTAATGAAAAAACATCCGTTAAAATTATTGAATGGTTTAAAAATATTGGAACTATTTCGGGAGTTAAAGAAGATGGATATGAAGGATATACCATTAACAAAGCGAAGGATGCCAATTTCAAAAATAAAATTCTAGAATTATTAAAAGCTGCTGATTTAGGAATTCAAGACATTCAAGTAGAAATGTTAGACTTGGATAAACTTCCTAGTGATATGCCTAAAGAATTAAAAGAGTATATTATTAAAAAATCAGAAGAAAATGAAGGTGCTGAATTTCTTTCAGATGTACTTACTTCTCATAAAAAATATGACGATAATAATAAATTAGTTGGTAAAGTAAACTTATCACTAGATGATGATGAGTCTTTTGGAACAAGAAAGTTTTTTGCGCTAACAGGTCCTGTTTTAGACTCATTGGAAAATGGGCATACTTTAGTAATTGATGAACTTGACTCAAAATTACACCCTAATTTAGTTTGTAAAATAGTATCATTATTTAACTCAAAAGAAAAAAACCCTAAAAATGCTCAATTACTTTTCAATACTCACGACACGAACTTATTAAGTTCAGGATTATTCAGAAGAGACCAAGTATGGTTCACTGAAAAAAATAAATTTGGAGAAGGCAAACTTTATTCATTGGCTGATTTCAAGTCAGAAGATGTCAGGAAAAATGACCCTTTTGAAGATAATTATATTAGAGGTAAATATGGAGCAGTTCCTTATTTAGGATATTTTGATAATCTAATTCAACAAAACTAGATTATGAAAATGAAGGATAAAAAAGCAAGTCAAATTGCTAAAAAAAAGAAACATTTAGAAAATCTTAAAAAAAGTAGAAGAGACGAACCTATTTTAGATAGAAATGAGCCTTCAAAATTAGAGAAGCCAACTATTTTAATTGTTTGTGAAGGTAAAAACACAGAACCTTCATATTTCAGACAATTTAAGTTATCAACAGCCACAATTAGACCAATAGGAGAAGGATATAACACAGTTTCTCTAGTTAATAGAGCAATACAATTATCTGAAGAGAAAGAGTATGAACAAGTTTGGTGTGTATTTGACAAAGATGACTTTAGTGACACCGATTTTAATAACGCTATTCAAATTGCAGAGGCTAATAATTTTGGTGTTGCTTATTCTAATCAAGCCTTTGAATATTGGATAATTCTACATTTTAACGACCATCAAGGTGGAGGAATGGATAGAAATGATTATGATGTTAAGATTAATGAACTTTTAAAAGATTTCGGAACATCTTATGATGGTAAGGCATCAAAAATAATAACGGAAGAAATCTTTGATATATTAGATGGGGTTGATGCTCAAACAAATAAAACGAGAAGAGATTTAGCAATTGAAAGAGCTAAAAGAAACTATGCTCATTTTGACCATACAAACTGTGCCGAAGAAGAATCATCAACGACTGTATTTAAATTAGTCGAAGAATTAATTAAATACATATAAAGCCAGCAGGTAACAATGTATATAAAAAATAGGCGAAATAGTAGTAAATTCAAGGCTTTTGGCTCGTTTCAAACTTTATGTTTAACCGAAAGTTTAGCGCTTCGAAATCGCCTACTTTTCATATACTAACCGTTAGCGAAACTTCGAAATTTGTACTTTTCTGAAATACATCAACATAATTTTAAACCTAACATTATAGTACTCTTTATTGGGAAAAACTAACGATTCGTTTTCCAAATAGAAATTTACTTCTAGTATTATTTCAATAGCAAAAAAAACAGCTACCTTTATCAACCAATTACAATTTATACAATGGAAAACAAATTCAATATTTCAGTGCTTATAGATGGCGATAATGCACAGCCCAAATTAATTAAAGAAATTATTGATGAAGTCTCTAAATACGGAAAAGCAACCATTAGAAGAATTTATGGAGATTGGACATCCCAACAAATGAATAGTTGGAAAGCAATTATCAACCAGCATTCCATAACACCAATTCAAAAATTTTCGTACACTACAGGTAAAAACTCCACAGATGGCGCTTTAATTATTGATGCTATGGATATTTTACACGGAAAAAATACAGAGGGGTTTTGCATCGTTTCTAGCGATAGCGATTATACTGGTTTAGCAAAAAGAATTCGAGAAGAAGGCCTTTTTGTAATGGGTATTGGAGAGAAAAAAACACCTACAGCCTTTGTAAAATCGTGTGAGGTTTTTACTTTCACAGAAAACTTAAAAAGTGAAGATTCTGAAGATGAAGAAGATAAAACAACTGATGAAACTAAAAAGAAAAGGGTAATTAAAAAGGTGAAAGAGCCTAATAAAAATTTAAGATTATCTAAAGAAGATTGGAAAACAATAATTAAAGCCTTTGATATTTCTACAAACGAAGAAGACAAAGCACATATATCAACATTGGGATTAAATATCAGAAAAATAGACCCAAGTTTTGATCCTAGAAGTTATGGTTTTAAAAGTTTGACTAAACTTTTTTCGAACATCGAAAAATTTGAGATTATAAAAAACGAAGTAAATGGTTCAAATCATCCATTACTAAAAATGAAATAACCTATTTTTTATTTTCTAAATACTCTTCAATATCTGCAATGTGATGTTGCAAGGCTCTTGTAGAAATCTGAATTTCTTTTATCAATAAAGCCAAAGAAATCAGCAATAAAATCAACCCCAAACCAAATGCATAAATTGCAATAAGCTGGTAACCTACGTAAATTAAAAACATCGTTAAAACGCAAAATAACAAACTTGTAATTCCAAAAACCTGCATCCATTTTGTTAAATGCAATCTTTGTTTTAAATTGTTAATTTGTCGTAATAAAGAATCGTCATATTCTTTTAAATATCTATCATGTAAATTCCGAATTACAGAAGCATAAGCTAAAAAACGATTGGTATAAGCAAGCATTATCAAAGAAATTGCAGAAAATAATAACGCAGGTGTGGTTAAGGTGAGTTGTTCCATAACACAAAATTAAGACTATTTAAACTAATAACTTTTAAGTATTTTTACAACTATGAAAAAAATAATTTATGTATTGATTTTATTACTACCATTAGGTGTATTTTCTCAAAAATTACCCAAAGGTTTTGTGTATCTAGATAAAGTTGATGCTTCAATTCAAAAAGAATTACGGTATTTAAGTACTAATAATTTTATTGGTAAACCTATTGATGGTTATGTTAACGATTGTATTATCCTCACTAAACCTACTGCAAAAGCGTTACAAAAAATTCAAGCTATATTAAAAAAAGAAGGCTTAGGTTTAAAAATATTTGACGCATACAGACCTCAACAAGCCGTAAATCACTTTGTAAAATGGGCTAAATTTTTGAACGATACGTTAATGAAAAAACAATATTACCCAAAAGTGGCGAAATCAAAATTGTTTACTTTAGGATATATCGCTTCAAAATCTGGGCACACCAGAGGTAGTACAGTAGATTTAACACTGGTAGATCTTAAAACAAATAAAGAATTAGATATGGGGAGTCCTTATGATTTTTTCGGAGTACGTTCGCATCCTTTTTACCGAAAAATATCAGAAAAACAAAAAGAAAACAGAATGTTGTTAAGAAGAATGATGTTAAAAAACGGCTTTAAACCTTACGATAATGAGTGGTGGCACTTTACGTTAAAAGATGAACCTTATCCTAAAACCTACTTTAATTTTCCTGTAAAATAGAATTTTAACAAAATCTAAAGTACTGCATTTAAAATCGGCACTATATTTGTACTTAATTGCCAGTAAATAATCAATATGAACTCAATTTTAAAATCTTTTTTTCTTTTTAGCTGTGCACTTTTATCGACTTCGATAGTTGCTCAATTAGATAAAAATAAAACTACTGGAGAAAAAGGTAAAATAAAAGCAATTATTTTAAATAACGCCAAAGAAGTGAATCAACCGAAATCTATAGAATTAGAAGGTTTACAAGGTTTTCAAAAAGCGTTTGAAGAAGAAAAACAAAAACTTAGAAAAAAACAAAACGAAGATAATTTAGAAGATAAAGGAATACTTACACAAGCTAAATTAAACGAACAACGTTTTTTAAAATCCTTTAAAAAAATAAATGGGCAATATATTATCCCAAAGATTGATCAAGATTTAGGGAGCTTTAGATCAAATTCTAAAAGTGTAAATATTATATGCAGAGATTATCAATATCCTGATGGAGATAGAGTTCGCATTTTTGTGAATGAAGTTCCCGTAATTTACAACATCACTTTACAACAAAACTATCAAAAATTCAATATTCCCTTAAATGTAGGTTTAAATAAAATTGTTATTGAAGCTTTAAACCAAGGTTCTTCAGGGCCAAATACTGCTGCTTTTAAGGTTTTTAATGATGAAGGAATGCTAATTTCTTCTAACGAGTGGAATTTAGCGACTGGAGCAAAAGCTACTTTAATGATTTCTAAAGACAAGTAAAATTTTTAAAAATAGCTTCTAATTTAAAGTAAACATAATTATTCTTTTTCAAATTAAGGATATTGCAATTAACCCTTGCTAAACGAGGCTAATTTTTAAGAAAATCAAAATATTTTAGAATTAATTCTTCATTAATTTAAAGGTAATTAGCGCATCAAAAATAAATTTATTCAAATTTTAAAATCACAAGTTTTTTTATTCTTTATAAAACAGTTATTTTTGTATACTATTATTAAAAATATTGGTTAATCGATTAAACAAACAACAATTCAATAGATGAAAAAAATCACCAAGGAAACCTATTTAGATTGGTACAAAGACATGCTTTTTTGGCGTAAGTTCGAAGACAAATTAGCATCAGTTTACATTCAGCAAAAAGTAAGAGGTTTTTTACACCTTTACAATGGTCAAGAAGCTATTTTAGCAGGTGCTTTGCATGCTATGGATTTATCGAAAGATAAAATGATAACCGCATACAGAAATCACGTTCAACCAATTGGTATGGGAGAAGATCCTAAACGTGTTATGGCAGAGTTATTTGGCAAAGTTACTGGAACCTCAAAAGGAATGGGTGGTTCTATGCACATTTTCTCAAAAGAGTTTCGTTTTTATGGTGGTCATGGAATTGTAGGTGGTCAAATTCCTTTAGGAGCAGGTCTTGCTTTTGGAGATAAATATAAAGGTAATGATGCAGTTACCTTAACATGTTTTGGTGATGGTGCTGCAAGACAAGGTTCTCTTCACGAAGCCTTTAATTTGGCTATGTTGTGGAAATTACCTGTTATTTTTATTTGTGAAAACAACCAATATGCAATGGGTACTTCTGTAGAAAGAACGGCTAATCATACAGATATTTGGAAATTAGGTTTAGGCTACGAAATGCCTTGTGGACCAGTAGATGCTATGAACCCTGTAAAAGTTGCAGAAGCCGTAGATGAAGCTATTCAAAGAGCAAGACGTGGAGATGGCCCAACATTTTTAGAAATGAAAACTTACAGATATAGAGGACACTCTATGTCTGATGCTCAACAATATAGAACAAAAAACGAAGTAGAAGATTATAAAAAAATCGACCCAATAACTCAGATTAAAAATATCATTTTAGATAAGAGTTATGCTACTGAAGATGAAATTTCTACAATTGATAAAGAAGTGAAATCTATGGTGAAAGAATGTGAAAAATTCGCAGAAGAATCTCCATATCCTGAAACTCAACAATTGTATGATATGGTTTATGAACAAGAAGATTATCCTTTTATAAGTTAAAAAAATATGGCTACAGTTATAAATATGCCGCGTTTAAGCGATACCATGGAAGAAGGTGTTGTTGCAAAATGGTTGGTAAAAGTTGGAGATAAAATTGAAGAAGGTGACATTTTAGCAGAAATTGAAACCGATAAAGCTACTATGGAATTTGAATCTTTCCATGAAGGTACGTTGTTACATATAGGTATACAAGAAGGTGAAACTTCTCCTGTTGACAAATTATTAGCCATTATTGGTGAGGAAGGTGAAGATATTTCTGAATTACTAAATGGTGATACTGAATCTGAAAAAGAGGAAGAAACCAAAAGTGAATCCGAAGATAAAAGTGAAGATAAGCCTGAAAAGGAATCTTCAAATACTGATACTGTTACTATACCTGATGGTGTAAGTGTGGTTTCTATGCCACGTTTAAGTGATACCATGACAGATGGTACAGTAGCTACTTGGTTAAAAAAAGTTGGAGATAAAGTTGAAGAAGGTGATATTTTAGCAGAAATTGAAACTGATAAAGCAACAATGGAGTTTGAATGTTTCTATGAAGGAACTATTTTGCATATTGGTGTTCAAGAAGGTGAAACTGCACCTGTTGATAGCTTATTAACCATTATTGGTCCAGAAGGTACAGATGTTTCTGCAATTGTATCTAATGGTGGGGTGAATTCAACTGATTCTTCTGAAACAAAATCAGATTCAAAACCAGAAGCTAAGACCAATAAAAAAGAAGAAAAAAAAACAGATCAAGATTCTGGAAGTTCTTCAAAAACTTCAACAACAAATAATTCTGGTGGACGCGTTTTTGCTTCACCTTTAGCTAAGAAAATTGCTGCTGATAAAGGGTACAATTTAGCTGATATTTCTGGTTCAGGCGAAAATGGAAGAATCATTAAAAAAGATGTAGAAAACTTTACACCTACAGCTAAAGCTCCTGAAGCCTCTGCACCTGCTGCACAGACTTTTGTTGCTGCTGGCGAAGAAAAATCAGAAGAGGTTAAAAACTCTCAAATGCGTAAAGCAATTGCAAAATCTTTAGGTAACTCTAAGTTTTCTGCTCCAGATTTCAGTTTAAATATTGAAGTGGATATGGATGCTGCTATAGCTTCAAGAAAAACAATCAATGCTATACCAGATATTAAAGTATCTTTTAATGATATGGTAGTAAAAGCTTGTGCAATGGCCTTACAAAAACATCCTCAAGTAAATACGTCTTGGGCAGATGCAAATACGGTTTACCATAAGCACATTCATGTTGGTGTTGCTGTTGCTGTAGATGATGGTTTGTTGGTTCCAGTAATCAAACATACAGATACCTTAAGCTTAACTCAAATAGGTGCTGGAGTTCGTGATTTGGCAGGTAAAGCAAGAAATAAAAAAATTGCTCCAGCAGAAATGCAAGGCAGTACTTTTACAGTTTCTAATTTAGGCATGTTTGGTATCGATAATTTTACATCAATTATAAACCAACCAAACTCTGCCATTTTATCTGTTGGGGCTATTGTACAAAAACCTGTTGTTAAAAACGGACAAATCGAAGTGGGCAATACTATGAACTTAACTTTAACTTGTGATCATAGAACGGTTGATGGTGCTGTTGGGGCGCAGTTTTTACAAACATTAAAAACATTTATAGAAAACCCTGTTACAATGTTAGCATAGTTTCCTGTAAATTTAGTATAAACTAAAAATGCCTTGAGAAATTAATTCTCAAGGCATTTTTTATATTTCAAGTTTTAAAACTTATATTTTAGTTGTTTTTACTTTAGCAGTTATGATTACCTCTGCGCCATTTGCAGACACTTTTACCTCTGTATTTGCAGTATCTTGCACTCCTGTAGGCGCATCAATAACAATAGCACCTGTAACTTTTCCTGCACCCATACCACTAACATCTCCTGTTACGTCTAAGTAAACCTTACCCTCACTAATTTTAGAAACTGTATACTTTGTTACAATTTTCATTCCTTGTTGATTTAG
>NZ_CBFHZT010000021.1:0-57790 GCF_965660385.1 Polaribacter sp.
AACAGGCGAGCAAAAACGAAATATACAATCCAAAATAAATAATATTGGAAGTTGAAAAAGAATCTGTTTCTAAAATTTTTCAAGGGTATAAAAATTAATTGCAATTGTATTTTTGCATAAACTATTCAACTACTTTTAAGCGTGCTTGTGCAGTTACAGAAACATCAGCATAAGTGTTGTTTAAATATTTTAAATAACCAGTTATGGCAATCATAGCAGCATTATCTGTAGTATACTCAAATTTGGGTATGTAGGTTGTCCAACCAAAATGCTTTTCTGCCAATAATAGTCGTTCTCTAATCGCTGAATTTGCAGACACCCCACCAGCAATGGCAATTTGTTTAATTCCAGTTTCTTTAACGGCATTTTTGAGTTTATCCATCAAAATTTCAACAATGGTATATTGTATTGATGCACAAATGTCATTTAAGTTCTCATTTATGAAATTAGGATTGATGCGTTGTTGTTTTTGAATAAAATACAAAATTCCTGTTTTTAATCCACTAAAACTAAAATCTAAATCGCCTACTTTTGGTTTGGTAAACTGGTACGCTTTCGGGTTTCCTAATTGCGCATATTTATCAATTAAAGGTCCTCCTGGATAAGGTAGTCCTAAAATTTTAGCAGATTTATCGAAAGCCTCACCAACTGCATCATCAATAGTTTCACCTAAAACTTCCATTTCAAAATGATTTGTAACTTTTACAATTTGAGTATGGCCACCACTTATGGTTAAACAGATAAAAGGAAAAGTGGGTTTTTTGCTATTTTTGTCATCAATAAAATGCGCTAAAATATGAGCTTGCATGTGGTTTACATCAATTAAAGGTATAGCTAAACCTAAGGCTAAAGACTTGGCAAACGAAGTACCTACTAAAAGTGAACCCATTAATCCAGGGCCACGTGTAAATGCAATTGCAGATAATTGCTCTTTGCCAACATTGGCTTGCTCTAAAGCTTGCTGCACAACTGGTACAATATTTTGTTGATGTGCTCTAGAAGCCAATTCAGGCACAACACCACCATATTTAGCATGCACCTCTTGATTGGCAACAACATTACTCAATACTTTACCATTAAAAATTACAGCAGCACTTGTGTCATCGCAAGAAGATTCTATGCCTAAAATGTAAATTGATTCACTCATCATAAAAGTTAAAGAATCGCAAAATTAAGTATAAATTTAGCGATGCTTCTAATTTTTAAGAATAGATATTTAATAGTTTGTTAAATTTGCACGTTCTTTGTAAGAATTGGCAATATTTTTGATTCTTATTAAGAAATATTCAATTTCTATTAACATACATCTTATCAAAAAAACTAGAAAGAAAATACTAAAATGGCTAGGGTACTTTGTGCTCTTTTTGCTGTTGATTAGTATTTTGCTTTCTGTCTCTGCTGTGCAAACTAAAATAGGGAGTTTTTATACCAATAAAATTAACAAAGATTTTGGCACAGATTTAACCATAGAAAAAGTTGATTTTTCCCTTTTAGGGAGTGTTGAATTAAAAGGAGTTCAAATTAGAGATCATCATAAAGACACTTTAATCTTTGTGCAAAAATTAAGAACTTCGCTACTAAATGCTAAGCGAATTTTAAATAAAGAAGTTAATTTAGAAAGCATTTATTTAGAAGATGCATCGTTTTATATGAAAAAATATAAAGATGAAGATGATGACAATTTAGGGGTGTTTATTGCCTCGTTTGATTCTGGAAAACCTAAAGACTCTCTTGCAAATCCGTTTATTTTAAATGCATCAAATGTTTATGTAAATAATTTACATTATAGAATTACCAATGCCAATAGTAAAGATTCTGTAAATTACGAAGTAAAAAATGCAGGTGGAAACTTACAAGATTTAGCAATCTTTGGCCCTAATTTTTCTTCAAAAATAAGAGGGTTACATTTTACGGATAAATATGGCTTACAAGTTTCTAATCTAACCACTGATTTTTCATATTCTAAGGTAGCCATGCATTTTGTGAAAACTACCTTGCAAACTAAAGAAACCAATATTAAAGCTGATATTCATTTTACGTATGAAAGAGAAGATTTGGCAGATTTTAATAATAAAGTGCAAATAGATGCTAATTTTAAAAAGAGTAATGTTGCCATACAAGATATTAAAAAGTATTACAAAGAGTTAAATGGTAATGATTTGCTTACGCTTAAAGGAAAACTAAGTGGTAAATTAAATAATTTTGGAGTAGGTAAACTCGATTTATATTCTAAAAAAGGACTTCAAGTTAAAGGAGATTTATCTTTTGTAAACGCCGTAAACACAGAAAGAGGTTTTATTTTTGAAGGAGATTTTGATAATTTAAGAGCTACCTACAAAGAATTAATCGGTGTTTTACCTAATGTTTTGGGTAAAAATTTACCATCCGAATTTGATAAGTTGGGGAAGTTTAATATTAAGGGACTTGTAAAAGTAACGCCAGAGCAAATACAAGCAAACATTAAAGTAAATTCAGCTATTGGTAATGCTATTTCAGATTTACAAATCTCTAATATCGATAATATTGATTATGCCAAATATAATGGTGAAATTAAGTTTCAAAATTTTGACATTGGTACATTTTTTAACGATCCGTTGTTTGGAAAAATATCTTTAGTGGGCGATGTTGACGGAAGTGGTTTTAAGCTAGATAATGTCAATACTAAATTTATTGGTGATATTTCACAGTTTCAATTCAAAAATTATACTTACAAGAATATTGCCGCGAATGGAGAATATCAAAATAATAAGTTTGATGGCGAGTTAACTATAGATGATGAAAATTTTAAAATGAAATTTAATGGTTTGGCAGACTTGTCTTCTAAAATCCACAAATTTGATTTTAAATCAAACATTGCCTATTTAAATTTAAAAGAAACCAACCTTTTTACTAGAGATAGTATTGCTGATTTAAAAGGATTAATTGAGCTAGATATTGAAGGAAATACCTTTGATGATATTATTGGAAATGCTACGTTTAAAGATGTTTTTTACACCAACCAAAAAGAAGAATTTAGTTTTAAGGAGTTTAAAGTTGCTTCATCTCTTAAAGACAGCATAAAAACCATAGAATTAGTATCAGAAGATATTGCCAAAGGCTATGTAACAGGTAAATTTACTTTTTCAGAAGTTTCTAAAGTTGCCCAAAACGCTTTGGGTAGTATTTATACCAACTATCAACCTTATAAAGTAGCACCCAATCAATTTTTAGATTTTAATTTTACAATTTATAATCAAGTAGTAAATGTGTTTTTTCCTGAAGTTTATATTGATGATAATACTAAAATAAAAGGAAAAATTGCTTCCAATAAAAATCAATTAAAACTCACATTTTCATCACCAAGAATAGATATTTATGGTAATGAATTAAAAGAGATTTTATTACGAACCGATAATCAAAATCCTTTTTACAACTCACATTTAACTGCAGCAGAGGTTAATACAGAATATTATAAGGTTTCAAAATTAAATCTTATCAATAAAACAGAAAATGATACTTTGTATTTTAAATCAGAATTTGATGGTGGTTTAAAAAACAACGAAAATTTTAATTTAGACTTTTATTATACCATTAATAGTGATAAAAAATCGGTTTTAGGTTTCGAAAAATCAACTTTTGTAATTAAAAATACAGCTTGGAATATTAATCCTAATGAAAAAAATACCGATAAAATTATATTCGATTTAAAAAACAACGACTTTAATTTTAGCCAGTTTAAATTAGTTTCTGGTGCACAAGAAATAAAGTTTAAGGGCAATGTTAAAGGAACCACAGAAAAAAATCTATCCGCAGATTTCACCAAAGTAAAATTGCAAAGCTTTTTGCCAGAAATTGATAGTTTGGCTTTAAAAGGTAAAGTTTCTGGAAACCTAGATTTTATTCAAAATAATAATGTGTACAAACCAGAAGCCGCTTTAATTATCAAAGATTTTGAAGTTAATAACTTTAAACAAGGCGAATTAGCAATAAGTATTATTGGAGATAATTCTTACGAAAAATATAATGTAGATTTATCTATTAAAAATGAAAAGGTAAAAAGTATCGCAGCTACTGGTGTATTAGATTTTACAAATAAAAGACCTTTGGTAGATTTAGAAGTGTTTTTAGAAGAGTATAATTTAGAGGCATTTAGTCCCTTAGGGCAAGATGTTATTTCTTCATTAAGAGGCAGTGTAACAGGTAATTTTAATTTAAGAGGATTTTTAAGAAATCCAGATATGCAAGGGCTCTTAACGTTGAAAAATGCGGGGTTAAAGTTTCCATATTTAAATGTCGATTATGATTTTACAGGTGATGCAACAATCACTTTAGATCAACAATCATTTATTTTTGATGATATCAATTTATCAGATTCCAAGTACAAATCTAAAGGGAATTTTTTAGGAAGCATCACCCATCAAAATTTTGAACAATGGTTTTTAGATTTAGAAATTCAAACCGATAATCTAATAGCACTTGATACTAAAGATAGTGAAGAGGCACTGTATTATGGTACCATTTTCATGGATGGTTCAGTATCTATAACAGGTTTAACAGATCAAATTACTATTGATGTTAACGCTAAAACAAACCCTAACACCAGATTTGTAGTACCTTTAAAAGATGTAGAAACTGTTGATAGTTATAGTTTAATTCATTTTAAAACCGACAAAACAGATACAGAAGAAAGGCAAAGAGAGCTTGCAAAACAGGCAATTAAGGGTTTAGATTTAAATATAGATTTAGAAGTAACAAAAGATGCTGAGGCACAAGTGGTTATTGATGAAGAAAATGGAAGCCAGTTAACAGGTAGGGGTTCTGGTAATCTTCAAATACGTATTAATACTCGTGGTAAATTTGATATGTTTGGAGATTACAGAATAGACAATGGAGTGTATGATTTTAAATATGGTGGTATTATCAACAAACCTTTTATCATTCAAAAAGGAGGAACTGTATCATGGAGTGGTAACCCTTACGAAGCCAATTTAGATGTAACTGCCATATATAAAGCAAAAGCAAACCCAGGAGTTTTGTTACAAAATTTTAATACAAACAGAAAAGAAGAAATAGACTTGGTAACAAGAATTACTGGCGGTTTGTTCGATTCTAAACAAGAACTAGATATACAGTTAACCAATGTAGATCCTACCATAGCAAGTGAGTTAGAGTTTGTTTTAAACGATAATAATGTAAACGAAAAAACAACGCAGTTTATATCATTACTGGCTTTTGGTTCGTTTAGAAATCCAGATAGAGTTAATTTTGATGTAAATAATACCTTGGCTGGTACAGCTTCTAGTGCAATTGCAGGTGCATTCTCTAGCCTTTTAAATAGTCCAGATAGTAAGTTTCAATTAGGTTTAGATTATCAACAAGGAGAAGTAAATGATATTGATCGATTAAATATTGATAATCAAGTAGATTTATCTGTAAGTACACAATTAAGCGATCGAGTACTAATAAACGGAAAAGTAGGGGTGCCAGTAGGTTCAGAAACACAATCGAGTGTTATTGGCGAAGTTAAAATAGAAGTATTATTAAATACAGAAGGAAACTTTAGAGGTGTTATTTTTAATAGGCAAAACGAAATACAATACTCTCAACAAGAAGAAGGTTATACACAAGGAGCAGGTTTTTCTTATCAAGTAAACTTCAATACACTATCTGGTTTGCTTCGAAAAATTGGCTTAAAAAAAGAAAAAGAAATTCAACTAAAAAAATCAATCAAAAAAGATTCTCTAAAAACAAAAGAAAATAATTTAATTAATTTCGAAGGAAATTAAGGCTGCAAATTAAAATAAAATAACGAATCAAAACGCAAATGGTATCTGTAACAAAAAACTATTATTCCTTTTAAAACAAAGGGTTTTTAGCCTATAACGTTTTCGTAATTTTTTTATTTTAAATGATTAAAAAGCAGTAAATTTACATCATAAATTATGGAGAAAATTAAAAAAATAGGAGTCATGACATCTGGAGGAGATGCTCCAGGGATGAACGCAGCAATTAGATCTGTAGTAAGAACCTGTGCTTTTTACAAAATTGAATGTGTAGGTATCTATAGAGGTTATGAAGGGATGATTGATGGTGATTTCACAAATCTTGATGCAAGAAGTGTAAAAGGTATCATCAATAAAGGTGGTACTTTCTTAAAATCTGCAAGGTCAAAAAAGTTTATGACAAAAGAAGGCAGAAAAAAAGCTTATGATAACTTAAAAAATGCCGAAATTGATGCCATTGTTACTATTGGTGGAGATGGTACATTTACAGGAGCTTTGGTTTTTAACGAAGAATTTGGTTTTCCTGTTATGGGTATTCCTGGTACTATTGATAATGATATCTTTGGTACAACACACACTTTAGGTTACGATACTGCATTAAATACTGTAGTAGAAGTAATTGATAAAATTAGAGATACAGCTTCTTCTCATAATCGATTATTTTTTGTTGAAGTTATGGGTAGAGATGCAGGTCATATTGCATTAAACGTTGGTGTTGGTGCAGGTGCAGAAGAAATTTTAATTCCTGAAGAAGATTTAGGTTTAGAGCGTTTAGTAGATTCTTTAAAAAGAAGTAAACAATCTGGTAAATCATCAAGTATAGTTGTTGTGGCAGAAGGCGATAAAACAGGCAGAAACGTTTTTGAGTTAAAAGACTACGTAAACGAACACATGCCAGAGTATGATGTTCGAGTGTCGGTTTTAGGACATATGCAAAGAGGAGGATCTCCATCTTGTTTTGACAGAGTATTAGCAAGTAGAATGGGGGTTAGAGCTGTAGAAGATTTAATGAAAGGCAAAACAAACCTAATGGTTGGGCTCATCAACGATAAAATAGCAGTTACTCACTTAGAACAAGCTGTAAAAGGAAAATCAGAAATAAATCAAGAATTAATACGTGTGTCAGATATTATGACCACATAACATTTTAAATTAAGTATATAATGATAAAAGTAGGAATTAACGGATTTGGTAGAATTGGAAGATTAGCTTTCAGACAAACAGTTTCAAGAGATAACGTACAAGTTGTTGCAATAAATGATTTATTAGACGTAGATTATTTAGCATACATGTTAAAGTACGATTCTGTTCATGGAGCTTTTGATGGAGAAGTTGAGGTAAAAGATGGTAAATTAGTTGTAAACGGAAACGAAATTAGAATTACAGCAGAAAGAAATCCAGCTGATTTAAAATGGGATGAAGTTGGCGCAGAATATGTTATCGAGTCTACAGGTTTTTTCTTAACAGAAGAAACAGCTGGAAAACATTTAGAAGCAGGAGCTAAAAAAGTAGTTTTATCTGCACCTTCTAAAGATCATACACCAATGTTTGTAATGGGTGTTAACAACACAGAGTTAAAAGCAGACCAAAAGATATTTTCAAATGCTTCATGTACAACAAACTGTTTAGCACCAATAACTAAAGTTTTAAATGATAATTTTGGTATTGTTGAGGGGTTAATGACAACTGTACATGCAACTACTGCAACTCAAAAAACGGTTGATGGTCCTTCTATGAAAGACTGGAGAGGTGGACGTTCTGCATTAGGTAATGTAATACCTTCATCTACAGGTGCTGCAAAAGCAGTTGGTAAAGTTATTCCTGCAATGGATGGTAAATTAACAGGTATGGCTTTTAGAGTACCAACTATGGATGTTTCTGTGGTAGATTTAACTGTAAAGTTAGAAAAAGCAGCTTCTTATGACGAAATTTGTGCAGCAATGAAAGCAGCTTCTGAAAGTGGACCAATGAAAGGTGTTTTAGGATATACAGAAGAATTAGTAGTATCTCAAGACTTTGTTGGTGATTCAAGAACTTCAATATTTGATGCTAAAGCTGGTATTGCTTTAAATGATAATTTTGTAAAAGTTGTTTCTTGGTATGACAACGAAATGGGTTATTCTACTAAAATTGTAGATTTAATTGAATACGCTGCTACTTTATAGTAGAAGTTGTTTTAGATAAATATAAAAACCTAATAGTTACCATACTATTAGGTTTTTCTATTTTAGAACATAAAAATATAAAACATGGAAATAGCAATTATTGCTCATGATGGTATGAAAGCAGAAATGGTTCAATTTTTAAATGAACATAAAGAAACATTACTTCAAAAAAAGATTAAATTAATTTCTACAGGTACCACAGGTTCTAAGGCAGAAAAAGCAGGTTTTAGCGTTACTAAATATTTATCTGGCCCTATTGGCGGCGATGCGCAAATAGCAAGTAGAGTTGCAGAGGGTAAGTGTAATATGGTTTTGTTTTTTAGAGATCCACATGCAAAACATCCTCATGAACCAGATATTATTATGCTATTAAGAATTTGTGATGTACATAATGTACCCTTAGCAACAAACCCTGCAACTGCAGATTTATTAATAAGTGCTATTTAATAGCAATAAGACTAATTTCAACATTTACAAACTTAGGTAAGTTAGCAACTTCTACAGTTTCTCTTGCTGGTGCCATAGCTTCATCAAAATAGGTGCCGTAAACAGCGTTTATTTTAGTAAATTGATGCATATCAGCAATAAAAATAGAAGTTTTTATCACATTGTCAAAGGTCATTTCAGCAGCTTCTAAAACTGCTTTTAAGTTTTCCATTACTTGTTTTGTTTCTGCCTCAATTGAATCTAAAATTAGCTCTCCACTATTGGGGTTTATGGCAATCTGTCCAGAAGTATACAAAGTATTTCCGCTTAAAATTGCTTGATTATATGGGCCAATAGGAGCTGGTGCTTTTGATGTTTTGATTATTTTTTTACTCATTTGTATGATGAATTTATTTTAAACTTCTAACTTCTAACTTCTAAAACAATCTATCTGGTGGTTTATTTTTATCCCATTTTAAATCAGATAATGTTGATGATTTTACCCCAATAAAAAAGGTATAAGAAGATATTGAGCCGAAAGGAACCCAATTAAAATTAAATTGCCAACTATCTAAATCTCTCGAAAAGTTAAATCTTGAAAATGAAAAAGCACCACCTTTAATGTCATAACCAGATGAGTACCCAATTTTCCATTTAGGAGATAACTCTATATTTCCACTAAAACCTAAAGTATGATTCTGAATTTCTCCAGGGGCAATTCCTGTATTTCTATAATTGGCAGCATATACTAAGTTTATAGACCAAGGTATTTTTGCATTGTATAAGTCTGCTTTTTTGGTGCCTCCTTTTTGATTATTCATGCTTTGCTGGCCACCAGGTATTCCCTGCCTATTGGTTGGGTCTATATCAGCACCCATAGTATCTGTGGGGTTATTGGCTCCATTACCATTTTTGTCTTTTTTATCATCTTTTTTGTCAAAATCAGAGCTAGAAATAGAGTAGTTTGCAGTTAAAGTAGCATTTTGTAATCTAAAAATATTAGGGTTAAATTTATCTATTGTTCTTCCCTCATCATTTACTTGATAAGGATTTAGCGAACCATTTAAGTTTAAGGCAAGCTTATCTTTAAATAATCGTGTACCAGCATTAAAACTAACATTAGCCCAGCGTAAACTGTCTGCTGCAAAATTATAAGAAGTGTTAAAATTTAAATTATTTAAAAGCATTATTTTTTCGTCTTCTTCGTCACTATCAGGATCTTTAGGTGCCATTTTTGCTTCTAAAACATTATTTAAAGAAATACCTACAGAATTCGTTAAACCACTTCCAGGAGCTCTGTATAAACTTTGATCAAAAATTGTGTAACTTAAAAAATCATTTGGGTCATCACTTTGTTGTACTTCACGTTTAAATTTAGTGCCAAAATCGGGTCTGTAACTATAAGAAATAGTTGGTCTAAACGTATGCCTTATTGCTTTTAACCTTCCTTTTTTAAAGTTGAAAGTACCATAAATATTTGTAGATAAACTTACACCAGCATTGTATGTTCTAAAGGTTTTAAAACCTGTTAAAGTATCGGTTACAACTTCTTGTTTTGTAGCATCATATTGTTTCTCAATATAATTAAAATTCCAACTTTCTTGATAATTAACACTAGGTGATAAAGTAAAATATTTAAAAGCTTTAATGTTTGTATTGGTACCTGTTCTATGTTGTACACCAGATTTTGCTGTTTGAAACATTCTTGGAGTAAAAAATTCATCATCAGTGGTATTAATTAAATATTGCCCTTGCATATTGTAATTAAATCCTAATTTCTGAATTGGGTTTTTCTTAACACCATTTTTACCAGCAAAAGGATAAACCCTATTCATATTAAGCGTTAAGGAGGGTAGAGTCATGGTAATACTTTCTGTATTTGTATTTTGTTGATGAGATGCTGTAACAGCCATATTAAAAGGTGTACCAACAAAAGTTTTACTGTAATTAATGGATGAATTTAGTGTGTTATTTTGATTTAAAGCAGCATTAAACTGATTTAAAGATTCTCTAAAAAACTTACTACTACCCACGTTTACAGAAGCTGTAAATCTAGAATTTGGACTTGCTTTTGCATCTTGGCTATGACTCCATCGTATATTAAATCGATTATTTTTACTAAAATTATCAAATCCCCTAATACCACTTATATTACTTTCATAATTAAAATTAAAAGTTCCATTAAATCGATAACGTTTGGTATAATTTGAGCTTGCTCTTAGTCCCCAACTTCCATTAGCCCATGCATCACCTGTTAGGGTTAAATCTACATAATCATTAATAGCAAAATAATAGCCTCCATTTTGCAAACCAACACCTCTGTCACTACTTCCAGTATCAAAAGCTGGTATTAAAAAACCAGAGGTACTCGTTTCAGTCATGGGGAAATATGCAAAAGGTAAAACTAAGGGTGTAGGCACATCTGCTAATACTAAATTACTTAGGCCTACAATAATTTTTTTTCCGGGTACTAATTTTGCTTTATTGGTTTTAATATAATAGTCTGGTACCTTTTTTTCTGAAGTTGTAAATCGTATTTTACGAATGTAAATTGTGGAATCGTTAACACGTTTAGTTTTGGTTCCATAAGTAAACATTTCACCTTGTTTAGTTTTTAAACCATAGATTAATGCACGTTTACTTTTAAAATTGTATACAATAGAGTCTTGCTCAGATTCTTGGCCTCCTTGTTTAAATACAGGTCTTTGGCTATAGCCAGTACTATCTAAAATACCTTTGGCAAAAAGCGTGTTTTTTTTGTAATCTATAATTACAATACCTGCAGTTAAATCAATATCAGTATAATTTATGTTAGCCTCATTATATAAAGTTACCGTTTTTTCTTTTGCATTCTGAATCGTGTAATCTTTTGCGGTATGGATAATTATATCTTCTATAGATTCTTTAGGTTTAAGCGAATCATTAACAACAGAATCCTTGTTTTTTAATAATAACGAGTCTTTTTTTGGTAGGATTAAAGTGTCTTTTCTAATCTTTTTTAGGGTATTTTTTTGTACTATTGGAATTACAGTTTTTTCTTTCGACTTTATATCTTGAGAAAAACCTAACTCCATAATAAAGAAAGAGCAAAATAAAAGTAAGTATGATAGGTTTGATTGCAATGCTATATATACTATTTTTGTAGGTGAGTAAAAGTATGGCTCAATATTTGAATCTCAAAATTAATGATGCCAAAATTAGTTAAATTTTATTGATGAATTTTCTACAAATCCACAAATTTAATACTAAACTGAAAAACTTGTTTTTTTTAGTGATTTCTTTGTTTGTATTCTTTTCTTTATCAACAGTAAACGCACAAAAACAATATAAAATTGTTTTAGATGCAGGTCATGGAGGTAAAGATCCAGGTAATTTAGGAAATGGATATAAAGAAAAACATATCGCTTTAAAAGTGGCTTTAGAAGTGGGTAAACAACTATCTAAAGAAAAAGATATCAAAGTAATATATACAAGAAAGAATGATGTGTATCCAGAACTTTGGAAAAGAGGAGAAATTGCAAATAATGCTAAAGCAGATATATTTGTCTCAATTCACTGCGATTCTCATACCTCTAATGCATATGGAGCAGGAACTTTTGTATTAGGGTTAAGAGGTAATAAAAAAAACCTTGAAATTGCCAAACGAGAAAATGCATCAATCCTTTTAGAAGACAATTACGAAAAAAGGTATAAAGGTTTTGATCCTAATTCTGCAGAATCTGTAATTGGTTTATCACTTTTACAAGAAGAAAACTTAGATAAAAGTTTAGAGTTGGCAAGTCTTATTCAAAATAATTTTGCCTACAAATTAAAAAGGAATAACAGAAAAGTTAAACAAGATAACTTTCAAGTGCTTAGGGAAACGATTATGCCTAGCGTTTTGGTTGAATTAGGTTTTTTAACCAATAAAAACGAAGGTAGATTTTTAAATTCAAAAAAAGGACAACAACAAATGGCAAAAGCTATTGCAGATGCTGTTAAAAATTATATTAATAATCTAAAACTTAACACAGTTGTTGCTGATGAAATTAATAATGAAGAGGCTAATGCTATAGAAATAGTAGAATTTAAAATACAAATAGCATCAGGTAAAAATAAAATACCTACTAAATCCTATAATTTTAAAGGCCTAAATAATGTTCAAAGAGTAAAAGTAGGTAGCTATTATAAGTATTATTTTGGGGTAACTTCGTCATATAAAGATGCATTAAAATCACTAAAAATAGCCAAGCAAAAAGGGTATAAATCTGCCTTTATGGTCGCTTTTAAGAATGGAGAAAAAATATCGGTAAAAGAAGTCAATAAATTGCCGTAAATTTGGGATTCTCTACCAAAAATAATTAGTAATATTGTTAACAAATTTCTAAAGATGTCAAAAGAATTAAAAACAGGTATCATTGTTCTCATAATAATCATTGGTTTTTTCTGGGGATTCAATTTCTTAAAAGGGCACGATTTGTTAGATGGCAAAGCAAGAACTTTTTATGTAGAGTATTCTAAAATTGGTGGTTTAAATAAAGCTAGTGCAGTTACTTTAAATGGTTTAAAAGTAGGACAGGTTAGTAATATTGTTTTTGATGAAAGACCAGAAACAAGAGGCTATTTAATTGTTAGCTTTAACGTAGAAAGCGATTTTGAATTTTCTAAAAATAGTGTGGTAAAAATTTATTCACCAAACCCTTTGGCTGGTTCAAGTTTAGCAATTATTCCAGATTACGAAGGTAAGCCTGCGGTTTCTGGAGACACATTACAAGGTGAAATGGAGGAAAGTCTTTTTACTTCTATTGGAGAAAGGTTAGATCCTTTACAAACAAAAGTTGAAAAGGTAATTGAAAAAGCAGATACTCTTTTTGGAGGAATCAATAAAATTTTAAACAAAAAAACAATTGATGGTATTAACACATCAGTTTCAGACTTTTCTGTAATTATCTCAGAACTAAAGCAAACCATAAAGTCTGTAAATAGCTTTGTTGCCAATAATCAGGCTAACTTAAAATCTACGATTGAAAATACTAAAAATATAACTGAAAACTTAACCCAGGTTACAGATACTTTAGCAACTGTAGATATGAATGCTATTATTGCAAAAGCAGAAAATGCTATAGATAATTTTAATGAATTATCTAAAAAACTTAATGCAAATGAAGGCACTTTAGGTAAGTTCTTAAATGATGAAAAGTTATACGATAATATTGAAGCAGCCACGAAAGAGTTAGAACAATTGTTAAGAGATGTAAAATTGAATCCTAAAAGGTATGTTCATTTTTCTGTATTTGGTAAAAAACCAAAAGAATACAGGCCTTCTTTGCCTGATAGTTTACGATTAATTAAAGATTAATTCTTATAAAATATATAGAATAACATGCAATATTTACCCAACATATTTTTTGCGTTAGCGTTAATAGCTGGTATTGGTTTTTTTGTGATGAATGTCAGAAAATTATCAAGAAATATAAAATTAGGAAAAGATGTAAACAGAACAGATCGAAAACCAGAACGTTTAAAAAATATGATGATGATTGCATTAGGGCAATCTAAAATGGTAAAAAGACCATTTTCAGGGTTCTTACACATCATTGTATATGTTGGTTTTATCATTATAAATATCGAAGTTTTAGAAATTATTATTGATGGTTTGTTTGGTACGCACAGAATTTTTCTCGAAGTTATTCCTGCATCTGTATATGGGTTTTTAATCGGTACTTTTGAGATTTTAGCAGTACTCGTTTTAATTACGGTTGTTATCTTTTGGTTACGTAGAAATGTGTCTGATATTAAGCGTTTTATGAGTAGGGAAATGAAAGGTTGGCCAAAAAAAGATGGGAACTACATTCTATATTTCGAAATCGTATTAATGACCTTGTTTTTAACGATGAATGCTACAGATACTGCTTTTCAACAAGCAGGAATTGGAAATCCAATCAGTCAGTTTTTGGCACCTTTATTTGAAGGCTATTCTCCAGAAACCTTACATATTATTGAAAGAACAGCTTGGTGGATTCATATTTTAGGGATTTTAACTTTCTTAAATTATTTATATTATTCTAAGCATTTACATATTTTATTAGCATTTCCAAATACTTATTTTGCAAATTTAAATCCAAAAGGACAGTTTAATAACCTAGAATCGGTTACCAATGAAGTAAAATTAATGATGGATCCAGATGCAGATCCATACGCAATGCCAGAAGAAGGTACAGAAGAGGAAGTGCCAGAAAAATTCGGAGCTTCTGATGTTACAGATTTAAACTGGGTACAATTACTAAATGCGTATACCTGTACAGAATGTGGTAGATGTACTTCTTCTTGTCCAGCCAACTTAACCGGTAAAAAATTATCTCCTCGTAAAATTATGATGGATACTAGAGATCGTTTAGAAGAAGTTGGTAGAAATATAGATGCAAATCAAGGTAAATTTAAAGATGATGGCAAACAATTATTAAACGATTATATTACTCCAGAAGAGTTGTGGGCGTGTACAAGTTGTAATGCTTGCGTAGAAGAATGTCCTGTAAACATAGATCCATTATCTATTATTATGGATATGCGTAGGTATTTGGTGATGGAACAAAGTGCAGCACCACAAGAATTAAATATGATGATGACTAATGTAGAAAATAATGGAGCTCCTTGGCCATACAATCAACAAGACAGGTTAAACTGGGCAAACGAAGAATAATCAATTTTTTAATTAACAATTAACAATTAACAATTATCAATTACGAATTCAATTCATAATTCATAATTTAAAATTTCTATTTTATGAAAGTACCGACAATGGCAGAGATGATGGCACAAGGCAAACAACCAGAAGTGTTGTTTTGGGTTGGTGCTGCAGGTAGTTATGATGATAGAGCAAAAAAAATATCAAGAGCATTTGTAAAAATATTACATCAAGCTAAAGTAGATTTTGCGGTTTTAGGAACCGAAGAAACCTCTACAGGTGATGCTGCAAAAAGAGCAGGAAACGAGTTTTTGTTTCAAATGCAAGCCATGATGAATATTGAGGTCTTAAATGGATATGAGGTTAAGAAAATTGTAACTTGCGATCCGCATTCTTTTAATACTTTAAAAAACGAATATCCTTCTTTAGGTGGTAAATATGAAGTTTATCATCATACTCAATTTATACAAAACCTTATTTCAGAAGGGCGTTTACAAATTGATGATGCAACTTTAAAAGGAAAAAGAGTAACCTTTCACGATCCGTGTTATTTGGGTAGAGCCAATGAAGTGTATGAATCGCCAAGAGCTTTAATAAGAAGATTAGGTGTAAATCTAACAGAAATGAAACGTCATAAAGAAACAGCTTTATGTTGTGGCGCAGGTGGTGCACAAATGTTTAAGGATGCTGAACCTGGTGACAAAGAAGTTAATGTTTTAAGAACAGAAGATGCTTTAAAAACCAAACCAAATATTATTGCTACTGGTTGCCCTTATTGCAATACAATGATGACAGATGGTATTAAATTTAAAGAAAAAGAAGGGCAAGTTGAGGTAAAAGATATTGCAGAATTAATTGCAGAAGCTAATAAATTGTAGATCATGAAAAACGTATTAATAGGGGTATTATTTTTTTTAATGATGTTTTCTTGTGGAAAAAAAGAAGCATCTAAAGGGAATACAGAACCCAAAACACCAGAAATAGAAAATGTTGCACCAAAAGTTGAAGAGGTAAAAGAGGAGCCAGAGGTACAAGAATACATACCTGAATTAATTTTTACAGTACAAATTGCAGCATTGAGAAAACAAAACGAAGATTTATATAGTATTGAAGGCGTTAGTACTTACAATGAAAATGGATTTACAAAATTTCGTTTAGGAGATTTTAAAACTTATAAAGAAGCTAGAGCATTTAGAGCACAAATTTTAAATGAGTATAAAGGGGCATTTGTACAGGCCTTAAAAAATGGTGTTCCAATTTCAATTACAGAAGCATTGCAAAACCAGTAATATGGAAGAACAATTTCAAAATGATATAGTTTTAGATTTACCAGACATTACTAAAATCGAGTTTAAAAGAATTGATAAAAGTTACTTAAAAGTAATTACCATCAATTTTTTTTTAGTTTTTTTGCCTTTTTTAATTGGGCTTATTGCTTTGCACCAATTTGTTTTTACAGAGCCGTTTAATGAGTATATAATTTACATTTATATCCTCTTTTTTGTTTTTTTTGGATGTATTTTTGGATTTATTCGATTAAGTTTTCCTCTTAGAAAATATGCATTAAGAGAAAAAGATATTTCTTACAAACGTGGTTTATTGATGAAAAAAATGACAACAGTACCATTTTCTAGAATTCAACATGTAGAAATAGATGAAAAACCCATTTCCAGACTATTTGGCTTAGCTTCCTTAAGTGTTTATACAGCAGGTGATAGCAGTGATGATTTAGAAGTTAAAGGAATCCAAAAAGAAACTGCATTGCAAATCAAAGAATTTATTAGTACAAAAATAGATGCCTAATACATTTGATTTTTCTACGTTTTCAAGACAATCCCTAAAAGGGGTTTTGGTTATTTTTGTAAATCTTATTTACAAAGTTATAAAGGCATTGTGGATTTTATTATTCATTTTTATACAACGTTTTTCTAAAATTTCAGAGACCAATACAACGTATATTTATATAGGGATTGCTGCACTTTTTATATTTTTATTGGTAAGAGCTTTCTTAATTTATAAAAATTTTAAATTCAAAATAGCAAACGAACATTTTATCTTAAAACAAGGTATTCTAAAAAAAACAAACACATCAATAGCTTTCGAGAGAATTCAAAATATCAATTTTAAACAGAATCTTGTTCAACAAATTATCGGTGTTTTTGAGGTAAGTATAGAAACTGCAGGATCTAGCAAAACAGAAATATCAATTAAAGCATTATCTTTAGAAAAAGCAACTGCTTTAAAAGAATTTATTGGCAAAAATAAAGGAATTGACGCGGAAATCCTTCAAAAAGAAGAAGATAAACCCTTGGTTAAAATAGGTGTTAAAGAGCTATTTAAAGTAAGTTTAACCGAAAATCATTTGCAAAACTTGTTCTTGTTTTTGGCCTTATTGTTTGGTTTGTTCAATCAAATTCAACAAATTTTTGATGGTTTAGGAAAAACCGAAAATTTAGATGGTTTTATCCAAGAAAATACCAACGCTTTTTCAGCCAGTATTTTTTTTATATTATTTTTGTTAACTTCTCTCACAATTATTGCATTACTCACTTCTTTTGTAAGAATTTTTCTCATTCATTTTAATTTAACTACCTTCTTAAAAAAAGATGCTTTCGAAATCAATCAAGGTTTGATTACCAAGAAGTCAATAGTTTTAAAAAAGCAAAAAATACAGAATATTACCATTTCAACAAATCCTTTAAAAAGAATTATTGGTATTTCTTTTATCACTTTTAAGCAAGCCGTTAGCGGAAAACTTAATCATAAAAAGAAAGATAAATTAATACGGATTGTTGGTTGTAAAAAAGAGCAGGTAGAAACGATAAAGTCAAGTTTATTTCATCCTTTAGAGGTAGAAAATAGTGAGAAAAAATTTCCTGATTTTTACTACAAACGAAGAATTTTTATGTTTACATTTTTATTTTTGATTCTTGTTTACGGAGCATTGTTTCTTTTGTTTAAACACTACGAAGTATTTTATTCTACAATTTTAACATTGCCAATTGTTGTATTTTTAATTCGAAAAAAAGTAAAAAAACGATTCTACAAAATTTCACAAGAAATGTTGCTAGTAGGAAAAGGTTTGTTAGAAACGCATCATATGTATTTAGAACTTTTTAAAGTACAAAACATACAAATGCAGCAAACTATTTTTCAAAAAAGGAGCAATGTTGCAGATTTGGTATTTCAAACAGCATCAGGTAAAATTAGAATTCCTTGCCTTCCTTTCAACGATGCTATAAAAATTTATAATCACACTTTGTATAAAGTAGAAACAAGCCATAGAGAATGGATGTAAAGAGTTTTATAAAAGCCGCGCGTTTACGAACTTTACCTTTGTCTATTTCTGGTATTATTGTAGGTTCTTATTTGGGAGTTCATTATCTTAATAGCATAGCTAATGCCAGTGTTAAGATAATAACATGGATGACACCAACATTTTGGTTGGCCATTTTAACCACAATTGGTTTTCAAGTATTATCTAATTTTGCAAATGATTATGGTGATGGTATAAAAGGTTCAGATAAAAATAGAACAGGAGAAGCAAGAATGGTTTCGTCAGGAGCAATTACTCCAAAACAAATGAAAATGGCAATGATTATTACAACAATTATTACTTTAATTATTGCTGTTTTATTGATTTATGTGGCTTTTGGAAGTGAGAATTTTGGATATTCAATTTTGTTTTTCGGATTAGGAATTGCTTCAATTGCAGCAGCTATAAAATATACAGTAGGTAATACTGCCTACGGATATTCTGGTTTTGGGGATGTATTTGTATTTTTATTCTTCGGATTGTTAAGTGTTGTTGGGAGTTATTTTTTATATACCAAAACCATTCGTTTTGATGTTTTTTTACCAGCCATTTCCATAGGCTTTTTAAGTACAGCAGTCTTAAATTTGAATAATTTAAGAGACAGAGAAGAAGATAAAATAAATAATAAAAACACTTTAGTGGTTAAATTAGGTATAGAAAAAGCCAAAAAATATCATTATTTTTTAATTTTCGGAGCTTTAGTTACAGCATTAATCTATGTGTTTTTAAATTTTAAAAGTGAATATCAGTTACTGTTTTTAATTGCTTTTATACCATTAATGTTAAACGTAAAAACAGTAGCTAAAAATAAAATACCTGCGCATTTAGATTCGGAATTGAAAAAAGTGGCATTAAGTACTTTTTTATTCGCAATTTTATTCGGCATAGGCAGCACAATATTTTAATCGTATAATTTTTAGGATAACAAATGAAAACAGTAAAAATAATTATAGGAATCATTTCTGCAATAAGTATAATTTTTTTTGCAACAGGTTTGGTGGTAAAAGAAACTAGCTATACAGCAGAAACTACTATAAACAAACCTGTAGAAGAAGTGTTTACAGCGTTTAACAAAAAAGGAAATATTAAAAATTGGATTCCGGAAGTAAAATCTGTAGAAGTACTAAATGAAAATATAGGAATTACAGGAAGCACTTATAAAATGGTGGTAGAAAACCAAGGGCAGGAAATTACAATGACAGAAAAAGTAATGGCCTATGTGCCTAACGAAAAAATCACCTTGTTTTTTGATGCAGAAAATATGTTAAAAACAGATGATTATACTTTTAAAGAAAAAAACGGAGTAACAACAGTTACGTTAAAAGCAAGTTGCCAAAGCGATTCTTATATTATGGCGTGTTTGTTTCCTTATTTTAAGAGCACTTTCAAAACCCAAGATCAATCGTATTTAAATAATTTTAAAGCTTTTATAGAAAAGTAATACATTGTGATGAAAGCAACTTATAAAAAATACATCCTTAATTTTAAAAACCCTAGTGGCACGTCAAGAGGTGTTTTAAGAACCAAAGAAACCTGGTTTATCATCTTAAAAAATCAAGGTAAAACTGGTGTTGGAGAAACTGGGTTGTTTAGAGGATTAAGTATTGATGATGTACCAAATTATGAACAAAAATTAGCCTGGGTTTGTAATAACATACATTTGGGTTTAAATCAATTATTATCAGAACTCATTGAGTTCCCATCCATTCAATTTGGTTTAGAACAGGCTTTTTTATCCATAGAAAGTAAAGATAAATTTGAATTATTTCCATCAAAATTTACCAAAGGTGATGAATTTATAAACATTAATGGATTGATTTGGATGGGTGATAAGCAGTTTATGAAAGACCAAATCAAAGAAAAATTAAAAGCAGGTTTTTCGTGTATTAAAATGAAAATAGGTGCTATTGATTTTGATGCTGAAATAGAATTGTTAACTTCCATTAGAAACGAATTTTCATCCAAAGAAATAGAACTTAGAGTCGATGCCAATGGTGCATTTCACCCTAAAAATGCTTTAGCAAAATTACAGCGATTATCAGCATTAGATATACATTCTATAGAGCAACCCATCAAACAAGGTCAGCTTGAAGAAATGACGAAATTGTGCGAAAAAACGCCATTAGCTATTGCTTTAGATGAAGAACTGATTGGTGTTTTTTCATCCGAAGAAAAGAAAAAAATAATTGCCCAAATTAACCCACAATATATTATTTTAAAACCAAGTTTGGTAGGTGGTTTTGCAGGCAGTACAGAATGGATTAACTTTGCTGAAGCTCAAAATATTGGCTGGTGGATTACATCTGCCCTAGAAAGTAATATTGGGTTAAATGCAATTGCGCAATTTACTTTTCAATTGCAAAATAAATTACCTCAAGGTTTGGGCACAGGTAGTTTGTTTACCAATAATTTTGATAGCCCACTAGCTGTAAAAAACGGTACATTACAATACAATTTAACACAAAGCTGGAATTTTAATTTAGGATAAACTAAATTAACAACCGAAATAAATATACAAATGAATTACATACAACAAGGTTATAAAGGAGATTTAGGAATGTGGAAATACTTGGTTTTTGCAGGTTTATTTTTCGGATTCATGGCATTGAATTTTATTGGTTTTATCATCTTGGAAAATCTTGATCCGAATTTTGATGTTGAACAAATGATGAAAGATCAAATTGCGATAAAAGGTGCAAATCGTTTTTTAGCGGAAAATTTAATTCCGTTTGCTGTAGGTTTAGTAGCCTTATTATTGTGGGTAAAGTTTTTACACAAACAAACCTTAACATCGTTCACAACCTCAAGGTCTAAAATAGATTGGAAACGTATATTTTTTGCATTCTTTTTGTGGGGAATTACAACTGCTGTTTTATTATTGATTGATTTTAACCTATCACCAGAAAGTTATCAATGGAATTTTAATTTCGATAAATTTTTGATGTTGGCAGTTATTGGTATCGCATTAATTCCGTTACAAACCAGTTTTGAGGAGTATTTTTTTAGAGGATATTTAATGCAAGGTTTAGGGATTGCCACAAAAAATAGGTGGTTTCCTTTAATTTTTACTTCAGTGGTTTTTGGATTATTGCATATTGCCAATCCAGAGGTTGACAAATTAGGATACGGAATTTTAGTATATTACATTGGTACAGGTTTTTTTCTGGGGATTATTACATTAATGGATGAAGGTATGGAATTGGCATTAGGTTTTCATGCTGCCAATAATTTAATAACAGCCTTGTTAGTTACTGCAGATTGGACAGTTTTTCAAACAGATTCGTTGTTAGTAGATCTTTCTGAACCCGAATTAGGTTTTGATGTATTTATACCTGTTTTTGTGTTTTTTCCGATATTAATTTTTCTCTTTGCAAAAAAATACAAATGGAATAATTGGAAAGAAAAACTAACTGGTACCATTGAAAAACCAGTGCATTTAGAAGAAAATTATAGAGTTTTAGACGATCTTGGAACAGACTAAATTTCATAAAAACTTTAAGCTCAATGGAAAATCTTTTAATTCTGTTGATGATCTTTTAAGTTATACAAAAGTTACTTATAGTGATATTCATCAATTTTTAGAATCTTGGTTTTCTGTTGATGAAACCATTGAGGTGCAAACTTCTGGTTCTACTGGCACACCAAAACCAATTCAACTAAAAAAAGAGTTGATGCTAAACTCAGCCAAAGCTACAGGTGCTTTTTTTAATTTACCACAAAAAACAACAGCTTTATTGTGTTTACCTATACAGTATATTGCAGGTAAAATGATGATGATTAGAGCTTTAACTTTAGGTTGGCATTTGGATGTTGTTTCGCCTACTTCAATACCTCTAAATAATGTAGACAAAAACTACCATTTTTCTGCAATGGTACCTTTACAATTAGAAAATTCGCTGCTAAAAATTAATAAAATAAAAAAACTAATTGTTGGTGGAGGAGTTGTGTTGAGTACACTTCACAAAAAGTTACAAAACATCTCAACCGAAGTTTTTGCAACCTATGGAATGACGGAAACCATTACCCATATTGCTGTAAAAAAATTAAACAAATCTTTGTCTTTTTTTGGACGATTGACCAAGCCATCGTTTTCCGTTAAAGAAAACTCATTTTATAAAACCTTACCCAACGTAACTATTTATAAAGATCAAAGAAATTGCTTGGTAATTAAGGCGCCAAAAGTAGCTGATGAGGTTATTTTTACAAATGATGTGGTACAGTTAATTTCTGATACACAGTTTATGTGGTTAGGACGTTTTGATAATGTTATCAATTCTGGAGGTGTAAAATTACATCCAGAGAAAATAGAAGAACAGTTGTCTAAAATCATTAAAAAACGCTTTTTTGTTGCTGGTATAAAAGACGATGTATTGGGTGAAAAGTTGGTGTTAATTTTAGAAGATGTCATTTCGAAGGTAGACGAGAAATCTATTTTAAGTGAAATTATGAATTTGGCTTCTTTATCAAAATTCGAAAAACCAAAAGAAATCTATTGCATAGATTATTTTGTAGAAACCAAAACCGGTAAAATTCAAAGAACCAAAACTCTGCAAAAAATCTTCACTAAATAAAACGTTGTTTTTACGCCCAAAAAGAACACGTTTACTCAATTGTTATTTTTTAAAAGGGATTGTGTAGTTAGTTTTATATCAACTTTAAAACTAATACGATGTATAAACTACTATTTTACGTATTGTTGATGGTGGAAATTTCAACAATACAAGCACAACAAAAAACAATCACAGGTACTGTTTCAGATCTCTCAGGTCCTTTGCCAGGAGTATCTATTGTTATAAAAGGTACCAATCAAGGAGCACAAACCAATTTTGATGGCAAATACACCATACAAGCAGCACCCAATGATGTTTTAGTTTTTTCTTATTTGGGCTATAAAACAATTTCAAAAAAAGTTGGTAAATCAACAATCATAAATATTACTTTAATAGAATATCAACAAGCTTTGGAAGAAGTTGTTGTAGTAGGTTATGGTATTCAGAGAAAATCTCAAACCTTGGGGTATGCAGTAACTTCTGTAAAGGCCAAAAAGAGAAAGGTATATCATAATAAAATAAGTAAAGCTTTAACAGGTAGTGTAGCAGGTGTTCATATAAACCAGTCAAACACAAATAATACTAGCATAAGGATAAGAGGTGCAGCTTCTATTACAAAAACAAAAGAACCTTTATACATTGTAGATGGTGTACCAATTCAAAATAATTACAATCCACTTATTAAAAATTTAAAAAAAGAGGATATCGAAAAAATTAATGTTTACAAATCATACAAAGCAAAGAAATTGTTTGGAGCATCTGCTAAAAATGGTTGTATAGTAATTACTACAAGAAACGGAAATTATAGAATACAAAATGACGAGTCTTATGCACATATTCAAGAAAATAAATTTAAAAGAGTGTCTTTAAATCCGTTGTCCACTTTTTCTATTGATGTTGATAAAGCTTCGTATAGCAATGTAAGAAGAATGATTAATAACGGACAAAAAGTGCCATTTGATGCTGTAAAAATTGAAGAAATGATTAATTATTTCGATTATCAATATCCACAACCTAAAGACGAACACCCTTTTGCTATTCATACAGAAGTTGCTAAAACACCTTGGAATGCAACCACAAAATTGGTTAAAATTGGTTTACAAGGAAAAACTTTTGAGCAAGAAGATTTACCAGCATCTAATCTTACTTTTTTAATTGATGTTTCTGGTTCTATGGGGGCACAAAACAAATTACCATTATTAAAAGCTGCTTTTAAACTTTTAGTAAATCAACTAAGAGCTAAAGATAAAGTATCAATTGTAGTTTACGCTGGTGCAGCTGGTGTTGTGTTAAAGCCAACTTCTGGAAATAAAAAAGAAACGATTTTGAGAGCATTGCAAAATCTTGAATCAGATGGTGCTACAGCAGGTGGAAAAGGTATTGAATTGGCCTATAAACTGGCTGAAAAAAACTTTAAAAAGAGTGGTAATAATAGGGTGATTTTAGCCACAGATGGCGATTTTAATGTTGGTGCATCAAGTGATAAAAAAATGGAGGAATTGATTGTTGAAAAACGAAAATCTGGCGTGTTTTTATCGGTTTTAGGTTTTGGTTATGGCAATTATAAAGACGCAAAATTAGAAACTTTAGCAGACAAAGGAAATGGTAATCACGCATATATCGATTCGATGCAAGAGGCACAAAAAGTATTTGGAAAAGAGTTTGGAGGCACTTTACATACAATAGCCAAAGATGTAAAAATACAGGTAGAATTTAATCCAAATAAGGTGAAAGGTTATAGGTTAATTGGTTATGAAAATAGAATGTTAAATGATGAAGATTTTTTAGATGATACTATTGATGCAGGAGAATTAGGAGCAGGTCATAAGGTTACAGCTTTGTATGAAATTATTCTTTCTGGCGAAAAAAGTGAGTTTTTAAAAGATGTGCCTGAATTAAAATATAAATCATCACAAAAAATGCAATCAGTAAATAATAATGAATTATTTACAGTGAAATTTAGGTACAAAAAACCATCAGGAACTCAAAGTATTGAAATGGTTAAAGTGCAGGAGAATATCATTTTAAAACCATCACAAGAGATGCAGTTTGCAAGTGCTGTTGCGCTTTTTGGTATGAAATTAAGAAAATCTCAATACACAAAAAATATAGAAAAGGATATTATTTTAGCGTTGGCAAAAAATGGTAGAGGAGATGATGAAGAAGGTTACAGGGCCGAATTTATTCGATTGGTGAAAAGTATTTAAGTTTACTTTTCAATCAAATTATTTAAAACAATAAATCGTCTAAAAAAGAGCTTTTTAGACGATTTATTTATGTTTTAAAATATACGATTATTCGCTATAAATATTACTAGAATTTCTGTAGTTAACATTATTCTTGTACCAATCTTTATATTCAAATCCATCACTTAAAACCCAACTGATAAAATTTAAGTGAGCAGTATCTATACTTGCATTTTCAATAGGATATTCAAATTTACTTGGAAAATTAATCGCCCAAGGTAAATTATCTACTGTTTTATAATATTTACCACTGTTTGGTTTGGTATCGTCAGCAGCATCACCAAATATAGAAGTATCTGCCAAATCACTTGGTTTATAATTTGCTAAGTGCACTTCTTTACCTCTTTCTTTATTAATAATAATAAATGGATTATATGGTGCTACCCCAAAAGCATCTTGGTTTACAGGTGTTGTTAGTTTAATATTTACCTTTAACGTGTCTGCTTGTTGAAATATTTGATCTTGTCTAGTATTCGCAAAGCCATGTTTTTTGGCATTATCAAACACAATTATGGTGGCATCACTTTGGTTGGCTTCTGTTCCATTGGCATTGTTTTGTATGTAACCCTCTGTGTATTCTGTTCCAGTAACAGATTCAACTAAAGAAGGATTTATACCATCTATTGTAAATCCAAAACCATTTTCATAATTGGCACCAATAGCTCTTACAATAAATTTACCCTCTAAAGCAACTACGTTATTGTCTGCGTTTGTAATTCTATTAAAATTATAATCTATAATTAGGTCGTTAAAGTCATAATCTCCAGTTGATGGCCATAAATCTTCATAAGCTAAAGAACCAAAGTTGGTGCTATTAGGGTAATAATTATTGAATGCACGCTCAGGATCTTCTGGATAATCATCAAAACTATCAAAGACTCCATCATCATCTGTGTCAACTGGATCAGGGTTTGAAATCTGAATATTTTCAATTTCAACATTTTCTATAGGATTTGCTGATGCATAAAAAACAGCATCGTTAAAATCATTATCACCATAAGGACGAATTAAATCTTCGAAAGCAATTAAAATAACATCCCTTTCTTTATCTAAAAGTAATACAGAATGCTGACGATGTTCGATGTTTTCTTCTGGATTTAATTCTAAATTTGAATATAATAAACCCCTACCTTCTCTAACTTCTTGAGAAGGACCATGCCAACCATCTCTCATCAATACCCAACCAACAACTGTGTTTTTTTCAAAAGTACCTAAGTATACTTTATCTCCAGAGCGTAGACCACCACCAGAATATTCGAAAGATGCATTAGGAAAGATAACTGTACATTCTGTAATATCTGCAGCAGTTTTTGGAGGAAAATCTCTATCATAAGTGTAATATGCCAGTACATTTCTATATCCAGCTCCTTCAGAAACAAAAGTAACCCAGACATCTGCTTTGTCTAAAATTACCAAATTTTGTTCGTTTACACCCGTTAAATATTCAGGGTGATATTCTGGTACAGGTCTGTTTTCTGGTAAAGCCGCATTAATATCATTTAAAAAATCTCCACTAACATAGTCTCCTTCATCCTCTAAATAATTTGGTACACCATTACCATTATATCCCCCAATATAATTGATCTTAATGTTTGCATTAAATTTTCTTTGAAGTGTATTGCTTACTTTTTTGTTTACTGTGTTGTTTTTAGAACCTGCTCTAGCTTTGTTGCTAACTTTACCACCAAATGTGTAATATACGTTACCATTTTCTATAGGCACTTTTACTTCAGGAATAAAACCAATAAAGTCTGTTTTTAAAACAACATCTGTCATATCAGCTTCAAAGTCATAATTAAAGCTTAATTCACCTTGGCTATTTGTAACGCCGTTTGTTATTTCAAATCCATTTTCATCTTCTGTGTTGGTCCAAACGCTTACTTTTACATTAGCTACAGGATTATTTGCGTTGTCTTTTGTAAAGATGCTTAGTTTTGTTTTGGTAGTATTACTCCAATCAAAGTTAGCACTTGCATTTAAATTGTTAATTGTGGTGGTTTCTGGGGTTAAATCCTCTTGAGGGAATTTATTATCACATGAATTTAAAATTAAAAGAATCATTACTAATGCAATAGAGGGAAAGGTTTTCATAATCTTATGTTTTTTTACAGTTTTTAATCTGATGGTTATTATATACAGCAAAAATAACTAATGTATGTTTCTATTTTTTAAAATAGAGATTATTGAATAATTGGTCAAGTTAAAAAGAAAGAAAGTGTTGACGAATGGTATTTAGCTAATACGTACATTGTTAATGCTCATTAAATTATATTATAGTTTCATTAAAAAAATAACAGCTTGTTATAGAATCTACCTATAAAAGCCTAGATTATTTTATTTCAAATTATTTTTATTTTCTAATTTGTATTGATGTGACTTGTAATCAAATCAATAAAAACTTCTCTATCATAAGGTTTAGAAAGGTAATAATTCATGCCCAGTTCTAAGCATTTTTCTCTTTCTTCCTCTAAAGAGTTAGCTGTTAACGCTATAATTGGTGTTGTTAATTTTAATTCTTGTCTTATAGCTTTTGTTGCTTCAAAACCATCTAAAATGGGCATTTTTAAGTCCATTAAAATTAAATCGGTGGTATTGTTTTTTAAGAAGTTTACAGCTTGTTCTCCATCAGATGCTTCATAAACGTTTACGCCTAGGTCTTCTAAAACAACATTAACTACCATTCTATTCATTATACTATCATCAACTACGAGAACATTTTTACCTTTTAAAACTGTATTGCTTTTGTTTTTCATGTGTTATTTTTCGTTAACCGCTAATTAATGGTTTGTAAAAATTCAGGAATTCAATGCAATATAGTACATTATCGAATTTATAAAAGATTCTATAAAATTTATTTTGTTTTTTATTACTCAGGGTTTTGTTTGTTTAAAAAAAAAACTATCTTTATAAAGTATTCCCTAAAAATATATAGTATGATAGTTACAACATTAAAAAAAGAGTGTATTTCCCTAATTACTTTTACACGTTTATTTAATATTATCTTGTATTAATTTTGTTGATTTTTAAAGAAAAAAATTAAACTGTAAACCGAATTTTTAATACCAATTTATGTTTTAATTTTATATGTGAAACACAGATGTTTATAGATTTGTGAACCTAGTTAAAATATTTAACTAGTATAGCATTAAAAAATTAATAAGCAATAAATATGAGTTTAGCAATTTTTAGGTTTTTAGTACAATTGTATTATTTTTAAAAGAAGTAAGTTACCTTTAAAATTTAAATACTATATTTAAGGTATCAAGAATTAAATAGTTACTATTATGAATTTACCCCCAAACGCTAACAGTTCACAAATTAAGTCTTACAATCTTCAAGATGTCGATACAATGTGTCGAGGCAATAAAGATTCAATATTTAAAATGATTGAAGTTTTTATTGATCAAATTCCAAAATTTATTGAAGAACTCAACACCGCTTTTTCAGATAATGATGTCTCAAAAATCAAGAACGAAGTTCATAAAATTAAACCAACTGTTCATTTTTTTGGAGCCTTTAATCTAAAAGAACAACTTTTGGTAATCGATGAAAAAACAGTAGACGAATTAGGTGAAATCGATTTAAAGCATACTGTTAAAAACATTAATTTATATGCCAGTGAGGTTATTAATGAGTTGAAAAACGACTATAAAATAAATTAAAAATGAAAAAAACAATATTAGTTTTAGACGATGAAGTAAGTATTTGTATGTTATTGCAAAACTTTTTATCAAAAGATTTTGAAGTTATTACAAAAAGTAATCCAATAGAAGCTTTAGAGTGGCTTGATGGCACTATACCAGATCTTATTATTTGTGATATTCAAATGCCAGAAATGGATGGTTATGGTTTTTTAACCAAAGTTCGTCAACGTGGTTTTACCAAACACACCCCTGTTGTTATGCTTTCTGGTAGGTCAGAGAGTAAAGAGCGTATAAAATGTTATAGACTTGGAGCGCAAGATTACTTAACAAAGCCATTTAACCCTGAAGAACTCGAAGAGCTTGTTAAAAAGAATTTGTACCCAATTCATTATGCAATTGAGTGGTAATCATTATTATTAAAGCTATAAATTAATCCGCATATTATGGGCGCAAAACTTAACATTTTATACATTGGTAATATTAAGAATTATTTTAGTGATGCTGATGCATACAATTGCTCAATTGTAAATCTAGAAAATAGTTTAAAAGCTACCAGATATTTAGAAGCTAATAACGATATCGATGCTATAGTATGCGATTATTATTTGCCAGGAAATACCGGTTTTTTTCTTTATAAATGGATTCGTGCGCAAAGTGAATACGATTCGATACCATTTGTTATACTTTGTAAAGAATTTAGTGCTGAAATTTATAAAACAGCCTTTAAAAAACATATCGATGATTTTTATGTACCCTCTGTAACCGATCCTAAAGATATTTTAAGTAGGTTAATTTATTTAACGGAACATAAAAAACCAAAGCCTCAAAAGGCATCTAAAAATGTAGTATCAGAAAACTATAAAATGCCATTGTCAAAACGTTTGTTTGATATTATAGTCGCTTCATCAGTACTCATTATAGCCTCTCCATTTTTGTTGTTAATTATAATAGCGATAAGACTCGAATCAAAAGGGAAAGTATACTATATCTCTAAACGTGTTGGTAGAAAAACGTTTGATTTTTATAAATTAAGATCAATGCGAACAGGTTCTGATGAATTGTTAAAGAAATTAGCAGCAGAAAAAAATCAATACAAAAAAGAAGAAGTAAAAACAGAAAATAGTTCGTTAGATATTCCATGCCCAAAATGCAGTAAATTACCAGAAGGGGAAACATGTTCTCCTATCATGTATATTGATACACATCAAATTTGCGATTATTGGTTTAATATTCAAAAAAGAGAAGCAGCTAAAAACGATTCAACTTTTGTGAAAATTGTAGACGATCCAAGAATAACTAAAGTGGGTAAATTTATTAGAAACACTAGTATTGATGAATTACCACAGCTAATAAATGTTTTAAAAGGAGATATGTCTATAGTAGGTAACAGACCATTACCAGTTTATGAAGCAGAGGTGCTTACTGGTGATGATTTATCAAAACGATTTTTAGCCCCTCCAGGAATTACAGGTTTATGGCAAGTAGAATTAAGAGGTAAAGGAGGTAAAATGTCTGAGGAAGAAAGAATGAGGTTAGATAATCAATATGCGGAACAGTTTGAAGGTGATAATTATTCTTTTTGGTATGATATTAAGTTGATATTAAGAACTGTACCTGCATTATTTCAATCAGATACTGTATAATTAAAGAAGTATATTAGAATGAGTAAAATTTTTAAAATTGTATCTATTATAAGCTTACTAGTTTTACAATGTAGTAGCTTAAATGCTCAAGCATTTAATAGCTCAAAAGATACCTTATTAAGGAATGTTAGGTTTGAATTTCCACCTCTAGAGGTTATCATAGACTCTGTTATAAAAAACAGTGCTATGGTTAATTTCAGAAATCAACACGTAGGTGTTAAAGAGTCTACATTGGCTTCAGAACGCATATATTGGACAAGAAATTTTGGTATTCAGGCAGATACACGATATGGTAACTTAAGTAATTTTGCTACCGATAATGATGGTATTAATACCACTGCAGCATTAACTACAGCTAAACAATTTAATTATAGTGTAGGGGTTTATTTAAAGTTTCCAATATTCGATTTTTTAAATAAAAAAAATCAGGTAAAACTTGCAGAGCTAGAGGTAGAAGAAGCGAGAAGTATGGCAGAATTTCAAAAACAAGAAATTAGGCAAACCGTTATTAGACTTTATCAAGAAATGCTTTTTAAAAACAAAGTGCTTCAAATTAGGTCTAAAAGTTTGGCAGATGCTAGGGTAAACATGCAAATGGTAGAAAAAGAATTTAAAAATGGTATTGTAGCAATATCAGAATATGTAAGAATTAATAGCATGACAGCTAATATGGAGGCAGAATATGAAAAGGCAATGTCTGAATTTATTACATTAAAAAAAATGTTAGAGGATATGGCTGGCTTTGTCTTTGGTTTAACTAATTAAAATTATAAGGATGACTATTGTTGATTTTGTTCGCTTAATCTTAAAGCATATAGTACTACTAATTACAGTACCTATTTTGTTAGGCGTTTTGGTAATTTTACTTACAATGAACCCTTCTTTCGAGTATTCATCACAAACTATTTTATATACGGGTTTAGCTACAGGCTCATCTATTGAAATGGATAAAACGTTTAATTATCAAGCAACAAATACTGCGTTTGATAACTTAATCAATATCATTAATTCAAGAGAAACTCAAGAAGAGGTAGCTATTCGATTATTAGCATTGCACTTAATGTTGCCAGAAGCTAATCCGAAATATATATCTGAAGATTTATTTAAAGAATTTCAACAAAAAATACCAAAATATTTATACGACTATGTTGCTACTGGATATGAAAATAAAAACATTGAAAGCAAAATAAACGGAATTGATGAAAAGCTTTTTCCTGATCAAATCAATAGAAATAATTACGAAAAAACAGTTGAAAATTTAACTGCTTTTATGAAAAGTAGTAATGACAATTATGTTTACGAACTGCTAAATTACGACGAAGATGATCATTACTCTTTAGAGGCAATTTCTAAAATTAAAGCCCAAAGAATTAATAGTAGCGATTTAATTAAATTAAGTTACACTGTAAATGACCCTGGTATTTGCCAACAAACACTAGCTATTTATAATGGTGTTTGTATAAAAAACTACAAAAATATTAAAGAAAATAGGTCTGATGCAGTTGTTAAATATTTTGAAAATGAATTAAATAAGGCTAGAGTTGAATTAAAAAATGCTGAGGATAAGCTGCTAGAATTTAATAAAAGTTCAAACATTATTAATTATTACGAGCAAAGTAAAGCAGTTGCAGTTGTTAAAGAAGATATGGAAGTCGACTTTAAAAAAAATACTGCAGAATTAGCTGGTTTAGATGCTGGTATAAAACGACTAGAAGAAAAATTAGAACTGCAAGAAGTTATACAAGAAAAAAGTAATCTAATTTTAGACAAGAAAAAACAATTAGGAGATTTAAATTATAAACTTGCCTTAATCAAAGCTGATAACCAATCTAACAATAATACAGAAAACCTTAGATTAATAAACCAATTAGAAAATCAAACCCAGCAACTTAATGATGATATTAAAAAAGGAGTAAATGAATTATATTCTTATCAAAATTCAATAGATGGTTTACCTGTTTCTAAATTATTGCCAAATTGGATGGACAATGTAGTAGAATCAGAAAACTTAAAAGCCAAACTTAAAGTTTTACAAAAACAAAACAATGATTTTCAAAAAACTTACGCAAGTTATGCACCTGCTGGTGCTAATATGAAACGATTAGAACGTGAAATATCCGTTTCTGAACAAGGATATTTAGAAATTCTTCATGGTTTAAATTTAGCCAAACTAAAATTACAAGACAGTGAATTATCATCAGATTTAAAAACCATAGATGTACCCTATTATCCAGTTTCTCCAAATCCAACAAAAAGAGCCATCTTAATTATTGCAGCTGCATTTTTAGGAGGTATTTTAACATTAGGAATTATTTTTGTGATGGAGTATTTTGATGATTCTTTAAAAAATTCTCAAAGTGCTAGTAAAAAAACTGGTTTTACCTCTTTAGGTATGGTACCTAAAATAATTTTAGATCCAGGTAGTTTTAATTTAAAATTTATTAAAAATCGATTAATAGAAATTATAACTCAAAATATATTTCAATTTTTTGGTTTTCAAGAGGATACAAAAAAAACTAAAATTATAGTTGTATTTAGTACGCAAAGATTAGAAGGTAAAACAGTTACAGCAGGTAATATTGCAAAAACGTTTAAAAAAGAGGGCAAAAAAGTATTGTTACTTAATTACAAGAAAAGAAAAGAAGAAATTAAACAAAAAGGAAAATCACCAATTTTAAATAAAATTTTGGGGTATCCAGACCCTCGAATTGATGTTGATAATCCTTTTTTAGCAGATGTTTCTACGTATTTATCTCCATCTGAATATGATTATTATGATTTAAATAACGATTTTTATAACGCTAAAAGTCATACTGATATTTTTGAGTCTAATAATATCACTTTAAATAATAGTTTAGACTATATTATTATAGAAATACCTGCAATTATTTATTCTAATTACCCTACTGAGTTATTGTTTAACGCAGATTTAAACATTCTAGTTTGCAGAGCTAACAGAGCATGGGCTGATGCAGATGAATCTGCAATTCGAAATTTAAGAGATGTTTGTGGTTCAAAACTCAATATAATTGTTAACGGTGTTAATATAAATGAAGTAGAATCTATGCTAGGCGATTTGCCAAAAAAACGATCAAAATTCAGACAAAAAATTAAAGCAATATTTAAGTTTCAATTCTTTTCAAAATCTCAAATTTGATAATTGGCCAATGAATATCCTAAAAAAAATAGTGAAAGAAGATAATTTTCTATCTCTAGCAGGTAACGTTGTTATTGCGCTTTTAGGTATAAGTGGCTTTGCTTTACTAGCAAGAAGTTTATCAATTGATGTTTTTGGAGAATGGGTGTTATTTATCACTGGTGGCTCTTTCGTAGAAATGTTTCGATTTGGTATTACAAACACAGGATTAATTCGTTTTTTATCTGGTGCAGACCAAGCTTCAAGAAACAAACTTATAGGTTCTAATGCCCTAATTGGTTTAGGTGCAACAATAGGTATTGCAGCAATTTTATTGTTTTGTAATACCGTATTTAAAGATACGATTAGTAATTCTGGATATCATTTATTTTTTAAATGGTATCCACTATTAGCCTTTTTAAATCTTCCTTGGAATAATGCTTTGGTAGTTTTACAAGCAGACAGAAAATACGGAAAAATATTAATCGTAAAATCTATAAATAGTGGGTTGTTTTTTTTAACAATTGCTTTCAATTACTTTTATTTTGAAATGTCCTTAAATGAATTGGTAATTGCTTTACTAATCATCAATGCATTTACATCTTTTATCACAATAATTTTAGGGTGGGATGGTACTAAATTCATTACCAAAGCAACTTCAGCTACAAATAAAACCTTGTTAGATTTTGGTAAGTATACCACTTTTACATTAATAGGTAGTAATTTGTTAAGAAGTGCAGATACTTTAATTTTAAGTTTAAGTCCTTTAGGAAACGAGGCAGTAGCCCTATACAGTATACCTTTAAAGTTAACAGAATTACAGCAAATTCCATTACGTAGTTTTGTAGCAACTGCATTTCCAAAAATGTCTAAAGCAAGTGTACAGGGTAAAGTAAATGAGGTTAAAGATTTGTTCTACACCTACTCAGGTGCTTTAACCTATCTTTTTGTAATAATGAGTATAGGTACGTTTGTTTTTGCCGAATTTTTAGTGTTGATTTTATCAGGAGAGCAGTATTTAATAGTAGACCCAGTTACTGGTTTTAACGTAGTAAATATTGTAAGAGTCTTTTCTATTTATGGTCTTTTATTACCAATTGATAGAATGACAGGTATAGGATTAGATAGTATCAATAAACCCAATATCAATGCCATTAAAGTATTTGTAATGGTGGCAGCAAATGTTATTGGTGATTTTATAGCCATTTTTATTTTTGAATCATTAATACTTGTAGCAGTAGCCTCCATAATTTTTACTTTGGTAGGTATTTGGATGGGTATGTACTTTTTAAATAAAGAGCTGTCTTTATCTTATAAGGAAATTTTTGTTAGTGGAATTGATTTTTACAAAAACTTAAAAAATAAAATATTAAAAAATCGATTTGCCTAATTGTAGACCTATTAATTAAATATACTAAATATATTGAATATAAATAATAGAAATATAAACCCTTTTGAAAAAATGTCAGGTTCTGCTGCCTTAGCAAATCCTAAGGTAATTGTATTATTTTTTGCTGGTATTCTATTCGTTGCTTTAGTACTAGCAAAACTCAAATTGGTGGGTGTTGGTATTTTTTTAGCACTTGTATTTGGTGCTGTATATTTAAATCTATTATTTAAAAATCCGGTTTTAGGCTTTTACACTGCAATTGGGCTAAACTTTGTAATACTTGGCATTGGTAGATATATCAAAGGATTACCACTAGGTTTTGCTGTTGATGGTATTATGATTACTACATTTTTAGCGCTTATTTTTTCTAGATTTAAAGAGCGGGTAGATTGGTCTCCAGCTAATAAAACAATTACAACTTTAGCAGGGATATGGTTGTTATATTGTATTTTTCAAATAGTAAACCCTGAAGCTAGAATGATAGAGCCTTGGATTGCAGGTAGAGGAGTAGGTTTTTATTTCTTTTTCTTTGTGATTTTAACTTTTATGTTAATTGATACCAATAAAAAGCTAGATACATTTTTATATGTATGGGGTGTTTTTTCAATTCTTGCTACTTTAAAAGGCTTTGGGCAAATGGTTTTTGGGGTTGATTATGCAGAAAAAGCTTGGTTAGATAATGGTGGGGCTGAAACCCATGTGCTTTTTGGTAAACTTAGGGTTTTTTCTTTCTTTAGTGATGCAGGGCAATTTGGTGGAAATCAAGGTTATGCAGGAGTTGTGTTTCTTATTTATTCAATGGCTAAAAAAGGAATTCCTAAAATATTTTTTATCACTGTAGGGCTTTTAGGGTTTTACGGAATGATGATTTCTGGTACAAGAGGTTCAATCGCTGTGCCATTTGCAGGATTGATGACATTTTTTGTCCTCAGAAAAAACATAAAAGTCTTGAGTGCAGGTGTAATTTTTGTAGCGCTTATTTTCGTGTTTTTTAAATATACCACCATTGGAAATGGAAACTACCAAATAAGAAGAATGCGTGGCGCATTCGATCCTAATAATAAGTCACTTCAAGTAAGGTTAGATAATCAAAAAATCTTAAAAGCTTATTTAGCTTCAAGGCCTTTTGGTGGAGGTATTGGTCATGCAGGAGACAAAGCACAACGTTTTTTGCCTCACGCATTTTTGTCAAATGTAGCAACAGATAGTTGGTATGTAATGATTTGGGCTGAGTTGGGTGTAATTGGTTTAACATATCACTTATTTGTTTTATTTTTTGTGTTGGGTACTGCTTCTTATAAAGTAATGTTTCGAATTAGAGATCCAATAACAAAAATAAAAATGAGTGCCTTAATTTCAGGAATGGCAGGTATAATGTTAGCTTCTTATGGTAATGCTATTTTAGGGGGTATGCCAACAGCATTGTTGTTTTATGCTTCAATGGCAATTATGTCTACACCAGAAACTTTTGAAAAAGAAAGAATAGAAACCGAATTAAGTACAACATAATAAACATTAAGATTTCTAAAAATCTTTAATTAAAATATCAACTATAAAAACCTCTTAAATTATATATTATGAATTACAGAAATATAAAGGATTTAAACAATATTATACTTAAAAGATTAAGTATTATTCCACGTGATTTCGATTTAATAGTAGGTGTGCCAAGAAGTGGTATGTTACCTGCCAACCTTTTATCACTTTATTTAAATAGGCCTTATACAGATATTGATTCTTTTTTGAATGGTCATATATACAAAGCAGGAGCAAGAAGTCAGTTTTTTGAAGCAGGTGGCGAACATAAAAAAGTTTTAGTGGTTGATGATAGTATTGCTTCTGGCTCTGCAATGATAGAGTGTAAAGAAAAATTAAAACATCTCGAAGATAAATTCGATTTAAAGTATTGTGCCATTTTTATCATTCCTGGAAAAGAAAAAATGGTCGATTATTTTTTTGAAATAGTGCCTTTACCTCGTTATTTTCAATGGAATATTTTAAACCATACAACATTAGAAAAAGCGTGTTTTGATATTGATGGTGTTCTTTGTGAAGATCCATCACCAGAACAAAACGATGATGGTGAAAAATATATCGACTTTATTTTAAACGCACCTCCTTTATTTATACCTGGAGCTAAAATTGGTACGATTGTAACTTCTCGTTTAGAAAAGTATCGAAAAGAAACAGAAACTTGGCTTGCAGCGCAAAATATAAAATACAACGATTTAATCATGTTAGATTTACCAGATATGGCTGCAAGACAAAAGGCAAACAATCATGGAGATCATAAAGCAAAAGCCTACATGTCTAAACCTTATGTGTTGTTTATAGAAAGTGAATTGAATCAGGCCTTAGAAATTAATAGGATATCAAAAAAACCAGTTTTGTGTACGGCTAATTTTGAAATGATATTTGAATCAGAATCTTTTATGTACAATCTTAAAAGTGGTAAGCATTTGCCTTTTTTAAGAGAATTTGGTTTAAAAGTGCGTAATAAGCTAAGAAAACTGAAAAAATAAACGAGTACAATTCTTTATTTTTCTCATCAACCAATTACTATTTACTATGTTAGTATTCAATATTATACAAATTATTCTACTAGTTGTTTTAGGACTAGCAACTTTATATATTTTTATTTTTTCTGTGGCAAGTCTTTTTTACAGGCAAAAAACATATTCTGATAATGGAAATATAAAAAAAATGGCAGTTTTAGTGCCTGGTTACAAAGAAGATGGAGTAATAGTAGAAGTGGCAAACTTAGCATTACAACAAGATTATCCATCAGATTTATATGATGTTGTTATCATTGCAGATTCTTTTCAAGAACAAACGTTGGCAACGTTAAAAACATTACCAATAAAGTTGATTGAAGTAAGTTTTGAGAAAAGTACTAAGTCAAAAGCGTTAAATAAAGCTATGGCTACTCTTGATGCTGACTATGATATTGCTGTGGTTTTAGATGCTGATAATGTGATGGCTTCCGATTTTTTAAAGAAAATTAATGCAGTTTTTGAACAAGATTTTATTGCAGTTCAAGGTCATAGAACAGCAAAAAATGTAAATAATTCTTGGGCTGTTTTAGATGCAATTAGCGAAGAAATTAACAATAATATTTTTAGAAAAGGACATAGGGTATTAGGGCTTTCATCTGCAATAATCGGTTCTGGTATGGCATTTAGATATCAATATTTTAAAGATTTGATGGCTACAGTTACGGCTATTGGTGGTTTTGATAAAGAAATTGAACTAAAAATGCTAAAAGAAGGTCGTAAAATTATGTATTTAAATGATGCTATTGTTTATGACGAAAAAATACAAAAATCAGAAGTGTTTGGTAATCAAAGACGTAGATGGTTATCTGCACAATTCCATTATTTCAGAAAAGATATTTTATCAGCCATTAAACATTTAATTATTAAAGGAAATGTAGATTATTTTGATAAAGCCATTCAATTTGTACAACCGCCAAGAATCTTGTTATTAGGAGCAGTGAAAATATTTACTATTGGCTTTGTGATAGCAAACTATTTTTTAGAAAACGAAATCATTTACTCAAAATATTGGATTATTTTGGCAGTAACTTGCATACTTTCATTTATTTTTTCTGTACCAAGATCTTTTTACAACTTAAAAACCTTAAGCGCTTTGGCAAGTTTACCAAAAGGCATGTTTATGATGTTGTTATCATTATTAAAAATAAAAGGAGCTAATAAAACATTTATTCACACGCAACACACTTCTAGCTCAGAAGAAATACAAGAAAAAAAATAAGAGCAAAAAGTTTTAAAATCCCCTAATGAAAAATAATAAGCTAGCAAAATTAGAGGCCATTCGTGGATTTTCCGCGCTTTATGTGGTGTTTTTTCATATGCTACCACAAAAAATATATGTTTTCGGAATTAACATCGGATTTTTATTTCGATTTGGTTCTGAGGCAGTAATTATGTTTTTGATTTTAAGCGGATTTGTAATAAAATATACTTGGGAAAAAAACTCGAATAAGACATTTAAGACCTATTTTTTAAAAAGGTTTGTTCGTATTTATGTTCCACTTTTATTTATATTTATTTTGGCTTATGTGATAAAATGTTTTGCAGAAGGTGGCCTTGCAAATCCTGATGTAAAAACTCTCTTGGGAAATTTGTTGATGCTTCAAGATGTAATTTCATTAAAACCAAATGTAATTTCAGCTACTTATATGGGTAATGGGGTACTTTGGTCTTTGTCTTATGAATGGTGGTTTTATATGTTGTTTTTTCTGTTGTCAAGTCGTGTAAAATCAACAAAACTAAACAAGTATGTTAATATTATTACAGTTATTGCAACAATTTCATACCTGTTTTACCCTTTTATTTTAAACAGAATTGTAATGTATTTTGCAATTTGGTGGATAGGGGTCAGATTTGCTGAAACCTACTTAAACAATAAAACCTACACATTTTCAGCAATAAAAAACTATACCTATATTTTACTAATTATCTTGGGTCTTTTAGGACTAAATTTATACATCAATTTTGAGTATACTAAAACCTATAAGTATCCTTTAGTGGCATTTCCTTTTGTAGAATTAAGACATTTTACATTTGCCTTTATAGCGATGTTTACTGGTGTTTTATGGAATAAATTAAACTGGTTTGGTTTTGATAAATTATTTGGAATTTTTAAGTACATAGCGCCTTTTTCTTATGTAATATACATTTCTCATCATTATTTAGTAGTTGAGGCATCCTACTTAAGTTTTATCAATAACAAGATTGTTGAATATACATTATATTTTCTTTTAATGCTGCTGTTTTCGTATCTTGTAGAGGTGGTTTTTTATCCAAAAATTAAAAAAAGAATTATGAGTTATTATGCAATTAACTTTTAAAATATGGCATTATGAAAATAGGTATTGAAGCTCAAAGAATTTTCCGTAAGAAAAAACATGGTATGGATATGGTTGCTTTAGAATTGATTAAAAATCTTCAGTTGATTGATCATAAAAACGAGTATTTTATTTTTGTAAAACCAGATGAAGATAATTCTATTCTTAAGGAAACAGCCAACTTTAAAATTATTGAATTAAATGGCGGTCCATACCCAACTTGGGAGCAAATAGCCTTGCCAAAGGCAGCAAAAAAATATGGTTGCGATGTGCTACATTGTACAAGCAATACAGCACCTTTTTTTACAAATATTCCGTTAATAACTATTTTGCATGATATTATTTATATGGAAAGTAGTTATGCTAAAATACTAACGAGTAGTGCAAGTACGTATCAAAAATTTGGTAATATTTACAGAAAACTAGTAGTGCCAAGAGTTGTAAAAAAGAGCAAAAAAGTAATTACAGTTTCACATTTTGAGAAAAATAGAATTGGAGATTTTTTTGGGATAAAAGGCGATGAAAAATTAGACGCAATTTACAATGGTGTAAGCGAGCATTTTAAGCCGATAACGGATGCAAAAGAATTGAAAAGAGTAAAAGATAAATACAAATTGCCCAATCAGTTTTTCTTTTTCTTGGGTAATACAGATCCTAAAAAAAATACCAAAGGAACTTTACAAGCATTTTCAGATTTTTTAAAAGAATCAGGTACAAATCATAAATTAGTAATGTTAGATTATGATTTAACAGAGTTAACTAAACTTTTAAATGAAATTAAAAATCCTGGATTAATTGATGATATTTTACTAACGGGTTATGTTGTAAATACAGATTTGCCTGCAATTTATGCACAGTGCGACGCGTTTTTATATCCATCATTAAGAGAAAGTTTTGGTATTCCAATGTTAGAAGCTATGTCATGTAATGTGCCTGTGATAACCTCGAATACCTCTTCTATGCCAGAGGTTGCAGCAGATGCAGCGCATATCATAGATCCATTTAAACCTGAAGAAATTACACAAGGAATCGTTAAAATAATTAATGATAAAAATTATAGAGACGAACTTTGTAAAAAAGGTTTGGCTCGAAGCAAACAGTTTTCTTGGCATAATATGGCTAAAGATTATTTAAAACTGTACGCGTTAATTGATGCTGAAAATTCTAAAAATTAAAGAGATGATTAAAGGTAAAGATATTATTGTACTTGGTATACAAGCTTGGGATATTGAAATAGGAAGCAATTGTAAAAACATCGCTTCAGAATTTGCAAAAAATAATCGTGTTTTATATGTAAATCCGCCAATGACTCGAGCTGTGATGAATAGTCAAAAAGATAAGCCTAGTATTCAAACAAGAATTAGAATTAAAAATGGAGAAGAAGATGATTTGGTAAAAATTGATACTAACTTATGGAATTTATATCCTAAATCTTTGGTAGAGTCTATCAATTCGGTTCCAGTACATTTTCTATTTAAATTATTAAATAAAAGAAACGCATCTATTTATGCAAACGACATTAAGAAGGCAATTTCTAGAATGGATTTTAAAGATTTTATTCTTTTTAATGATAGTTCTATGTTTTTGGGTTTGCATTTAAAAGACTTGTTAAAACCCAAAGTGTACGCCTATTATATGCGAGATTATTTGGTAAAAGTACCATATTGGCAAAAACATGGGGAACGTATAGAACCTCAGGTAGTTCAAAAAGCAGATGTGGTGTTAACAAACTCAGCGTTTTTCGAAGATTTCTGTAGAAATTACAATCAACATAGTTATATGGTTGGCCAAGGTTGTGATGTTTCGCATTTTAGTGATGAAGATAACAACATAAAAATACCAGATGAGTTTAAAGAAATCCCATCACCAGTTATAGGATATGTTGGGTCTTTAACAAGTTTGCGATTAGATATAAAGTTGTTAGAATTTATTGCTGAACAAAGAAAAAACTGGAGTGTAGTTTTAGTTGGGCCAGAAGATGATGATTTTAAAAAATCGAATTTGCACAACATGTCTAACGTTTATTTCTTAGGTCGAAAAGATGCCTCTCAGTTACCTAATTATGTAAAAGGGTTTGATATTGCTACAAATCCGCAATTAATAAATAACCTAACTATTGGCAACTACCCAAGAAAAATTGATGAATATTTAGCAATGGGAAAACCTATTATAGCTACACAAACCAAAGCAATGCAAATGTTTAAAGAAAACGTGTATTTGGGAGAAACAAAAGAAGATTATGTAGCTTTAATAGAAAAGGCTTTATCCGAAAATTCGGAAGAACTTAAAGCGAAAAGAATAGCATTTGCAAAAAGTCATACTTGGCAAAATAACGTAAAAGCCATTTACGAATCAATTATTAAAGCAACCAAACACCATATGCAATGGGATTAAAAGAAAAAATAAAATCGAACGAACGCATCAAAAAATTGGTGCATTGGTCTATCCTTATTCCTAAACAAACAAGACCAAGATTATGGATTAAATGGTTTGTAAATCCCTTTTATCACAAAAAAGGAAAAGGAGCAATTGTAAGGCCAAGAACTAGAATGGATGTTGTACCCTGGAATAAATTTGAAATGGGTGAAGATTCGACCATTGAAGATTTTTCTGCCATAAACAACGGAGTTGGTCCTGTAATTATTGGTGATAGAACTAAAATAGGACTAAGCAATACCATTATTGGGCCAGTAACAATAGGTAATGATATCAGACTGGCTCAAAACATCACATTATCAGGATTAAATCATAACTATGAAGATGTAAGTTTACCCATTCATGTGCAAGGCGTATCAACTTCCCCTATTGTTCTCGAAGATAATTCATGGATTGGCGCAAATGTAGTTGTGGTTGCTGGTGTTACAATTGGCAAACATTGTATAGTGGCTGCTGGTAGTATCGTAACGAAAGATGTTCCTCCTTATTCTGTGGCTGTAGGTAATCCTGCTAGAGTTTTAAAACAGTATAACCACCAAACTAAAGTTTGGGAAAAAGTAAAATAATATGAAAACACTAGAAATTGTTTTTTGGGTCTTATTATTCATTATAGTCTACACTTATGTTGGCTATGGAATACTATTATATGGTATTATTAAAATCAGAAGGATTTTTAATATCGGACAAAAAAAAGCCATAGATACCACTTACGAACCCGAAGTTACCTTATTTATTGCAGCTTATAATGAAAAAGATTATGTGGAAGCTAAAATGAAAAACTCATTAGAATTGGAATATCCAAAAGAAAAATTAAACATTATTTGGGTTACTGATGGTTCTGATGATGGTACTCCAGATTTGCTACAAGGCTATCCTAATACAGCTGTGCATCATTTGGATGCAAGAAATGGTAAAATTGGCGCTATGAATCGTGGAATGGAATTCGTAAAAACACCCATTGTTATTTTTAGTGATGCCAATACAAACTTAGGCAAACAATCTATTAGACGCATTGTTAATTTGTTTAGTCATCCAAAAGTGGGTTGTGTTTCTGGAGAAAAAAGAATTGTTGATAAAGAAAGTGATGTGGCTTCTGGAGCAGGTGAGGGTTTGTATTGGAAATACGAATCTACCTTAAAAAAATGGGATGCAGAATTGTACTCAGTAGTGGGTGCTGCTGGAGAATTATTTGCGATTAGAACCGAGTTGTACAGACATGTAGAAAAAGATACCATTCTCGATGATTTTATCATTTCACTGCGTGTTGCTCAAGATGGTTACACTATTCAATATGATCCTGATGCTTATGCTATAGAAACAGCTTCTGCTAATGTGAAAGAAGAATTGAAACGTAAAATTAGAATTTCAGCAGGTGGTATTCAATCTATTGTAAGGTTACGTTCTTTATTAAATGTTTTTAAATATGGAACCTTATCATTTCAGTACATTTCACATCGTGTTTTGCGTTGGAGTTTAACACCTCTATGTTTAATTCTTTTGATTCCTGTTTTATCCATGTTAGCAGTAGATGAAGGCTTGTTTACATTGTCAATGTATCCTGTGTTTTTTTGGTTACAGGTTCTTTTTTATGCAGCTGCATTATTAGGTTGGTTTTTAGAGAATAGAGAAACAAGAATTAAATTATTATTTGTGCCTTATTACTTTTTTATTATGAATTTATCGGTTGTATTAGGCTTTTTTAGATATCTAAAAAAATCGCAATCCGTAAATTGGGAAAGATCAAAAAGAGCAGCTTAAAAATATCAATTTAGAAACAAAATAAAATCAATTATGGATAGAAGAAAAGCGATTGGAGGTATTTTAGCCATTACAGGCATAAGTTTCGCTTCTTATAAAGGGATTCGTTTTTTTTATGGAACATCGAATAGAGGAAAATTAAATGATCATAAAAGTTTAATCGCAGAATTGGTAGATGTAATTATTCCGCCCACAGATACACCTGGTGCAAAAGAAGCAAATGTGCAAGATTATATCATCGATTTTATGGAAGCTTGTTCATCAAATAAAGAGTTTAATACTTTTTTTAATGGATTAAGCGATTTGCAAGAAACTACTTTAAGCGATTACGATACTACTTTTGAAAACTGTACTATAACACAAAAAACAGCATTGCTAAAAAACCTTGATACAAATAGTGATCCAAATAGTATATTGACTAAAATTGATACTAAAATAAGAGGAAGATCTTTTTTTAAAATACTTAAAACATTAACAGTAGAAGGATATTGTACTTCAGAAATTGGAGCCACACAGATGTTAGCTTATGATCGTGCTCCAGGAAAATATATAGCAATTACAACATTACAACCAAACCAAAAAGCTTGGGCAACAAGATAATATTATGATGAAAACACAAACAGACAAAAATACTTTTGATGCTATAGTTGTTGGGTCTGGAATTAGTGGAGGCTGGGCAGCTAAAGAACTCACAGAAGGCGGACTAAAAACATTGGTTTTAGAACGTGGTGGAGATAAAGAATTTAAAACCTCTTCCAACGATCCTTGGGATTTTAAATATAGAAATCATTTAACTAAAGAAGAGTTAGAAGAAAGACCAATTCAAAGTAGCCACTGTGATGCTGGTAATAAAGATTTTTATGTAAATGATAAAGAGCATCCTTATATTCAAGAAAAACCTTTTAAATGGATACGAGGTTATCAAGTGGGTGGTCGCTCTTTAACTTGGGGGCGTTTAAGTTATCGATTGGCAGATATCGATTTTGAGGCAAACAAAAAAGATGGTTATGGAGTTGATTGGCCTATTCGATATTCAGATTTAGAAAAATGGTACGATTATGTAGAAGAATATGTTGGGGTTAGTGGAAGTTTGGAAGGATTAGAACACGTGCCAGATGGTGTTTTTTTACCACCAATACCAATGAATGCTGTAGAAAAACACTTAAAAGAAAGTGTGGGTAAACAATACTCAGATCGCGTAATTATTAATGGTAGAGTTGCAAATTTAACAGAATATAAAAAAGGGAGAGGTAGATGTATGTATCGTAATTTGTGCAGTAGAGGTTGCCCATATTCTGGTTATTTTAATAGTAATACATCAACACTTGTAGACGCAAACAATACTGGCAAACTAACCTTAAGAGAAAATTCAATTGTAAAAGAAGTTCTTTATGATAAAGACACAGCAAAAGCTGTAGGAGTTTCCATTATTGATGCTATTACCAAAAAAGAGATGAATTATTATGCACGCATCATTTTTTTAAATGCTTCAACAATAGGTACAGCATCGATTTTATTAAACTCTGTATCAGAGAATTTTCCAAATGGTTTAGGGAATTCTAGCCTTCAAGTTGGCCATAACTTAATGGATCACATTGTAAATGAAGGTACTTATGGAACCTTTAATGGTTTGTTAGATAAATATTATAAGGGGAGATCTCCAGGTACTATTTATATTCCAAGATTTCAAAACCTAAATGATCAAACACAAACTAAAGATTTTGTAAGAGGATATGGAATACAGGGAAAAGGAGAAAGAGAAAACTGGGAATCGAAACCCACAACTGGTTTTGGTGCTGAATTAAAAGCGCAATTAGAAACTCCTGGAAAATGGAAAATTTCGTTGGGTGGTAGAGGAGAAGTATTACCTTATTATGATAATAAAATTTCTTTAGATAAAAATAATGTAGATCAGTGGGGCTTACCACTTGTAAAAGTTCATTTTGAGTATGGACCCAATGAAAAAGCAATGATGGAACATATGACTCAGGCCAGCGAAGATATGCTAAGAAAAGCAGGTTTTGAAAATGTGGGCAGTTATAGAACCAGTCCACCTCCAGGATCTGCAGTACATGAAATGGGAACAGCAAGAATGGGGAATGACCCTAAAACATCAGTTTTAAATAAATATAATCAAATGCATGACGTGAAAAATGTATTTATTACAGATGGTAGTTGTATGACTTCTTCTGCATGTCAAAATCCGTCTTTAACCTATATGGCGCTTACAGCAAGAGCCTGTAAATATGCAATTGAGCAATTTAAATCTAATATTTTATGAGAAAATTAAAGGCAGTAATCGTTGTTCTAGGATTGTTTTTTTTAGGCCTTGTAGTTTTTTATTTGATGAAACAACCTACCTATTCCATTAAAACAGAGGGTACACTATACATCGTTAATAAGGTAAGTAAGAGCGTTACTATTTTCGATTTGTTAAAAGGTAAAGAAGTAAAAGAACTCTCAATAACAGTAGAACCTCATGAAGCAGCATTTGTTAAAAAATTAAACAGTATAGTTGTCACTAATTATGGGGTTTCAGACACAAACGAAAATAATTTAACTGTAATTAATCCAACCGATAATCAGATTACCCATAAAATTTCATTGGGTAAAAGCTCTAAACCCCATGGAATTATTGCACTTAAAGAATCTAATAAAGTAGGTGTTGTAACAGATATTGGGAATCATTTATCTATTGTTAATATAGAAACAGGTAAATTAGAAAAGCAAATAGCTACACAACAAAAGTTTAGTCATTTATTAGTGCAACATCCTATAAAACCACTAATTTATGTTTCAAATATAAATTCTGGTTCTGTAAGTGTTATTGATATGGAGCTAGATTCCGTTGTAAAAATTATTCCATTTACCAATAAAGTAGAAGGTATTGATATTTCTTTAGATGGTTCTGAACTTTGGGTAACTAATATTGAAGAAAATTCGATTGCTGTCATCAATACAGAAACTTACGAAACGTTAACAACTATCCCTACAGGCAAAGAACCTTTACGATTAAAATTTTCTACTGATGGATTGTACTGTTTGGTTTCTAATTCCAGTGATGGAACAATTTCTGTTTATGATGCTAAAATGAAAAAACAAATTTCTACCATAAAAATACCTGGTAAAAAAAATATTGTTGAAAAAATAGTGTATCGTACACCACGTCCAGTAGGAATCCTGATGCATCCTAATGGTTTGTATGCATTTGTTTCAAATTTTACAGCTGGTAGGGTAGAGGTTATTGATATGAAATCTTTTAAAATTGTAAGTAGTATTAAAGTAGGACAAATGCCAGATGGCTTGGCAATAATTAACTAAATTTGCGAGCTAAAAAATATTTTTTTAAAAAAATTAATGAAGCGTTTAAAATATTTAATACTATTTTTTGGGTTATTCTTTATAATACTTAGAATTGCTATTCTTATTTTTAGATTACCTACTTATAACATTAGTACCAATGGTAAATTGTATATTATAAGTAAGTTAAGTGAAGATGTGCAAGTTTTTAATTTATCAACAGGAGAAGAAATAAAAGAAATCCCTATAGATATGCTATCCTATGAAGCTGTAGCAACCTCAGACAATCAAAATATAGTTCTTACAAACTATGGGTCTGATATTGATTTTGACTTAAAAATTATTGATACAAAGTTAAATAAAGTTAAAAAAAGAATAGATTTAAAAGAAAATATAAAAGTTAATGGTATTGTTCAATATCCTGAGCCTAATAAAGTGGCTGTTGTAGATTATGTAACGAACAAGTTGTTGGTGTTAAATATTGAAACTGAAAATGTAGAAAAAGAGATTAAAACCAACCAAAAAAAGAGTCACCTTGCTGTATTTCATCCAAAGAAAGCCATTGCTTACACAACGAATATAAATTCAGGTACTGTAAGTGTCATCGACTTAAACACAGATAAAGTAATTAAAATTATTTCTTGTGGTATTGGTAGAAAAGGAATTGATATTACACCTGATGGTTCTGAACTATGGGTTACCAATACCAAAGAAAACGAAATAACAGTTATTGATACCAAAACCAATAAAGTTATACATACTATAATTTCTGGCAACGAATCTTTAAAATTAAAGTTTTCTGTAGATGGTAAATACTGTCTAGTAGTAAATGCCACTGATGGTACAATAGATGTATTTAACCAACAATCTAAGGAGAAGGTTAAAACAATTATGCTTCATGGAAAAACAACAATTATTGAAAAATTATTATATCACACACCACGTCCTGTAAATATATTAATGCATCCTAATGGTAAATATGCATTTGTATCTAACTCTAATGCGAATAAAATTGAAGTGATAGATATGAAAACTTTTAAAATTGTAAGTACCATTGGTACTGGTGATGTGCCAGATGCTTTAGCCTTTATTCAATAGCGTAATTAAAATTTAGGTGTTCAGTAACAATTGTACTAAATTTTTTAAAATTTAAATTTTCGAATTTAAGTTACTCAACGCTAGTGTAATCTGTTTTTCGTCTTTTAAATAAACTAACGAACAATTAAGCTAAAAACATAAGTCTTTGAAAAGCTAAAATAAGTAGGTGTATTTTGAATTTTATAATCTGAAGAAAAAATATAAAACGTTTACTTATTGATTGAGTAAAGTTTATCAATAAATACGTATTGAATTAAGAAGGCTCATCAAAAGGAAAATAATCGGCGTCCACATTTTTATTTTTAATCAAGCTAGTGTCTTCAGTAATTGGGTATCCAATTTTGCTTAAATAAAAACGTAAGCCTTCCATTGCGTTGTGGCTTCTATAGTCAAAACTTAGACTCCCTGTTGCAATATCAATGGTAAAATTACTAATGCCTTTAAACCTTTCAACAGCTGTTGCAACTGTTTTTTTACAATCATCGCATCTTAAATTTTCTATGATTACAGTTGTTCTCATTTTGTTTCGTTTTAAAGATGTAAAACTAATACCAAAATGAAGGGCAAAAAATGACTTTTGTCATTTAACTTAAATTGATTATAAACAAAGATTAATAATCAAAATCTTCAATAAATCGTTCTAATTTTTTAGAATTGATAATTGCTATTCTTTTTTTTGATTGTTTAATGTAGCCCTCTTTTTTAAACATAGAAATATTTCGAATACAGGTTTCTACAGCTGTGCCTACAACATTCGCTAAATCTTCGCGAGACAAACTTAGGTTTAAAAAACCTTCATCATCTTCGCCATAATTTTTTTGAATGTATAACAAGGCTTGTGCAATTCTTTGTTTAACATTTTTTTGAGATAAACGAAGTATGCTTTCGTTAGATTCATTCAATTCTTTTACCATAGTTTTAAGAACACTCATGGTAAATTCTGGGTTTGCTTGTAATGGTGTTGCAATTTTTTCTTTTGGAATAAAACAAACCTCCATATCATTTATGGCAGTTGCACTTAGTTTTGAAGTTTCATCAGAAATAATAGAACTTTGCCCTAAAACTTCACCTTTAGTAACTAATTTAATGATTTGATCTTTTCCATTAGAGCTTAGTTTAGATACCTTAGAGACTCCATTTCTAACGCAGAATATACCATTCAATTTTTCTCCCTCCTCAAAAATTGTATCACCTTTTTTTATTTTTTTTGTCACTTTTGCATCAGAAACTAATTTTAGTTCTTCTTTACTTAATGCACGTAAATTATTAAACTGTCTTACAATGCAACTTTCGCAACGTTTTTCTTGCTCTTCATGTGCCATAAATCTATAAAATTTAGATCTACACAAATATAAAGGCTTAAAAAAAATAAAACCTATAAATTTATAGGTTTAACATTCTTTATTTAGAATTGATAAATATAAGAAGTTCTTTTTTTGAGTTAATTTTAATATTATCTCTTTTAAGACTTATGTAATTTTTTTCTTTAAAAGAAGTTAATAAAGAAATTACATATTCGTTTGTAGTCCCCAAAATATTGGCCAAATCTTTTCTTTTAGGAGCCACATTTAGCCAACCTTTTTTCTGTGTGCCAAATTTTTTAGATAAATATAATAACAAACCAGCTAAGCGAATTTTTAGTTTTCTGTTATTTTTAAAGTAAGTAATTGTCTCAGTTTCATCTTCGGTATCATAAATAAATCCTTTTAAAACATCTTGACAAAAGGAGTTGTTTTGCTCTAAATTTTGTAGAAAAGTATTTTTATGTATGGTATAAATTAAAGTATCTGAAATTGCAGTAGCTGTAAATAACGCTCCTTTATTACTAATTATTGAGTGTCTGCCCATAAGATCACCTTTACCTAAAATTTTGGTAATGTGTTCCTTGCCTTTATCATCTATAAAGGTAAATTTACAGGCACCTTCACAAATGGCATAAAGTGTTTTTAAACGGTCGTTTTCTAAGAAAACAATTTCATCTTTTTTTAATTTGATGAGCTTACTTTGCTGAAAAAATGAGTCTTTTTCAGCGGTAGATAAACTTTTTAAGTAGTTAAATTGCTTGCCAATACATACTTGATTATTGTTAATCATAAATAGTAGATTATTATGCAAAATTATAACCGAATGCAAAAGGAAAGCATGACTTTTATCACATGTTAAATGAAAAAGTTAAAGTGTTACGCTTAGAAATTTTTAATAGTTACCCTAAAATACGTTCTTTTTTAAGTTGATTGATAAATGGCTGACGATACATACGTTTTCCTAAAGCAGCATTTATGGCGTTAGCAACTGCACCACCTGCAGGTGGTAAACCTGGTTCTCCTAATCCTGTTGGAGATAATTCATTTTGCACAAAATGAACCTCAACTTTTGGGGTTTCCTGCATTCTAATTAATCTGTACGTATCAAAGTTTTTAGAATCTGGTTTTCCGTTTTTAAAAGAAAAATCAGCATACATGGCATGTCCAATTCCGTCTAAAACACCACCTTCAACTTGATTTTTAGCACCTGTTGGATTTACTACAATTCCACAATCTACAGCAACAGTAACTTTTTGTATTACAGGGAAACCATCTTTTAAAACAATATCTGCAATTTCTGCAACATGTGTATTATGACTATAATATGCAGCAAATCCTTGATAAATTCCATTTTGTAATTTCCCCCAGTTTGCTTTTTGTTTCACTAATTGAATAACATCTTCCATTCTTTGACCAGAATATCGAATTTTCTTATCGTTTGTGTTTTTTACGTTTTGCAGTAAATCTAAACGCAATTGTATGGGATCTACTTTTAATTCTGTGGCTAATTCATCAAAAAAACTTTGTTCTGCAAATGCTAAAAAATTGGTATAAGGTGCTCTCCAAGCTCCTGTGGTTATATTAGAATTATAGGTTGCTGTTTCTACTTTAAAATTAGGGATACATCCTGCAGGGAAAAAGTGAGCAATAGAACCATACATACTATCATTCACAACTGCTTCTTTTAAATGATAGCCTGTAACTTTACCATCTTGTATGGCAGCCTTAATTCTATATTTTACAGCGGGTTTGTAAACACCTGTAGTCATATCATCTTCTCTAGTTGAAACCATTTTTATTGGTTTATTTATTTTGTCTGATATTTCTGCAGCTTCCATAGCAAAATCAGAATACAATCTTCTACCAAAGCCACCACCCATTCTGGTCATTTCTACATTAATTTCGTATTTATTTCTATCCAAAAGTACTGCTACCGATTTTTGAACTTCACTTGGTGTTTGGGTAGGTCCAACCAAATCTATTTTGGTTGCAGTTACATTTGCATAAAAATTCATGGGTTCCATGCAGTTATGAGGTAAAAAAGGAGAGGAATATGTTTTTTCTAAAATAGTATCTGCTTCTTTAAATGCTTGTTTAATATTACCATCTTCTCTTAATACATTACTTTTTTTACTCTCTAAAATTGCAGTTAATTTATTGTGATGTAATGCTGTACTTTCTAATTCAGTTGAGTTTTTCCAGACTGCTTTTATCGCTTTTTTAGCTTTTATGGCTGCCCAAGTAGAAGTAGCTATAACAACAACCTTATCACTTTTACTCAACGCTACTGTCCAACTTACATAACCTTTATCTAAAAAACTTCTTGCTTTTTCACCAATTGTAATTACATCCACAACTCCAGAAATATTTTTTGCTTCAGTAGCATCAAACGACTCTAAAACTTGCCCAAAAGAAGGAGGTCTTAAAACGGATACATACAGCATACCTTCTGTTTTGTAATCTAAGCCAAATAAAGGTTTTCCTGTAATAATTTTATCAATATCCACATTAATAGCATTGCTACCGATAATACTAAAATCTTTAATTTCTTTTAAGGTAATTTTTTCAGGAACTTCTAATAAAGCAGCTTCTTTTACAACAGCACCATAGCCTAATGTTTCACCATTTGCATTGGTAATTATTCCTTTTGAAGCCTTTAAAGTGGATGCATCTACACCCCATTTTGCAGCAGCTGCATTTATTAACATCTGTTTTGCTGTAGCACCTGTTTCTCTTAATGCAGTCCAACTAGATCTAATAGATTGACTTCCGCCAGCAATTTGCCTTCTATAATTTTTGGTGTCTAAAACACCTTGTGCTACGGTTACATTTTTCCATTCTACATCTAATTCTTCTGCAATAATCATTGGCATAGAAGTTTTTACACCCTGCCCAATTTCTGGATTTGGCGAAAAAATAGTTACATAACCTTCATCAGAAATTTTAATAAAGGCATTAAAATCGTTAAAATTTAAGTTTGCTATATCTACTGGCATTTTTGCTTCAGACCTACATGCTGTTAAGAAATTAAAACCAATTAATAATCCACCACTTGCTAAAGCTGATGTTTTTAAAAAATTTCTTCTACTAAAATTTGTATTGAGTTGAGATTTCATTTTTATCAGTTTAAAGTGGATTATGACATTTTTTCTGAAGCTACTTTTACAGCCTTTTCAATTCTATTGTATGATGCACATCTACAAATATTTCCATGCATGGCTTTTCTAATTTCTTCTTCAGAAGGATTTTTATTTTCTGATAAAAAAGCTGATGCTGTCATAATTTGTCCTGCTTGACAATAGCCACATTGAGGTACATCTAGTTCTTTCCATGCTTCTTGCACTGGATGTTTTCCATCTTCAGATAATCCTTCTATAGTTGTAATTTTTACGCCATCTAAAATAGATACTTGCATTTGACAGCTTCTTGTAGCTACACCATCTATATGAACTGTGCATGCTCCACATTGTGCAATTCCACAACCAAATTTTGTGCCTACCAAGTTCAATTCGTCTCTCAAAATCCAAAGTAAGGGCGTATCAGCATCTGCAGTTACACTGCGTTGTTTTCCATTTATGAGTAATGTATAGTTTGGCATTAGAACTGTTTTAATATTGTTGGTGTAAGTTACAAAAAAATAGATATCAAAATTTATAGAATTAAAAATTGCTTTGACTTTAAGATTGATTTAACAATAGAATTTTAGTTAACCTGTTTTAAATTTTAGCAAAAAAAAGTGATTATTGTTAGTGCGAATAATATTGAAATATTGAATTTAAAATATTTTTTACCTGATTATAGAGCAATAACGAAGCGAAAGTATAGAGAGCACTGATTTTTAGCCAAATATCTTGTTCTAAATTTTGACTTGAAATTTTCTCAAATAAAAAAATTGTTTCATTATTAATTTTTAAGGAATACATGTCTAAAGTTTTTTTTACGCTATTCTAAGACCATCATTCTCAATAAATATGTATTTGTTATAACTACATTTGTTATAGTAAAATGGTTATAAAGTTGCCACAATCATAATTTTTTATGCGTTTGTATTTTGTGAAGATTTATATTTTTTACTTAATTTTTTAAATTATGACAAATGTCATATTTTAAGAAAACGTTCACATTTATCTTTGAACCATCAAATTATCAGGCAAGATATGAGCGTAATATACCTACTACTAACACTAAGTATAATAGTGGCCATTGTATTCTTTATTGCATTTATTTATTCAGTAAAAAAAGGGCAGTATGATGATTCATACACACCTTCTGTACGAATGCTCTTTGATGATGAATTGATAAAAGATAATAAGAAAATCAACTAGAATTAAATACTAAATTATGGAAATGCAACAGTTTTATTACGATAATAAAATCGTTAAAAAGTTTATCTATGCTACCTTGTTGTGGGGTATAGTAGGCTTTACAGTAGGTCTACTACTAGCTTTTATGTTTTTGTTCCCAAATCTTACAGAGGGAATTTCTTGGTTAAGTTTTGGGCGTTTAAGACCATTACATACAAATGCCGTTATTTTTGCCTTTGTAGGGAATGCTATTTTTGCTGGGGTTTATTACTCGTTACAAAGGTTATTAAAAGCAAGAATGGCGAGTAACTTTTTAAGTAATTTTAATTTTTGGGGTTGGCAGTTAATTATTGTAGCTGCTGCAATTACATTACCCTTAGGATACTCAACTTCTAAAGAATATGCAGAATTAGAGTGGCCAATAGATATTGCTATTGCATTGGTTTGGGTTGCATTTGGTGCAAACATGATTTGGACTATTTTGCAAAGAAGACAACGTCATTTATATGTGGCTATATGGTTTTATTTAGCAACATTTGTTACTGTAGCTGTTTTGCATATTTTTAATAGTTTAGAGTTACCTGTAACAGCTTTAAAAAGTTATTCTGTTTATGCAGGTGTGCAAGATGCACTTGTACAATGGTGGTATGGACATAATGCTGTGGCATTTTTCTTAACTACTCCATTTTTAGGATTAATGTATTATTTTGTTCCTAAGGCAGCAAATAGGCCAGTATATTCTTATCGTTTATCAATTGTACACTTTTGGTCTTTGATTTTTATTTATATCTGGGCAGGACCTCACCATTTATTATATTCTGCATTGCCAAACTGGGCGCAAAACTTAGGTGTAGCATTTTCGGTAATGTTAATAGCTCCATCTTGGGGAGGTATGATAAACGGATTATTAACTTTACGTGGAGCTTGGGACAAAGTAAGAACTGATCCTACCTTAAAATTTATGGTTGTTGCAATTACTGGTTATGGTATGGCAACCTTTGAAGGGCCAATGTTATCACTTAAAAATGTAAACGCAATTGCACACTTTTCTGATTGGATTATTGCACACGTGCATGTGGGTGCTTTAGCTTGGAATGGTTTCTTTACTTTCGGTATGTTGTATTGGTTAATTCCAAGAATGTTTAAAACAACATTGTACTCTAAAGCATTGGCAAACTTTCACTTTTGGATTGGCACCTTAGGTATTATTTTATATGCTTTACCAATGTATGTAGCCGGTTTTGTACAAGCTTCAATGTGGAAACAATTTAATCCAGATGGTTCTTTAACTTATGGTAACTTTTTAGAAACTGTAAACGAAATAATACCTATGTATTGGATGCGTGCAATTGGAGGAAGTATGTTTATTCTTGGAGCAATTGTTATGCTATATAATGTTGTTAAAACGGTTAGATCTGGTAGTGGTGTAGAAGACGAATTGGCAGAAGCTGCTGCATTAACAAAAGTATCTAAGTATAGAACTAAAGGAGAAGGGTACCATACTTGGTTAGAAAGAAAACCTGTTAAGTTAACTTTATATGCTACAGTAGCAATTTTAATAGGTGGTGTGGTTCAAATTATTCCAACATTACTAGTAAAATCTAATATTCCAACAATAAGTAGTGTAAAACCTTATACACCTTTAGAGTTAGAAGGGCGTGATTTGTACATTAGAGAAGGATGTGTAGGATGTCATTCGCAAATGATTCGTCCTTTTAGAAGTGAGGTAGAACGTTATGGTGAGTATTCTAAAGCAGGTGAATATGTGTACGATCATCCATTTCTATGGGGAAGTAAACGTACTGGGCCAGATTTGCATAGAGTTGGTCAAAAATACAATGACAGTTGGCACTTGAATCATATGTACGATCCACAAAGTACATCTCCAGGATCTATAATGCCTTCTTACAAATGGTTGGTAAGAAATAAATTAGACAAGTCAGATACTGAAAGTAAAATGGAGGCAATGGTAAGTTTAGGTGTTCCATATACCGAAGAAGAAATTGCGAATGCACAACAATTAATGGATGCTCAAGGAAAGAAAATCGAAGAGAGTTTGTATCAAGATCCTGATTTTGCAAAGAATTATGAAGATGATAAAAAATATGCCAAGGAAAATGGACAAGATTTTGTGGAAATGAAAGACAGAGAAATTGTTGCAATAATAGCCTACATACAAAGATTAGGTACAGATATTAAAGTAAAAGACGAACAACAACTTTCAAAAAATTAAGACGATGTTAAAATTTGTAAAAAATCATATGGAAAGTATAACTGGTATAGAAATATATCCGCTTATATCATTAGTTATCTTCTTTACTTTTTTTGTTGCCTTGTTTTGGTGGGTGTTTACCGCAAGAAAAGATTATATCAGTAAGGTTAGTAACATTCCTCTAGACCATTAAAATTATTAGAAATGAAAAAAAAGATTCAATCAACAGTTTATATACTATTTATTTTAGTAACATTTTTTGCACTGGTTAATGCATTTACAGCGTATAAAAATCCTTTAAATATTTATGAAAACCCATTAGTTTGGTTAGCACTTATAGGCTTTGTAGCAGTATTGGTGTTAAAAGAAATTGTAAGTGTTATGGCTATGAACAAAGCCAAAGAGTTACAAAATGAAAAAGAGGGGATCATCCCTGAAGATCCAAATCTTTGGATAAAAAAATTATTGGTAAAATGGACTAGAGCAAAATCGATAGACCAAGAAGAAGAGATTGTTTTAGACCATAATTACGATGGAATTAAAGAGTTAGACAATTCACTTCCACCTTGGTGGGTCTATATGTTTTATGCTACTATTGTATTCGCTGTAGTTTATTTAGTTCGTTTTCATGTTTTGGGAGGAGATTCACAAGAAATGGAATATCAAAAAGCAGTCGCTGAAGCTAGAATAGAAATTAATAAATATAAAGCCTCTTCTCCAGATGTTTTTGACGTTGCAAATTTAACTTTGTTAACAGATCCTTCAGACTTAAAAAGAGGAAAAGCAATTTTTAATTTAAACTGTGCTTCTTGTCATTTAGCTGATGGAGGAGGACAAATAGGACCTAATTTAACAGATGAATACTGGATTTTAGGAGGTGGAATTAAAAACGTATTTAATACCGTTTCTAAAGGTGGTAGAGATGGTAAAGGTATGATTGCTTGGAATAAAACCTTAAAAGCAGAAGATATTGCAAAAGTATCTAGTTATGTGTTGTCTTTACAAGGTACAACACCAGCTAAAGCAAAAGCACCTCAAGGAGAAATCTGGGAAGAATAAATGTTTTAATTAAGTTAGTAATAAGTAGTAAGTATGGAAGCGCCCAAGAACGAACAATTTAGAGATAGTATTGGTACTATAAACGAAGAAGGTAAACGTTCTTGGGTATTTCCTAAAAAGCCAAGTGGTAAGTTTTATAAATATAGAAGTTACGTTAGCTATTTATTGCTGGCTATTTTATTGTCCTCTCCATTTATCAAAATAAATGGCAATCAATTTTTATTATTTAATGTTCTAGAAAGAAGATTTAATATTTTTGGATTCCCATTTTGGCCACAAGATTTTCACTTATTGGTAATCTCCATGATTACAGGTGTTGTTTTTGTAATTCTTTTTACAGTTGTTTTTGGTCGTATTTTCTGTGGATGGATTTGTCCACAAACCATTTTTATGGAAATGGTATTTAGAAAAATAGAATACTGGATTGATGGTGATAGAGGAAAACAAATTCGATTAAACAAACAACCTTGGAATGCCGAAAAAATTAGAAAAAGATTATTAAAGTGG
>NZ_CBFHZT010000022.1:0-56982 GCF_965660385.1 Polaribacter sp.
TGCTTTCGTCATGTCTCTATTTTTACTATGTTTTTATTAATTAACTTTCAAAAATGCGGATGCAAATATATGATAATTAATCAATTCCAAAAACTTAAACAACTAAAATTATGTGAATTTTATGATGTAATATTGCAAATCTATTTTTAAGCAATGAAATTTTCTAACACTTTAGTTTACTGGTACTTACAAAACAAGAGAGATTTACCTTGGCGTAAAACTAAGAACCCTTATTTTATTTGGCTGTCAGAAATTATGTTACAACAAACCAGAGTTGCCCAAAGTTTAGCCTATTATAACAAGTTTACAACTGCTTTTCCAACAGTTTTTGACCTTGCAAAAGCAGATGAAAGTACCGTATTAAAAATGTGGCAAGGTTTAGGGTATTACTCAAGAGCAAGAAATTTACATTTTACTGCAAAATACATTTCTAACGAGTTAAATGGCAAGTTTCCATCAACTTATAAAGAACTTATTAAATTAAAAGGTATTGGAGATTATACAGCTTCTGCAATTGCATCTTTTGCTTTTAATGAACCTACAGCAGTTGTAGATGGCAACGTTTATAGGGTTTTATCAAGGTATTTTGGTCTTGAAACCGCTATTAATTCATCAAAAGGAATTAAAGAGTTTAAAGCTTTGGCAGAAACCTTAATTGATAAAAAACAACCTGCAAACTACAACCAAGCCATTATGGAATTTGGGGCAATACAATGTAAGCCCAAAAAACCACTATGTTTGTTTTGTCCACTTTCAGAAAGTTGTGTAGCGTTTCAAAACAATTTAATAGATAAATTGCCTGTAAAAGAAAAAAAAGTAAAAGTAAAAAAGCGGTATTTTAATTTTTTGGTGATTAAAACAGGTAATGATAAAACTATTCTTTCTGAAAGAAAAGGAAAAGGCATTTGGCAAGGTTTGTTTCAGTTTCCTTTAATTGAAAGTGATAAAATATTGGATAAAGATGCATTGATGGCATCCAAAGAATTTGATGATTTGTTTCCAGAAGAAACTACAATTGCTCTATTCAACAAAAAAGAAATCGTACATAAATTATCCCATCAACATTTGTACACACAATTTTGGATTGTAGAAACCGATTATTTATCATCAGCAAAAATAAAATGGTCAGATATTCAAGATTACCCTGTACCTGTATTAATTGGAAATTTTTTAGAAGATTTTGACCCTAAAAGTAATTGATATTTTTAGTACTTTTGATGTATAAATGATACGCTATGGCAGGAACAATAAATAAAGTAATATTAATTGGTAATTTAGGAGATGATGTAAAAATGCATTATTTCGATGATCAAAATTGTGTTGGACGTTTTCCTATTGCAACCTCAGAGAGTTATACGAACAAGCAAACAGGAGAAAAAATCACTAATACAGATTGGCATAATATTGTAGTTAGAAATGGTTTGGCAAAAGTTTGCGAAAAGTATTTAAGCAAAGGTGATAAGGTGTATGTAGAGGGGAAACTAAAAAATCGCCAGTGGGAACAAGATGGTGTAAAGCGTTACTCAACAGAAGTTCAAGTGAATGAAATGACGATGCTTTCTACCAAAAGAAACGAAATGAACCCTAATCAACCACAACAAAATCAAGCTCCTGTAGCACAACCAAAATCGGTAGCTGAGGAAGAGAATGATGATTTACCATTTTAATGAATCGTATACTTAACAAAATATTTTAATCTTGGATCCAGATCCTGAACCTTTATTTCTTTTTTTAGCTTCAATTGATTTTTTAACATCAATAAATATTTTAGCCCTATTAGTTTTATTAATTGGCTCTGCACTAATATCAGGTACAGAAGTTGCTTTTTTTTCATTATCTCAAACCGATTTAAATGAACTTTCTAACGAAGGTAAAAATGAAAACATTATTGTAACTTTATTAGAAAGACCAAGAAAATTACTGGCAACGATTTTAATTACCAATAATTTTATTAATATTTTAATCGTTTTATTATTCGCTTCTTTAGCAGAAACATTGTTTGGCGATTTTGACTATCAACTAAATGTGTATCTTTTTACGGTTTCTATCCGCTTTTTTATTGAAGTAATTTTAGTTACATTTTTAATTTTACTATTTGGTGAAGTTTTGCCAAAAGTGTACGCATCAAGAAATGCGCTTCGGTTTTCTAGGTTAATGTCTAAATTTATTAATATTGTAAATGTTATCTTAACTCCATTTAGTACACCTTTAATATTTATTACAAAACTCATTGAAAAAAAATTAGGGAATAAAAACTCTAGTTTTTCTGTAGAAACGTTATCACAAGCGTTAGAATTAACATCAGAAGGCGCTACAACCAAAGACGAACAAAAAATTTTAGAAGGTATTGTAAATTTTGGGAATACAGAAACTGTGCAAATCATGAAACCCAGAATCGATATTTTTTCACTTTCTGATGATGAAGATTATGAAATCGTACTTCAAAAAATTCTTGAAAATGGATATTCTCGAAATCCTGTGTACAAAGAAAGTATAGATAATATTATTGGTGTTTTGTACGCCAAAGATTTATTAGCACATTTAAATAAGAAAAATTTTAAATGGCAAAATTTGTTGCGAGAAGCTTTTTTTGTGCCAGAAAATAAGAAGTTAGATGATTTGTTAGATGATTTTAGAGCGCGTAAAAATCACTTGGCGATTGTTGTTGATGAATATGGAGGAACCAGTGGTTTGGTTACTTTAGAAGATGTTATTGAAGAAATTGTGGGTGATATTAATGACGAATTTGATGACGACGATTTACAATACTCTAAAGTTGATGCCAACAATTATATTTTTGAAGGTAAAACTACCATAAAAGATTTTTGCAGAGTTTTTGATGATGAAGATGAAGCAATTTTTGAAGATGAAAAAGGCGAAAGTGAAACTTTAGCAGGTTTTATTTTAGAGGTTTCTGGAAAATTTCCTAAAAAGGGCGATAAAATAAACTTTAAGAATTATACGTTTACCATAGAAGCGTTACAAAAAAAACGAATTAAACATGTAAAAGCGACTCGAAATGCCTAAAATCTTTTCTCTTTTTTTCCTTTTTGTGCTCCTTATTTCTTGTGATGAAGATGTTTTGCCAAAACCCAAAGCTTATTTGAGTTTAGAATATCCAAAGAAATCCTATAAGAAACTACCACTTAAAAGACCTTATACGTTTAATGTTCTTAAAAACACCACCATTATTGATGATAAAAATAATTGGTTAAAAATTAAATATCCAACGTTAAAAGCGTCTATTGATATTACCTACAGGCCAATACAAAATAATATGAAAGAATTGTTAACCGAAGCTGAAAAATTGGTATTTAAACATGCTGTAAAAGCAGAACAGATTATCCCAAAAGATTTTGTAAATACCAAAAACCGCGTTTTTGGTAGTTTATATGAAATTACAGGAAATGCAGCTTCTCAATTGCAATTTCATGTTACAGATAGTACCCATCATTTTATAAAAGGTTCGTTGTATTTTTATGCAAAACCCAATTACGATTCCATTTTACCTGCAGTAGCCTATATTAAAAGTGATATTTTACATTTAATTGAAACTTTAGAGTGGAAGAAGTCCATTTAATAACGCATAGAAAAACATTATTGTTTATCATTTCTGTGCACGCAACCGCTCTCGCTCGTCTCTGACGAGTTACAATAAGTTACGGTACTCTATAGAAACGAGCACCAACCTTTAGATGAAAGTTTAGAGTGGAAAAATAACTAGACCTCACAGGTTTTAAAAACCTGTGAGGTCTTTTAAGTTCATAAATTATACAATTTCCATTTTCTGTAATAAAAAAGAAGCATTCATATTTTTACAAATACCCTTTTTAAAAGTATAATCAAAATGCAACTCATTGTTTATGATTTCAGCATCAAAATAGTAGTTTTTTATTGTTGAAAATTCATTCTCTAATTCGCATAAACTTACATCATGTGTGGCAATTATTCCTGTTGATTTCGATTTTGTGAGTTTTTCTACAAATTTTTTAGAGCCAGTAGCTTTGTCTTTACTGTTGGTGCCTTTTAAAATTTCATCTAAAATGATAAAGTATTTTTTACCAGCATTGTTAAGGTCTATTTCATCAACAATAAATTTTAAACGCTTTAATTCTGAGTAAAAATACGATGCATCTTCGGTAAGTGAATCTGTAGTTCGCATACTTGTAATTAATTTTATAGGTGTATATTCAAAACGCTCAGCACAAACAGGTAAACCACAATTAGCCATAACAATAGATAGCGAAACGGTTCTTAAAAATGTGCTTTTTCCAGCCATATTTGCACCAGTAACAATAAAAAACTGTTCATTATCAATGGTAAAATCATTATCAATCCTTTTAGTTGAATCTAGTAAAGGATGTCCCAAATTTTTCGATTTTATGGTGTTTTTTGATGCCGAGATTTTAGGGAAAATAAAGTTGGGATGATTAAATTTAAAATTCCCTAATGCGTTTTGAGCATCAAAATACGCCACAACTTCAAACCATTTTTCTACAATATGTTTGTAGTTAGTTATCCATTTTTCTACTTTACAAGCGTTGGCGATTTCCCAAAGAAATAAACCATTTCCTAAAACAGCAATAATAATATTGTTTCGATTGTCAAAAGCATCTAAGATTTTAGAAAACTCTTTAAAAATTAAGGAAGCTTTTTTGTTTTCCGATTGAATGGTTTTTTGTTTATCAACTAAATGTTTTGATGTAAAATGTGCTTGCTCAATTTCATTTAAAAGTTGATGATATTGTTTAAACGTTTCTCTGATTTTTTCTGTTTCTGCATATAGATTACTGCTTTTTTTTATGAATTTACCTGTAATAAAAAGACCCATAAAAAACCATGCTGTTAAAAAGGAAAAAGAAATGAATCCGAAAGAAATCAAACCAATTAGTAGTATTGAAATGATTGAAAAACCAAGCTGAATTTTTGATAAATATTTTGGGAAAATAGGAGCGTAGTTCAATAACCAAGATACAATAGCAGTAGAGTTGTTTTTTACAGAAACCAAACTTGCTAAAGCAGAAAAGTGCTGTCTCCAGGTTACTTTTTCCGATAGTTCATCAATAGCATTTTGTTTCTCAACTATAGCATCAATGGTATTTGCAGTTAGTAATTGAGATAAAGCTGTTTTTCCATCAAGCGTGGCTGTTCTGTTGATGTACTGAAAAAATGAACCTTTGCCAAATAAATCAATATCATTACTAAAAAAATGTGTTGGGTTTGCAAATTCGTTTCCTGTAGCTAAATGATGAAAATTTCTTTTTAAAACGTCAATTTCAGTGCTGTTTATATTGATTTTTTTATCAACAATTGCTTTTTTTCTTTTAAGATTGATGTGTTGAAATACCAAAAAAGTAAAAAACACAATCCCTAAAAATATTGTGATGAATACAGTAAAATAATCATCAAAAGTAAGATACACTAAAAAGCAAGTGATTAAAAAAACAGCAAATCGTAAGATAGCAAGATTAAAAATTTTGTTTTTAAATTCTAAAGATTGCTGCTCTAAATCAGCTTTTTGTTGGTTGTAAAATGCTAATAGATTATTCATAACTTGAAATTCCGCCAGTTAAATTTAGGACTTCTAAATCTGGATACTGTTTTTTCATTTTTTCTGTGGCTCTATAACTATTGAATCCTCTTTGGCAAACCATTACATAGGTTTTAGAAGCGTCTATGTTAATTTTTTTTGCATCAAATTTACTGATATGTATGGTTTGATTTACTTTAAAAGGCAATTTTAAATTTTCTAAAACAGCAATAATTTCGAGATTTCTCGATTGTTCTTTGGATAATAATTTTTGTTTTAAATCTTCAGGAGCAATTTGCCAATCAGTATTTTGACCAGAACAAGCAACATCAACATAAGTTTGTACCTTAAATATTTTTGCAATTTTATCTTTTGTAAAAACAGGTTTTAACTTCATTTTTAATTGTGTGTTTCTAAGCGAATTGTAAATCAGTAATTCGTTTGTTAACGGTTTTTCAATATCCGTAATAATTTTTAAAACTTCATTAACCTGTAATGTGGCAATAACACCAACAATGGCATTTAAAGTACCAGCTTCTTCACAATTAGGAATATCAGTGGCCATTTCTGGAAAAGCATCTCTTAAATTAGCGGAGTAACTGCCATCTTTTTGCTTTACATTAAATGTAGCAACATAGCCATCAAACTTATACAAAGAACCATACACTAAAGGTTTGTTTTTAAGCACGCAAGCATCATTCAATACATATTTTGTGGGTAAAGAATCTGTGCCATCAACTACAAGATCTACAGCATCAATAAAGTCAAAAACGTTTTCTTTTGTAATTGCCTTGTTAATAGTTTTAACTTCTGTAAAAGGTGCTCTACCTTTTATAAATTTACGTAAAATTTCGGTTTTTGGTTTTCCAACATCTTCCAAACTGTAAAAAACCTGTCTGTGCAAATTGGTAATATCAACCGTATCAAAATCCACCAAATGCAATTTTCCAACACCACTTGAAGCCAAATATACTGCAATCGGACTTCCTAAACCACCACAACCAACCACCAAAACAGAAGCGTTTTGTAGTTTTTGTTGCCCAACTTCACCTATTTCAGATAAGGTGATTTGTCGTTCAAAAAGTTGATTTGTTGTGGGTTTCATTTTTATAATACATTTATTTCAATGCTACTTGTCATTCCTGCGAAGGCAGGAATAACAGACTTAATCATTTATCTCCTTTTTTGCAGCTTCAAACTCTTCAGGAGTATTTATATTTCGTATTAAATCATCATCAATTTCTACAATTTCAACATCAGCATTGATTAACATTTTACGAGAGCAAGAATACCCCTGTGCTAAATATTGTAATAAAAGAGGATACGCTTTTGGCTCGTAAATGGTAATTAAGGGCTCCACAAATTCCTTGTTTTTTCCTTTAATAGCTGTGGCTGTTTTTGCAGGGTTTCTTTTTTGCAAAACTAACGTTATCAAATCTTCAGTTAGAAAAGGTAAATCTGTAGCTAAAACAAACCAAGCAGAATTTGGATCTTTTTGAAAAGCCGAACAAATGCCTCCAAAAGGACCGAGATTTATAAATTTATCAGAAATTTCTTGTTCACTTTCTGAAGAATTCTGAACTGAATAAAAAGTTTCCAAATTGTTATTTTCTAATAATTCTTTAGCTACTACTTTTTGCGGTTTTCCAAAATAATCAAGTTGGGCTTTATCTTGCCCCATTCTCGTACTTTTTCCGCCTACTAAAACCAATCCTTTGACAGGTGCAATTTTTTCTTGGATTAAGTTGTTAATATGATTGGAAATCTTATCAACTTCATCAATAGTGTAACAATTTAAGTTTTTAATCTGAGGGTATTTTTCTTCTAAAAAATTGAAATACTTTGTTTCTGATTGTAGCTTTATAATAAATTGAAGGTTATTCAGTTGCGTTAATCTCTTTAAAACCGAGGCTTCTTTTGCTTCATCTAAAATTAAGATTTGCTTTGCACCTTGATAATGGTTTCCATTGATAAATACATAATCGTATTGTGCAAATTGTAAACGTTGTGCAAACTTATTTACAGTTCCAGAAGTAGTAATTTGCAAGTTTCCTTGATGGTGAAAAGTGTATGCTGAAATTATATGGTCATCTACATTTTTTGCATGTGAAGCATCAAAATACGCTAATTTGTAATTCGATAATCTTTTGGATAGTTTGCTTACTAAATCAGAAATATTTCCACAATTTGTACCTAAAAAAGCAATTTCGTTCGGCGCAAAATTATCGTTATTTCGTCTTTCTAAATTTGTATGTTTTTGATGTTTTTTCATGCTGAATTTGTTTCAGTGTCTTTTTTGAATGTCATTTCCACTTTAAGGAGAAGTCTCAAGTTAATCATTTAGAGATTTCTCAACTCTACTACGTTTTATTTGAAATGACAATCTTAATTTTTAATATCCGATTTTCCACCAGTTTTTTCTAATAATTTCACCTCTTTAATTACCATTTTCTGGCTGATGCTTTTGCACATATCATAAATGGTTAAACACGTAATATTTGCACCTGTTAAGGCCTCCATTTCTACGCCAGTTTTACCTGTAATGGTTACTTTACAAAGCGCTTCAATGTTTTCGTGATCAATTATATTAATGTCAATATTAATACCATTAATTAATAATGGATGACACATAGGAATAAGGTCTGAAGTTTTTTTAACACCTTGAATTCCGGCAATAATTGCTGTTTGAAAAACGGGGCCTTTTTTTGTAATTAACTCATCATTTGTAAAATGAGCAATTACTTCTTTTCCTAGAAACATTGTTGCTTTTGCAATAGCGGTTCTTTTGGTAATTTTCTTATCAGAAACATTTACCATTTTAGGGTTTCCTTTTTTGTTGATGTGTGTGAAATTGCTCATTAGAAATAACTAGTATGTTCTCGATACAATTTTTTCGTTCCTCAAAAATCACTCGAACTGACATAATTTATTATGAGTATTGATAAACATACTGTCACTTCGAGTGAAATTTCTTTTTCAGAAATTTTGTATCGAGAAGTTTTTGAAAATTAAGATTTTTATTTAAATTTCTTTTTTGCTAAATTAGGAAGTTTTTTAAACTCTTCATTTATTAAAGCTTCCTTTTTTGCTCTAGACCATTTTTTAATTCTTTTTTCCCAATCAATTGCAAAACCAACTTCAGTAAATTCACAGTAGAAAGCTAATTTTAAAGGCCTTCTTTTATAAGTATAGCTTTCTTGATGTTTGCCTAATTGATGTTCTTTAATTCTGTTTTCTAAATTTGAAGTAAGTCCTGTATAATAAGTTTTATCGGCACATTTTATTATGTAAACGTAATATATTTTCATAGTTTTTTAGATGATCTCTTAACAAGTTCTCGATACAATTTCTCCAAAAAAGTCGAAATCACTCGAACTGACAACACGCATTAAGCGTATCAATGAACATACTCTCACTTCAAGTTAAATTTCTTTTTCAGAAATTTTGTATCGAGACGTTTTCAAAAATCCCCTTTATATTCAGCAGATTTTAAACCTTTTTGAAAAGGAGCTTTTAGTTGATATACAATATCATCAGCTTTTTCTGCGTCTAAAATATCAACGCCATATACAATGTCTTTTGTGTCTTTGTAAATAAAGGTTCCGAAAATACGATCCCAAATAGAAAAGATATTCCCGAAATTGGTATCTGTCCAAGGCATTACATGATGATGATGAAATTTATGCGTATTTGGCGAAATAAATACATAGCTAATGGCTTTGTCCAATTTTATGGGTAAACTAATATCCGCATGCGAAAAATAGGTAAAAAGCACAGTTAGAATTCTGTACATTAAATAGTAAGAAACAGGTAAACCCGCAATAATTACTCCGATTAAAGCAAAGGTTTCTCTAAAAATAAAATCTATAGGATGATGCCTAGTGCCAGAGGTAACATCTACATGAGTATCACTATGATGAACTGTGTGAAAACGCCACATAAAAGGTACTTTGTGCAGTAAATAATGCACCAAGTATTGTGAGGTAAAATCTAAAATCATAATCGCTAAGATAATTTCTACCCAAACAGGCCAATTTACCATATTCAGTAAGCCAAAATTACTAGTTTCTATCCACAGAAAAACACCTACAGTTATAATGCCAAAAATCACATTGATAAGCATTGTAGATAATAACAAAACAAAATTTGTTTTAGCATGTTTCCATTTATTATACTGATGTTTTTTTAAAGGATAAACACCTTCTAAAACCCAAAAAATGGTTAAGCAACTTACAATCCAAATTAACTTCTGTAAACTGGTTAGGTTCTCGAAAAAAGCAACAATAGCATCCATAAGAGATTAAAAATTATTCTATAAAACTACTAAAAACTTTAACACCTTGTTAAAAATCATTCGTTTTTTAACGTTTACCTTTGTTTATTTTTTAAAATTTAGCTTATGCCTCGTTGGTTGATACCAGTTCTTATTTTAGTTGTTTTAATCGTTATTGTAGAAATTTACACATTTCAGGCTTTTAAAACAATTAGCGCAAATAAATGGATACGATTTTCTTTTTTAGCACTTAGTATTGCAGTGTATATCTACTTTTTTGTGACTATTCTTACCTACGATAGATCAAAAGGGCAAACACCACAATTTCAAATGGCAATGGGTGTTTTACTAACGTTTTCAATACCAAAATTGTTTGTTATTTTGGTGCTTTTTGGAGAAGATGTTTATAGATGGATTGTAAAAGCAATTTCTGCAATTTCAAGTTCAGAAACGCAACCTTTGGTAGGAAGAAGAAAGTTTATATCGCAATTGGCTTTGGGTATTGCATCCATTCCTTTTATGTCTTTTATCTACGGAATTGTTCAAGGTAAATACAATTATAAGGTGATAAAATACCAACTTGTTTTTGATGATTTACCTGAAGCTTTTGATGGATATACGATTACTCAAATATCAGATATTCATTCAGGTAGTTTTACCAACAAAGAAAAAATACAATATGGTGTTGATTTAATTAATGAACAACAATCGGATTTGCTATTATTTACAGGTGATATTGTAAATAATAAGGCTGATGAAATGGATAATTGGATTGACGTTTTTGCACAATTAAAGGCAAAAGAAGGCAAGTATGCTATTTTAGGGAACCATGATTATGGCGATTATATGGATTGGAAATCGCCTGAAGATAAAGTGAAAAATTTTGAAGATGTAAAGAAAATTCATCAAAAAATTGGTTTTGATTTGTTGTTAGATGAGCATCGTTATTTAGAAAAAGACGGACAACAAATAGCGCTTTTAGGGGTAGAAAATTGGGGAAAAGGATTCAATCAAGCTGGTGACTTGGCAAAAGCATCAGCAAATATTAAAAAAGAAGATTTTAAAATTTTAATGAGTCACGATCCTAGCCATTGGCAAGAAAAGGTAAAAAAGGACGATTTTAATTATCACTTAACTTTAAGTGGTCATACGCATGGTTTACAAATGGGTATAGAAATTCCTGGATTTAGATTTAGTCCTTCTCAATTTGTGTACAAACAATGGGCAGGTTTGTATCAAGAATATGGACGTTATATAAATGTAAATAGAGGTTTTGGGTATCATGCTTTTCCTGGTAGAGTAGGGATTTGGCCAGAAATTACAGTTATTGAGTTGAAAAAGACTTGATAATCAGTTTAGTTGTACAATTTTGCTATATTTGTGTAAAGTGATGCAAAATACCTGGCTGTTTTTCTTTTAAATATTTTAATATGGCAAAATTTGGAGATTTAATTAGTATCAACAAACCTGTTTTAATCGATTTTTATGCAGATTATGATGAGGTAGAAAGTTCTATAAATACCTTAAGAGATGTTGCAGCTGCAATGGGTGATAGCGCAAAAGTTATAAAAATTGATATTAAAAAAAACGAGACCTTAGCAGATGCCTTAAGGGTGAAAGGAAATCCTACTTTTATGATTTACAAAGATGGGGAAATGAAATGGCGAGAAACAGGCTTTAAAAATGCAGATGCATTGATAAAGATTATTCAAAAATATCTTTAAAGAAAATAATTTATAAAAAAAACCGCAAATGTTACTTTGCGGTTTTTTTGAATTTACTCTTTAATATCTTCAGTTTCTTCTGGAAAAATATGGTTGAACAAACTAAGTGTTTTATTGTACTCGTCTTGTAGTTCTTTTATCAATTCTTGGTCACTATCATATTGCGCAACTTGGTCAATAACCCCTCTGTATAAATATCTAAACGTCATATCAAATTCTTCAAAAACCATATCAAAGTCATCCACATCAAAAGTGCTGAACCAAACTAGTTTTTCTCTAAATAAACGCATTAAATCTTCTGCCGTTTTTCTAGCTTTTTTAACTTCACCTAGTTTGTAATACATTTCTGGGTATTCCATAGATAAGCTATAATGATCAAAATCTTCAATTGGCATTTTATCTAAAGATAAATCTAATACTTCAACTGCTTTAATGGTATCACCTTCTTTAGCAAAAGCCGCAGATAAGCGCATTAAACTATTTCTTAAAGAAATGGCATTTCTTTTGGTTTGTTCATCTAAATAAATTTCACCATTATTAATATTTCTCCAATCCCATTTTTGTACATTTTCGTACATTTTTTCGGCATCTATTCTACCAATATCAAACAAACTCAATTGACGAATTAATTGTCCGTTTGCATCATAAATTTTAGTAGGTGTCTTAATAGGTACCAATTTAAAAGCAACACCATCTAGTTGTAAATAATCTTTAAGCCAAATATATTCGCTATCAGAATTAGAGCCACCTGTAAAGTAAATTGGGCGTTTCCAATCGAAATTATTTAAAATATCCAGCATTAAAATGGTGTTTTTTGCAATAGCTCTATCAATAGTAATATCTATGTAAGGCACAATTTTATCTGCATCTTTCTGGGCTACAATGCCATATTTTAATACATTTTCTTTGTTTACAGGAATACGAATTTTATTGGTTGGTAATATTTTTTCAGGATTTCCATCATCATCTAAATCGTAAAAAGTACGTTTACTATCGCTTTGAATCCATTTCATAAAATTATCCAACTCTAAAACAGAATCTTTTAATTGTGGAAATAATTCTTGAAAATAGTAGGCAACATCTAAAGTTCCATATTTGTATTCATCATGTGTTAATTGCGATGGAATAGGGTCTGCTTTGTAAGATTTCCTTTTCATTTGATCTATGTACCAATCTGTTTGAAAAAGACTTGTATTCACCAATTTAATGTCGGTTCTAATACCTTCTACCTCTTGCATGTACCAAAGAGGAAATGTATCATTATCACCAATGGTAAACATAATAGCATTAGGGTCGCAACTTTCTAAATATGCTTGTGCATTTAAACGTGTTGTATATCTGTTAGAACGATCGTGATCGTCCCAATTTTGATAAGCCATTAAAGTTGGGACAGCTAGCAAGGAAATTACAGAAACAGCAAAAGCTACTCTTTTTCGTGATCCAAAATCTTTCAAATATTCATATAAAGCTAGTACTCCAAAACCTACCCAAATAGCAAAAATGTAAAAGCTTCCTACAACAGCGTAATCACGTTCTCTTGGTTCAAAAGGTTTTGGGTTTGTATAAAAGATTATGGCAAAACCTGTAAAAGCAAAGAATAAAAAGAGTGTAAAGAAATTATTTTTATCTTTTTTAATTTGATAAAGTAGCCCAATTAAGCCTAAAATTAAAGGTAAGAAAAAGTAAGTATTTCTACCTTTATTTAATAAGGCTTGCCATGGTAGCATTTTTTGTGAACCGAGTCTTATTTCATCAATCCAATCAATACCACTAATCCAATTTCCGTTATAAATATCTAAATTTCCTTGAATATCGTTTTGTCTTCCCACAAAATTCCACATAAAATAACGGCCATACATGTATCCAAACTGATAGCTAACCATAAACTTTATATTCTCTGCAAATGTTGGTCTACGTTTGCTGTTAGCAGGGATGCCTGCAATAGCTTTGTATTTTTCTTCGGATGCAGGATTTACCATTCTTGGTATAAACCCTTTATGTTTGTCTGAATAATTAGGCAAAATGTCTTTGTAAACATTTACAATTACATAACGATCTTTACCTTTTACAACTTTTTTCTCGTATTTTGGTTTATCATCTCTTGTTGGGTTTTGTCTATCTCTTTCATCACTGTATTTATTAGAATAATACGTATCGTAAAAAACATTCGCATCACCATATTGTTCACGTTCATAATAAGCTAATAATTCACGAGCACTTGAAGGGTTGTTTTCGTTGATTGTAGTGTTTGCGTTTGCTCTTATAGGTAACATCATCCAAGAAGAAAACCCAATCATGATAAATAATACAGATAAGATTAGTGTATTTGCAGTTACTTTTTGTTTTTTTCGGGTAAAGTTTAATCCGAATATAAATAATGCAACTAATATAATTGCTGCTATTATACTTCCAGAATTGAAAGGTAAGCCCACAGAGTTTACAAAAAACAATTCTGATGCACTAAAAAACTTAAGCGTAAAAGGGAAGATAAATTTAAAGACTAACATTAACACTAAAACAGAAAAAACTGTAGCGATTGCTGTTGTTTTTAAGTTGATGTTTTTATAGGTTTTAAAGAAATACAACATTACTATTGCTGGGATAACTAATAATGAAAGTATGTGAACTCCAAAAGATAAACCAACAACAAAACTAATTAAAACCAACCACTTATTGCCTCTAGAGGTTTCAATTTCACTTTCCCATTTTAAACCTAGCCAAAATAATAATGCCATTAAAAATGATGACATTGCATACACTTCACCTTCTACAGCACTAAACCAAAAACTATCAGAAAACGTGTAGGTTAATGAGCCAACCACACTACTACCCAAAATAGCAATACGTTTGCCTTTAGAAATGTTACCGGTTTTTGCAGCTAATTTTTTTGCTAAATTACTTATTGTCCAGAACATAAATAAAATGGTAAATGCGCTTGCTAAAGCAGACATAAAGTTTACCATTTTAGCAATTTCTGCATTATCTGAGGTAAACATTGCAAAAAATGCCCCTAACATTTGAAAAAGTGGTGCTCCTGGTGGATGGCCAACTTCAAGCTTTACAGCTGTAGAAATATATTCTCCAACATCCCAAGCACTAACAGTAGGCTCTAAAGTTAGTGTATAGGTAACTAAGGCAATAGCAAATGTAACCCATCCTAAAATGATGTTCCATTTTTTATATTTTGCTGATGTCATAAAGTAATGAATTATATGTGGGCGAATTTACTAATAATTATGAATAAATAACGATTCAGCAAGGTTTTCTAGTTGATGATACTTTCATAAAAGTTTGTTAAATTCAAATTTTATAAAAAATTGTTTGCAAAATTAAAAGAATACGTTAAATTTGCATCCGCTAAGAAGCATTGGCCTATGGTGTAATTGGTAACACACCGGTTTTTGGTACCGTCATTCAAGGTTCGAGTCCTTGTAGGCCAACTGTTAAACCTCGTAATCATTTGATTATGAGGTTTTTATATTTTAAAAAGGTTTTTTTGTGTCAGTATTTGTGGAGAATCAAGAATCAAGCCTAAATGTTGTAGGGTTTAGAAGCAACAAATGAATTAAAAAAAGTTAGTGATTTACAAATTTGCTGATGTTTAGGTAAAACAAACATTTTTCATTTACAACTGAGGCATTATGGAAATAAGTGGTAAATGACCTGCTTAGAAATTGAATTAAAAGTTCTAAATGAGAGTTTTATGAAAAAGAGAATAATTTCTTGGATATAAAATTTGTAAGTAAAATGCCTTTTATTAAAAATAATTAATGAATAAATTCATCAATTTTTTCATTAGGTATAAAACCTTTAAGTATTAAAAACACACCACAAATTATTAATATAATGCCCATTATTTTTTTAATTCTAAAAATTATTGATGGTGTCATTTTATTTTTGAGTTGCTTTGCTAAAAATATCTTACCTAAATCTGTTATGAAATAGGCTATAATAATAACTCCAAAATATCCAAAAATAGCTTGTTGATTCATGTTTAAGGTAGGGCCTATAACTAAAACAGTACCTAGCCAAAAAGCTAAAACACCAATATTTATAAAATTTAAAAAATATCCTTTAAAGAAAAGTTTAAGATAATTGTTTTTCACAATTGGTACTTCAATATTTTTTGCAGACGCTATCGCTTCTTTTTTATTCTCTTTGTCAAAATAGGTAATTAATCCGTAAATAATAAGTACCAGTCCACCAATAAAAAAAAGTCTAGGATCGTCTTTTATTTTTTCTAATAAAGATCTACTTCCATAATAAGCAATTAAAATGAAAGAAATATCACCAAAAATAACTCCTAAATTAAAAGTAATTGCAGCTTTTGCACCCTTTAAAATACTAGTTTGTATTAGCATAAAAAAAACAGGGCCAATCATAAAAGACATAAAAAAACCAATTAAAATTGCGTTTTTAAAATCGTAAATATCCATTGTTTAAAAATACTATTTTTTCATTGAAGCGTAAAAAAGAAAGGATGGAAAAACCATCCTTTACGTTTAAATGTAGGTTTAATGATGACTAAACATCGTCGAAATCTATAGTGATTTTTGCAGTTGTTGGATGTGCTTGGCAAGTTAAAATTAAGCCTTCTTGAACTTCGCTGTCAGTTAAAATCGAATTTTTTTTCATTACTGCATTACCCTGAGTAACTTTTGCCAAACAAGAGCTACAAACACCACCTTGACAAGAGTAAGGAGGGTCTAAATCATTACGCAGTGCAGCTGCTAAAATGTCGTCTGTTTGCGTCATGATAAAGGTAGTTTCTTCATCATCTAACATCACAGTTATTTCAGAGGTACCTTCTTTAATAGCAGCTGTTGCTTCTTCATCAACAGAAACAGTAAATAACTCGAAATGAATATTTTCATCATCAAAACCAGCTTCTTTTAGGGTATCAGAAACTGTATGAATCATTGCTTCTGGGCCACATAAAAAAGCGGCATCAAAAGAAATTTCTTTATATTTATTTTTGATAAAAAAATTAGTGAACGGTTTATCTATTCTACCAAATAACATGTTTTCTTGACGCTCTCTGCTAGAAACAAACTCTAAATTAAAATTTTCATATTTTGAATTTAGCGTTAACAACTCATCATAAAAAATGGTGTCTGAAATCGATTTATTTCCGTAAATTAATGTAAAAGTTGATGAAGCCTCATTTTCTAAAACACTTTTTATCATTGATAAAATAGGCGTTATTCCAGAACCTGCAGCAAAACCAATATAATTTTTATTAGCTTCAGGTTGTAGTTGAAACCTACCTTCAGCAGCAGTAATTTCAATAGCATCTCCAACTTTTAACTCTGTGGTTGCATAAACGGAAAATGTACCATTTTCAACAGCTTTTACAGCTACTCTGATTTCGCCACTTTTAGGAGTAGCGCAAATAGAATAGGCTCTTCTAACTTCTACGTTGTTAATTTCTGTTTTTAATGTAATGTACTGACCTGATATAAATTGAAAGTTAGATTTTAAATTTTCAGGAATATCAAAAACAAGAGAAACCGCATTTGCGGTTTCTTGTTTTATTTCTTTTATAGTTGTTTTGTAAAATGTTGCCATAAATAAAATTAGACTAAATTTTTCTCGATTAAATATTCTGCAATTTGCACTGTATTTGTAGCTGCACCTTTTCTTAGGTTATCTGCAACTATCCACAAATTTAAGGTATTTTCTTGAGATTCATCGCGTCTAATTCTACCGACAAAAACTTCGTCTTTGTTGTGTGCATTTATTGGCATAGGATATAAGTTATTTGCCAAATCATCTTCTACAATTACTCCTGGAGTTTCACTTAAAATTTTACGAACTTCTGATAAATCAAAATCATTCTCAAACTGAACATTTACGGCTTCAGAATGTCCACCAGCAGTAGGAATACGAACTGCAGTGGCAGTAACAGAGAAAGAATCGTCGCGTAAAATTTTCTTTGGCTCTTTAACCAATTTCATTTCTTCTTTGGTATATCCATTTTCTAAAAAAATATCACAATGTGGTAATGCATTTCTACCAATTTTATGTGGATACGCCATTTCACCATCAATACCAGCTTCTTCATTATCTAACTGTTGTACTGCTTTTACACCAGTTCCAGATACAGATTGATAGGTAGAGATTACCACACGTTTCATGGTGTATTTTTTGTGTAAAGGGGCTAAAGCCATTACCAATTGAATGGTAGAACAGTTAGGATTTGCAATGATTTTATCATCAGCAGTTAACACATCACCATTAATTTCTGGAACTACTAATTTTTTAGTAGGATCCATTCTCCAAGCAGAAGAATTATCGATAACAGTTGTGCCAACTTCTGCAAATTTGGGTGCCCATTCTAAAGAAGTATCACCTCCAGCAGAAAATAAAGCCACATCTGGTTTTAAGTTAACAGCATCCTCTAAGGTAACCACTGTGTAGTCATTTCCTTTGTATGATAATTTTTTACCAGCAGATCTTTCTGAAGCCACAGGAATCAATTCTGTGATTGGTAAATTACGCTCTTCTAATACTTTTAACATTACTGTGCCAACCATTCCAGTTGCGCCAACTACAGCTATTTTCATTAGTTTGTTATTTATGCTTTTATAAGGGTGCAAAGATGCTAACAAAATTAATTGTGGCCATCATTTTAAAAAATATTTACCAAAATAATTTGTAATGTTTAAATTTTAACAAGTTGATATAAATTCTATATAAACGAAAAACCTTTCAGCGATAAAACTAAAAGGTTTTACATATGATAAAGATTCTTAAAAGAACGCTTCTATACCGTAAATGTTTTTAAACATTCCTACAGATAAAACTGCAATTACACAAATAACAAGAATACTAAGAGGTATAATTAATCGATCTACTAAGCTAAGATTTTTAGGTCTTTTCTTATCGCCAATTAAACCATTATTATCTAAAAACATGGCGAAAGCCCATGCAATTACTGGGTTTGTAACCATTGCCATAAAAATGCAAATACCAGCAGCTTGTGCAGAAGCACTTTCTTTTATCATTTGAATTCCGGCTTCAATCATAGGTAAAAATACACCAACTAAAAGTGCAATACACCTTACAGGAGGCCAAACAGCAACATCCATAGGGCTACCTAAAATAGCAATGGCAATAACGATAATACCTAATAAAATAGCACCTGCAGGAATTGGTCTTTTGGCAATGGCAGCAGGTATTAGATAGGTTCCCCAAGATGAGGTGATGTTTCCTCCACCAACTGCAGTACCTACCATTTGACGAATAGAACACATGGTCATAGTATCGTCTACATCCATTAAAACTTTGTCGGTTTTTTTGGGATAATTCATTTCTTGAAAAATTCGATGTCCTAAAAAGTCTGGAGACCACATGGCCACAGCTAAAATGGCAAAAGGCAAAGAAGCTACAAAGTGTTGGGTATTTGGTAATCCTAGCATCCAGCCTTCTTCTGTGCTACCCCACCAATATGCTGGGTTTAAATTGGGTAAGCCCATTTCTGTAGTAAACTGTAAATCGAAACTTGCACCACCAATTAGCGCAATGATTAAAGCAGTAATAGCACATGCAGGAATGGCCAACCATCGTTTATCTATTCTTGCCAAATAACTATATAATAAAACTGTTATAGCCAATATTACGAGTCCTAAATATCCTATTGAGCCTAATTCTACAGAGGATGAGGAAAGCCCCATGCTCCAAGATTGAATGGTTTTAATTTGACTTAATGCCCCAGAAAAACCTAAAAATATTAACAATCCGCCTGCAACACCTTTGCTTGTTAAATTTACCAAACGAGAACCGCCTTTTAAAAAACTAAGCACTAAGCCAAAAACACCAATTAAAATCGCTAAAGCTAACGGATGTGCTCCAGCTAAAGCAATACTAGCAATTAACGGAATCATAGGGCCATGATTACCAGCTAGATTGGCTCTTGGATTAAAAAAACCTGAAGCTAGAATTACAAAAAGAAAAGCAGGAATAATCATTTCTACTCGAGAAACTTCAATAGCAAATTCTTTGCCTAATGTAATATGATCCCAAGCGTTGGTTAGGCCTTCTGCCCAAGCCATCATAACAGAAGAATACATGGCAATAATTCCTAAAGTACCTGCTAAAGCTGGTACTAAATCTTCCCATTCAAATTTAAAATCTCTACCAGGAAGATTTAATTTAAACCTTCTGGGTTTCATTATTTTTAATTCGTTTTCTAAATATGCTGTTCTGCTATTAAATGTTGACGCAGGTTTGTGTTCTTCTTTGTAGGTTTTCATGGAAATATAGTTCTCAAAAAAAAATGAGAAGTTTGATGTTTAAATTAGCTTAAAATGAAATTTCTTTTTAATTAATTTTTACTTTTTTAAAGTAGTTGCTTAAAATAGTGGAAGCGTTTTCTAACTCTTCTGGAGTGTTTTCTCTAGCATCTTTTAACTCATATTCCCAACCTAAAGCATCCCATTTATGGATTCCTAATTTATGGTAAGGTTGCAACTCTATTTGCGCTATGGTTTTGTAATCTTTAAAATATTGGCCTAATTGATGTAACAATTCAGGTGTATTCGTAATTCCAGGAATCAATACATATCGCAACCACATTTTTTTTCCTGATGCTTCTCTGTGTTTCGCAAAGTTAAAAGTAGTTTCTTTATTTTGTTTGCCAGTGATTTTTCGAAAGCCTTCTTCTGTCATGTGTTTGATATCTAGCATCACCAAATCTGTGTAATTATCTAATAATTCAATTACTGGGTGATTTAAAACACGGCCATTGGTATCTAAATTTGTATGGATGCCTTCTTCTTTTAATCGTTTAAAAAAAGGAATTAAATTGGTGGCTTGTAAAACAGGTTCGCCACCAGAAACAGTAACTCCGCCTTTATCACCAAAATAAGACTTCATATTTACCGCTTTTTTTACCAATTCTTCAATATGATATTCTTGACCTCCATGAGTATCTATCGTGTCTGGATTATGGCAATATTGACATTTTAATTTACAGCCTTGTAAAAAAACTACCATTCTAATTCCAGGCCCATCATGAGTACCAAAAGACTCGATGGAATGTACATTTAATATGTTTTCTTTTATTTTGATAACGTTATATTTTAATTGAAAAAAAGAAAGGGATTCAAAAAAATACTAAATTTATTTATACTTATTGATAAACACACCCTATAATGAGTAAATTTTATTTTTTGAATCCCTTAAGAAAATACATAAAAAGGACTACATAGACTCGTGGAACGAACGTGAAATAACTTCCATTTGTTGTTCTTTGGTTAATCTTATAAAATTAACGGCATATCCAGAAACTCTAATGGTTAATTGTGGGTGATTTTCTGGGTGTTCCATGGCATCTAATAAAGTTTCTTTGTCTAACACATTTACATTTAAGTGTTGTGCTCCATGATCAAAATAACCGTTTAAAGCCGTTACTAAATTATCTATTCTATCTTCTTTACTAGCTCCTAAAGATTTTGGAACAATAGAGAAGGTGTTAGAGATTCCGTCTTGAGAATCTTTATAATCAATTTTTGCAACAGAGTTTAATGAAGCAATTGCGCCATTGGTATCTCTTCCGTGCATTGGGTTTGCGCCTGGTGCAAAAGGGATTCCTTTTGCTCTACCATCTGGTGTAGCTCCAGTTTTTTTACCGTAAACAACGTTAGAAGTAATGGTTAATACAGACATGGTTGGTTCTGCATTTTTGTACACTTTTAACTTTTTTAATTCGTTGTTAAAGTCTTCTACAGCATTGTGTGCAAAAATATCTGCTCTGTCATCATCATTTCCATATTTAGGGAAATCGCCTTCAATTTTAAAATCTACAGTTAAACCTTCTTCGTTTCTTATTGGTTTTACAGTTGCATATTTTATGGCAGCTAAAGAATCTGCTACAATTGATAAACCTGCAATACCGTAAGCGATATTAATATCTGGATTGGTATCAATTAAAGCCATTTGAGCTTTTTCGTAGTAATATTTATCGTGCATGTAGTGAATGATGTTCATAGCATCATTATAAACTCTGGCAACTTCTGTCATAGCAACTTTAAAGTTTTTCATTACCTTATCAAAGTCTAAAACTTCGCAATTACAAGGCTCGATTCCTTTTACCATTTGCTTACCAGTAATTTCACATCTTCCACCATTTATGGCTAATAATAGCGTTTTTGCTAAGTTAGTTCTAGCTCCAAAAAACTGAATTTGTTTTCCTATTTCTTGGTAAGAAACACAACATGCAATTCCGTAATCGTCAGAACCTCTTAATTCTCTCATTAAATCATCATTTTCAAACTGAATTGATGAGGTGTCAATAGAAACTTTTGCACAGAAATTTTTAAAGTTTTGAGGCAATAATGGAGACCATAATACTGTAATATTTGGTTCTGGTGATGGGCCTAAATTGTATAATGTATTTAAGAAACGGTAGGCAGTTTTGGTAACTTTGGTTCTACCATCGTTTAACATACCACCAATTGCTTCTGTTACCCAAGTTGGGTCTCCAGCAAAAATTTCATCATAAGCAGCCATTCTTAAATGACGTACCATTCTTAGTTTCATCACAAATTGATCAATGTATTCTTGTGCTTCATCTTCTGTGATTTTTCCATTTTCAAGATCTCTTTGGATAAAAATATCTAAGAACGTAGATACATTACCTAAAGACATTGCAGCACCATCTTGTTCTTTTACGGCAGCTAAATATGCCATATATGTCCATTGAACAGCTTCTTGAGCATTTTCAGCAGGACGATTTAGTTCTAATCCATAATGATTACCCATTGTAATCATATCTTTTAAAGCTCTAATTTGTTCAGAAACTTCTTCTCTTAAACGAATTACAGCATCAGACATTGGTCCTTCAATGTTGTTTAAGTCTTCTTTTTTAGTCTCGATTAATTTATCAATTCCATATAAAGCAACACGTCTGTAATCTCCAATAACTCTTCCACGCGCATAATTGTCTGGTAAACCAGTTAAAAATCCTAAAGAACGGAATTTTCTAATTTCTGCATTATAAGCATCAAAAACCCCATCATTATGCGTTTTTACATACTTTGTAAACAATTCGTTGATTTCTTCACTTGGTTTTAAGCCATGTTCTTGTAAGGCTTTTTGAACCACTTTGTAACCACCAAAAGGTTTCATGGCTCTTTTTAACAAACCATCAGTTTGTAAACCAACAATAACCTCGTTTTCTTTATCAATATACCCTGCACCAAAACTAGCAACACCAGAAATGGTTTCTGTATCTACAGAGTGTACACCGTTATTTAACCTTTCTTGTTCCATCCCTTGTTTACAAACTTCCCAAAGTTTTTGAGTTCTTTGTGTTGGGCCAACTAAGAAAGTATCATCTCCTCTATATGGAGTAATGTTTTTAAAAACAAAATCTCTTACGTTAATAGAAGTGTTCCAAACACCTTCGTTAAAATTTTTTTCTTGTGGTTTTTCTAAAATGAGTTCTTCTAATTGCATGACTTTATGTATTTAATGTTTTATGTATTTCTTAATTACAGTTCAAATTTAGGTGAGATAGGTAAAGAAAAACATGATAAAAGTTAGGTTTTGTATTTATTTAAGAAATCGTTTTAGTAATATTTAGGTTGATTTTTAGAAAGTTAAATTTGATTGATTGCTATTTTAAAGATTTACCTACATTTGCAAAAATTATTTATTAATCAACCTGAATTGCACTGAGGTAAACTTTGTGCAAAATTTCAGCTTAAAAAATTGGTATAGCATGCAACTGTACAATAAATTAAGCGCGAAAGAACGTGCTGCATTAATTGATGAGGCTGGTAAAGACAGACTCACGATTTCTTTTTATCAATACCATCAGATAAAAAGCCCTCAAATCCTTAGAGACAAATTATTTTTAGAGTGGAACGCTTTAGATGTTTTAGGTAGAATTTATGTTTCTTACGAAGGCATTAACGCACAATTGTCTGTGCCATCAGAAAACTTATATGCTTTAAAAGATCAATTGGATTCTATTTCTTTTTTAAAAGATATTCGATTAAATATTGCTATTGAGCAAGACAATAAATCTTTTTTAAAACTAAAAGTAAAAGTTAGAAACAAAATTGTAGCAGATGGTTTAAATGACGAAACTTTTGATGTAACTGATAAAGGTGTGCATTTAAATGCAAAACAATTCAACGAAATGTTAGCAAACCCTAATACAGTTTGTGTAGATATGCGTAACCATTACGAAAGTGAAATTGGGCATTTTGATGGTGCTGTAACTCCTGATGTAGATACTTTTAGAGATTCATTAGATATTATTGAAGCAGACTTAAAAGACAATAAAGAAGATAAAAATTTATTGATGTATTGTACTGGCGGAATTCGTTGTGAAAAAGCCTCTGCCTACTACAAACATAAGGGTTTTAAAAATGTTTTTCAGTTAGAAGGTGGTATTATAGAATATACGCGTCAGGTAAATACTGAAGGCATCGAAAATAAATTTATTGGTAAAAATTTTGTATTTGATCACAGAAGAGCAGAAAAAATTTCTGATGATGTAATTGCCAATTGTCATCAATGTGGAAAACCTTGTGATACTCATACCAATTGTGCAAACGAAGGTTGTCATTTGTTATTTATTCAATGTGACGAATGTGCTGAAAAGTTAGAAAATTGTTGTTCTTCTGAATGCCAAGAAGTAATTCATTTGCCTTACGAAAAGCAAAAAGAATTAAGAAAAGGGAAACATGCTAGCAATAAAATTTTTAAAAAGGGCAGAAGTGAAGTGTTGAAGTTTAAGAACTAAGTTGCTAACGATGTTTTATTTTTAAGACGATAAAACACCTTTTTTTATAAAGGGTAATCATCAAGGTTTTTTAATTTTTGATTGGTACAAGATTAGCAAAAAAAGATGAAAATGGAATGTTACTAAAATGAACTTCACCTTTATCAAGTGTTAGTAAAGAATATCTTTTTCTTTAAAATCAACAATTAAATCATCTTTAACCCCTAAATAACGTCTACTTCCTAAATACCTATTTTTATTAAATTCATCATAATTTGGTTCAAAATCATCTATAGAACTGATATGCACATTTCCAGAAGCGTGAATAAATTCTCCTTTTTCATTTCCCAACCAAATGCCTACATGGGTTACTTTTTGCCCTTTATCCGCAGTTGCTTTTTTACCAAAAAAAAGTAAATCCCCCTTTTCTAAACCTTCAAATTTTAAATCGGTATCAATTATTTTTCCGGCTTTAACTTGTTGAGAAGCATCCCTTGGAATAATAAAGCCATTCATAAAATACACCATTTTCGTAAAACCACTACAATCCATCCCTTTGCTAGATGTGCCACCCCATAAATATGGAAAACCAATCATGGATTTTGCAGTTTGCTCAATATTTTTTTGAGATACAACTAAATTTTGCAGCCAAGTAGTATAATAAATTGCTGCATCTTTTTTTACAAAACCTGTTCTTTGATCAGGGTATTCTACTTCAAAGAAATTCGCATCGAAACCTTTAAATTTTAAAATTCCACCTAAAGTTATATCAGAAACTATTGTAGAATTTTCATTTTTTTCTGCATATACATACCCAAAATTATTCGTAAAAATAATTTTTTCAGCTGCGTTCCAATCATCAAAATCACGCTGATTCATTCTTGTAATACCGCCTTTATCTACCCAAGAAATATATTTGTCTGGAGTTTGAACTCTATAAAAATCACCTTTTTTATCCAAAACTTTTAAAGGCATTCCCAATAAACCTTGAGTGCCTAATTCAGCCGAATGTTTCGGTTTGCTTCTAATATTAATTACAGAATTATTAGCAATTGCATATTTTAAAGTGCCCACAGCAGAATCTGGTAAAACCCTAATTTTATTGATGTATTTTATGTAATTGTTACCAAGAATGTTCTTTAATTTAAACATTGGCGACTTATTTGTTGTTACACCTTTAAGCACAACTTTTTCTTCTTGGTAGGTAACGTCTACATCAAATAACGCCACTCTTTGGTCTGGTGTTTCCGTCATTTGCACTAAAGAAACATATTGCTGTATTTTTTTTAATTCTTTGTCTTTGTCATCACAAGAGATGAATAAGAAGAAGCTGAAAATTAAGATGTATGTAAAGGATTTCATTAAATTCATTTTGAGCTAAAATACAAAAATCAAAACTCAAAAGATTGAAATTGAATTAGGATTGTTTTATATTTGGATTAAATCATTTTTTATTGATGAAATACCAAAACACATTAGCTTTTGCGCAACAGTTAGACCAAGAAGATAAACTTGCTTATTTACGAAATCAATATCATATTCCTAAAGATAATGATGGTAATGATTGGTTGTATTTCACAGGAAATTCTTTGGGTTTACAACCAAAATCAACTAAAAAATATATCAATCAAGAATTAGAAGATTGGGCAAATTTGGGTGTAGAAGGTCATTTTGAAGCTAAAAATCCGTGGCTAAATTATCACGAATATTTAACTGATAAAATGGCAAAAATTGTAGGTGCAAAACCACTGGAAACGGTTATAATGAACACCTTAACAACAAATTTACATTTGTTAATGGTGAGTTTTTACAGACCTACCAAAACAAAATATAAAATTGTTATTGAGTCTGATGCATTTCCTTCAGATAGATATGCAGTACAAAGTCAACTAAAATTTCATGGTTTCTCTGAGGATGATATCATAGCATGGAAACCTAGAAAAAATGAAGAGCTATTAAGAATCGAAGATTTAGAAGAAATTATTGCTACAAAAGGTGATGAAATTGCTCTCTTGCTAATTGGAGGCGTCAATTATTATACAGGTCAGTTTTTAGATCTTAAAAAAATTGCAGAAATTGGGCATTCAAAAAACTGTGTAGTTGGTATTGATTTAGCACACGGAGCTGGAAATATTCAACCCAATTTACACGAATCAAATGTAGATTTTGCAGCTTGGTGCACGTATAAATATTTAAATGCTGGCCCAGGAAGTTTAGCAGGAATTTTTGTACACGAAAAACATGCTAAAAATAAAAATTTGCCACGTTTTGCAGGTTGGTGGAATCATAATAAAGCAACTCGTTTTAATATGAGAATGCCTTTTGATGTGATGGAAGGTGCAGAAGGTTGGCAATTATCAAATCCGCCAATACTAACTATGGCAGCCATAAAAGCTTCTTTAGATTTGTTTGATGAAATCGGAATGGATGATTTACGAGAAAAATCAGAAAAATTAACGGGCTTTTTTGAGTTTTTAATTAATGAAATTGGTAGTGAGGATATTAAAATTATCACTCCAAAAAATCCGAAAGAAAGAGGTTGTCAATTATCCATTCAAGTTAAAAATGCAGACAAACGTTTGCATCAAAAATTAACAGAAAACAATATAATTACAGATTGGCGAGAGCCAGATGTTATACGTTGTGCACCTGTACCTATGTATAATTCGTTTATGGATGTTTGGCAAATGGTTGCAGTTTTAAAACGACTGTTATAAAAATGAGTGTTTTTTCTAAAATTACGAAAGGAGAAGAAATTTTGGTAAAATTAAAAACTAGAAGTGATATTGGTTTTTGGCAATACCAAATATTCGGAATTTTAAGTTTGTTTATGGAGAAAGGAAACGATTATTTGGTAATTACAGATAAGCGAATTGTAATGTGTATTAAAGAAGTAGTTAAGGCAAACTTTATGTATAAAGATTTTTCTAAAATAAAAATAAATACTAAAACCGACTTCCTTAGTTTTCTGAATGAAAACAACGAAATACAAAAATTATCGTTGTCTAATTTAAAAATAGAATACGAAGATTATCAATTTTTGAAAAATAAGTTAAATTAGACTAGGGTAATATCATATGATTAACAATAATAACGTATTAATAATAGGAGCAGGGCTTTGCGGATCTCTTTTAGCTTTAAGATTAGCACAAAGAGGCTACAAAGTTGACGTCTACGAAAGCAGACCCGATTTACGAAAAGTAGACATTTCTGCTGGACGATCTATCAATTTAGCATTATCAGACAGAGGATTAAAAGCGTTACGATTATGTGGTATGGAAGAAAAAGCCAGAGAAATTTGCATACCCATGTTTGGTAGATTAATGCATGATAGAGCAGGAAATACGTTTGCATCAAATTATTCAGGAAGAGAAAACGAATATATCAACTCAATTTCTAGAGGCGATTTAAATGCCATTTTGTTAGACGAAGCAGAACAACACGAAAATGTAACCATTCATTTTAATAGTGGATGCAAAAAAGTAGCTATCGAAAATAAAATAGCGTATTTTAAAAATTACGAAACCAATGAACAATTCAAGGTAAAAGCTGATGTAATTTTTGGAACAGATGGTGCAGGTTCGTCATTACGAAAAAGCTACGTTTCAGAACGTAAATTTTTATTCAGTTACTCTCAAAACTATTTAAATCACGGTTATAAAGAGCTAGAAATTCCTGCTGATAAAAACGGAAATCATCAAATAAGCAAACAACATTTACACATTTGGCCAAGAGGCGATTTTATGTTGATTGCATTACCAAATAGAGATGGCAGCTTTACAGTAACTTTATTTTTAAGTTACGATGAAGGCGAATATAATTTTAACTATTTAACATCCGAAGAAAACATTATAGCCTTTTTTGAGAAAGAATTTCCAGATGCTTTGGCTTTAATTCCGAATATAAAAGAAGAGTTTGCTAATAACCCAACAGGTCCTTTAGGCACAATTAAATGTAGCCCTTGGTCCTATCAAGATAAAACGCTTTTAATGGGAGATGCTGCCCATGCTATTGTGCCTTTTTACGGCCAAGGTATGAATGCTTCGTTTGAAGATGTTTTTGTTTTCGATGAAATTTTAAATCATTTTGAAGATTCTCAAGAAACCATAAATTGGGAAATGGTTTTTAAAACATATCACAAAGCACGAAAAAAAGATACAGATGCTATTGCAGATTTAGCGATTGATAATTTTTACGAAATGCGAGATCATGTGGCAAATCCGTTGTTTAAAGAAAAAAGGCAATTGGAAATGAATTTAGAGAAAACATTTCCAAATCAATATTCGTCAAAATATTCTTTAGTCACCTTTAATGAACATATTGGTTATAAAGAAGCTATGGATAAAGGTAGGGCACAAGACAAAGCACTGTTGAATTTAATTGCTGATGATGAGGTGCATACACATTTAGAGATCACCCAAAAAGAATTGAAAGTAATTCTAGAAAAAGTTCTGCAAGAAACTAACGAAATTTTAAAAGAAGATAAAATTGCAGGGTTATAAATTAAAGCGCCATAAAATTATTTGAAGCTATTACCTGCTTTCGGCAGTCGCTCTTTTCAAGGAGCTCCAACAATGCCTCAATCAGGGCTAAACTTGTTAAAAGAAGAATATAACTAAAAGAAACCAATAGAGGGTTTATAAACCATATGAAAAGATATATTGTTTTACTTCGAGGAATCAATGTTTCAGGTAGAAACAAAATTCCCATGGCAGAGTTACGTGCGTTACTTAAGAATTTGAACTTTTACAATGTGCAAACTTACATTCAAAGTGGTAACATTATTTTAGACACAACAGCAACTAAATACACAATTCAAAAAAATATATCAGCAGCCATTTTAAATAGGTTTGGTCATACAGTTGCTGTACTTAGCAGAACAATTACTGAATGGGAATCAGCTATAGAACACTATCCTTTCTCTACCGAAAATGAAAAAATAGTAGCCTTTACATTTTTAGATAAGCCAACAGAAATCCAAAAAATTGAATTAAGTACTACAGGAGAAGACCAATATAGCATTAATGGTGATGTTGTATATCTTTATTGTCCATCAACATTTGCAAAAACCAAACTTTCGAACCATTTATTTGAAAGAAAATTAAAAGTAACAGCAACAACTAGAAATTTAAGAACAACTTTAAAATTGTTAAGCTTAGCGAAAAGTAGTAATTGATTCGTTGTGGTTTATTGTTTATTAATGCTGTAAGCAAAGAAGTTTTACAAAATAGTAGAGCACAAAAAAAAGACGTTTAGCAATATTTCTAAACGTCTTTTTTAATTTTATAGTATTGTTTTTATTCAACAATTAAAGTAAATGGAATACTGTATTTAACACCTACTGGCTTTCCTCTTTGTCTTCCTGGCTTCATTTTAGGTAATTGGTTCATAACACTTACAACCTCACTTTTAATTTTTGGGTGTGGTGCTCTTGCTTGAATATTTACGATATCACCATTTCTATCGATTTTAAAAGCAATAAATACTCTTTTTCTACCTGGTGATAATCCTAATTCGTTAGGTAAATCTGCATCGAATTTTCTAGAAAAATGCTTTTGTACTTTTTCACTAAAACATTTTTTTAATTCATTTTTATCACCTTTACAGCCTGGGAATACTGGCACATCTTCAATAATCATAAAACTTACGTCTTCGATTACTTCTTCTACCTCTTCTACTTCTTCAATTTCTTCTACAACAATAGCCTCAGTCTCATCAGTTTCTGTAGATTCAATTACAGTTTCTTCAATCTCTTTTTCATCTTCCACAACTTCAATTTTTTCTGGAGTTGGTGGTGGTGGAGTTTTTGGCTTTACTGGCTCAACTCTTTCAGTAATGGGAATTTCTTCTTCCATTTCTGCATTCATAGTAACAACACCTAAATCACCATAGGTTTTGTCATAAGTTTTATATTCTATGGCTTTGTAAACAACAAACATCGTAAGAACAAGACCAATCTGAATGAATATTTTACTAAAATTTTCTAAGTTTGATTTTGGATTTTTCTTAATTTCCATCTTAAAGAGTTTTTTATAGGTCGCTAATTTAATTAAATTATTGTGTTAATTACAACTATGAAGATGAATTAACACGATTTTTTTTAAAAAATATGTTAAAAATCAATAAAGCCAATAGCACACCTAGGCTATTTGCTAAAACATCTAAAAGATCTCCTGATCTATAAGCTGTTAAATTTGCTTGTAATATTTCAATAATTATGCCAAAAAATATACACAGTACAACTACAATATATTTTTTTTGAGGTTTTTTATAAAAAGTAAACAACCAAGTAATTGTTAAACTAAAATAGGCAATACCATGATATACTTTGTCTACGTTTTTAATTTCCATACTTGGTACATTAGAAACTTTTATTAAACTTAAGCATAAAATACCTATAGTAATAGCTATTGCAATAATAATTAAATTATTGAGTAATAAGGTTTTTATACGCTTCAGCATCTAGTAAGTTTTCTATTTGTGTGCTGTCAGAGATTTCTATTTTAATCATCCAGCCTTTATTGTAAGGATCTGAATTTACCAATTCTGGTTCATCTTCTAAACCTTCATTAAATTCAATTACCTCACCTGTTAAAGGCATAAATAAATCAGAAACTGTTTTTACAGCTTCTACAGATCCAAAAACTTCACCTTCTTCAACAGTATCATCTAAAGTATCTACATCAACATAAACGATGTCACCTAACTCGCCTTGTGCAAAATCTGTGATACCAACAATAGCAATATTGTCTTCAATTTTAATCCACTCGTGATCTTTTGTATATTTTAATTCTGATGGAATGTTCATTTTTTAATAGTTATTTATGAATTTGAATTTACTTTTAATTTCCGCCTAAATTGTAAACAATGTTCACACCACCATTAATGGCTTGTCTTGGAAACGTGGTTGATATTGCAAATTTAGATGTTTGATGGTTATAATAAAAAGAAGCTGTTAAATTTCTACTTAATATATAATCTGCGGTAAATTTAATAGAAAATAATCGTTGGCCACCACTAATTTGGTTATTATCTTCATCTATATATCTAATTTGTGTTAAATTATCTCTTAGAGAAACATCTGCTCTTAAATTAATATCACCTTTTAAAGTAGTTTTCTTACCTGTAAAACGTGTATTCATTGTTACGTTTTTAAATACATATCCCAAACCAAAAATATACTCAGTACCTGAAATATCAGTTAATGTGCTATTGTTAAAGTTCATAGTTAAGGTTCTGTCTGTTTTCACTTCTCCTCTTAAAGAAAATGAGTTTTTCATTTTCATATCTACCTTTAATAAAGGTGAAAATTCATCAACTAAAGTGGCACTTGCAATTAATCTTTGCGACTCAAAATTACCAGCAGCATTAGTTTCTGATAATGCTGTGCCATCATTATATTGTAAGTTGTTGGTAAAGTTAGAAATGGTATAGGATGATTTATAACCATGAGATACAACAAATGAAGAAAAGTTTTTCTTAAACCATTGCATTTTCATAAATCCACTGTAACGTAAAGTCCAGTTTGGTATTGGAATATTTCTAAACAACCCAGTATTTACTTTAGCAGGGCTTTTGCCAGAATAAGCAGCCATAAAAGCTGGTAATAAAACTTGTTGGCTATTGGCGCCAAAACCTTTTACTGTGCCATCATCATTAATATTTGCAGGATCATTGGTATCAATACCGTTTTCTGATGCTAATCTTTGAGAAATTTCAACTCTAGAATCTTTCATGGTTTGAAACAAAGCGTCACCATCTGTAAATGCTGTTGAAAACATTGAGTGACTGCTACTAAAGTTTCCGGTTTCGAAAGTATCTATGGTGTTGTCTAATAATCCATTAGGATTCGCAATTGGGTCACTAGCAGTAATCACATCTACTTGTTGTGAAATATCTCTAGTTTGTATTTTATTACCTCTAACATCAATATTTAAATCTGTAATGGGCTTTAAAGTAAAGGTGTAATCTAGTTTGTTATAATGTGTTCTACTATATCTTTTGTTAAAATATTCTTCAGATTCTGCCCTAGGGTTTACCAACCAACCATTTACAAGCGCTTTGTTTCTAATATCTACTTGACTACCAAAAGCAAATGCAGTAGGTGCCCCACCTAAGAAACCAACACCTTGATCATAGCCTTGTAAATACTGTCCATTATTTTCGGTGTAACTAATTTTACCTTGTTTAACCGACGTTAAAAGACTCCAAGTAGTTTTTAAAATCTGCTTACCAATTGGTAATTTTTTCTTTGGTCTTATTCTTGATAGATTTTTGCCTTTCGCATTTTTACGTTGGGTTTTGGTTAACAATAATCTTTCAAAACCAATTTTTTTGTAAATCTGATCGAAAGAAAAAGTGGTATTTAAGTTGTGTGTATTTGCATTCTGAATTACGTTACCAATCTGTGCTGCAATGGTTTCATCTTGTGAGGATACCTGCCAATCAAAATCTGCTGTGTAGGCATAATCTGCTTTTATAAATTTTAAGAAAGGAAATTTATCTAAAGGTAATTGGTAGGTGCCGTTTAATTTTTGGTGGTATTGATTTGCTCTACCTGTGTTAAAGAAGTTATCAAAAATTTGCAGTTCTTCGCCACTACCAAAGGCATCATAAATATAATTATTGGTAGCATTAAAATTAAGTTGTATTGATTTTGTTAAATCGAAACCTATAGTATAATCCCAGTCAAATAAAAATCTACGTTGAATTAATTCTGGCTGTTCAGACAGCCCTTCAATTAAATTTCTTGATTGTTGCTCATTATAACTTCTATTGATTCTTGAGTTGATGGCTAATGTAGTCGGAATTGGATTAAAATTAAGGTCTTTTAAAAATTTCCAATATTTACTTCTAAACAAAGAATCGTTCTTTTTAAAAGGCTCAATTGGTTTAGAATCAAAATTAAAATTATATCCAGCAGAAGCCATTACGTTTTCGTTAATAAACTTTTGAATATTGTAATCTCTACGAAATTCTCGATTATGAGAATAAGAAACCGCTAAATTTTCTACATCATAAAATTTAGGTTTTTTGGTTGTGTTTGGGTTTCTATTCTTTTTTACATTGATAAAACTTATGCTTGTTCTTTTGGTATAATCTCTAGAATTATTGATGTTCTCTAAGGCTTGTTCTCTTTGCGGACTTGGATCTTGAGCTTCAAAGAAAGATTTTACCTCACTAAACTCCACATCTTGATATTGACGATCAAATTTCGGGTCAATAAAAGTTTCACCAACACTATAACTCATTGGTATTTGAATTCCCCATTTTTGAGGTGTAAATATTTTAGCTAAGTTAACAGACGTGTTAATATCATACTGCTTGGTTTCGTCTAAAGTACGTTGAGCAACCCTATCTTCTACATTACCAAAACCAATGGTTTGCATACTACCTGAAAGAGAAACATTGGCAACATCAGCAAAATTTGCATCTGCATTAACCACTGCAGCCCAACCAGCTTCGTTATCAAAATCAGAAGAACGTAATTCGTTAAACCAAACTTCACCACTTTTGTTACTAAAACTGGTGTTTTTTACCCCTAAAACAATAGTTCTTAATTGGGCTAGAGTTGGGTTACCTCTTACAGTTACTTTATAAGGCAACTCTCCTTGATCTTTGGCTGTATAAGGTTCATTAATAGGTTCGCCTAAACCATCTCTTTCTAATTTTACCTTTCCTAAGGTTTCTAAAAAGGCATTCAGGTTATTTTCTTCGGGCCAAATTTGTTCAGCTGTATTGCCAGTTTCTGAGACTTTTAAAGGCAATTCTATTTCGTAGTAATTTTCATCTAAATCAGTACCTAAACGAATAATTCCTGACAATTCTTGGTCAGTAACAGGAGCTTCACCTTCTACACTTTGTAAGTGCATAAACATTTGCAAGTTTTTAAAACGTCTTAAATCTACACTAATGTTTTTGTAAATAGCTCTAGTTTTTCCTGGTTCAAGATTAGTAACTTTTAAAGTTACAGATTGTTCATTTTGTAATTGAACCGTGGTTGTACCTTGTAAACGTTCTCTTTCAATACCTGGTGGAGTTTGATACGTTCCGTTATTTTGCTCAATACTTACTACACCTACTTCAAAACCTTCTAGTTCTGCTTGATTTAAATCTCTACTTGGATCGATATCTGGATCTATGGTTCTTAAGTAACGTCTCCAATCTCCACGAACCAAATCTAATTCTCCAAAACGAAGTACAATTGGCATTTTAAAATTGGTCAAATACATTCTTACAAAACGAATGCTATTAAAGTCAGTAATTCCGTTTATAGGTGTTCCATTTCTTATAGGTACTCTAAATTGATACCAAGTGGTTTGTTGTGTATTCCCATTTTCTAGAGTTACAGAAGTTGTTTTTTGATCTACAATAAAATTTTTCCCCTTTTGTAAATCATTTCTATTCATCGAAATTTTGTACTCATAAAAACTTTCAACAGTATTCATGGTTTGGTCTCTGTTGATGTCTTCTACATCTGGATACGTTGTAGATGAAGTAGGATAGGTTTCTGGAGATTGATTTAAAGTAGGTGAGTTTCCTTGCGTATTGTTAAAGTCTTTATACCTTCTTAAAATGGATGCATTGATTGCATCTAAATTACTTCCTCTAAAGAATTGAAAGTTATCAGAAGCAGGGTCGTTCGTAAGGTAGCTAGGTAAAGTTTCTGGTGCTACCCCTAAATTTGTTGCTAAATTTGATAGCTCTTCTGCATCAGTTAAGCCATCAAAACCTAAATCTTGATTGTTTCTAGCCCCATCTTCTTCACTAAAAGCATAAATGATTGAAGGATTTCTGGGTACATCTCCCCAAATCGTTCTGTTTACATTAACATCATTTACTTTTAATCCATCTTCAGGTAAACCGTTTTCAAACATCTTGCGATTGTCTTTTACAATATCTTCAGAAACATTACCTAAATTGATGTATAAATCTCCAACTTGATTCGATATGTTATTTGGATCTACACCAGCAGGCAAACCTTCTTCTGTTGTAATTGAATAATTTTGATACGGATCCATTACCCAAAACTGAATAAATTCTACATTGGCTTGGTCAAAATTATTGGTATTTAATGGTCGCATAATTCCACCCCAATTTTCTTCAGGATTTTTTAAAGTACCATCATCATTAACCTCGTCAGTTTTAATGTTAAAATTATACGAACCTCTCTCTTCTGGAAAATAAGCCAAATCTAAGGTTCTTAGTAAGGTGTTTTGTGTGATGTCAAATTGTTGATTCGGAAATAATTCATTAAAATTAATTTGTCTGGTTTCTGCCCTAGAAAGTTCGTCTGCATTTATACTTGCTGGGGTTTCTCCAAGTCCGTAAAAAATTTGATCTATACTGTACCAAGCTAATTTTGCTCTTTTATCATTATAAGTTAAGCCACTTGCATTACCATTAAATCGATCTGTAATATCATTATATTTTGGTGTACTTGCTTCATACCAATCTAAAGCCGATAATAAACTAATTGGTATTTGTGAAGCCTCAAAATCATCAATATAAGAAGTGGCAGCACCAGCAACATCAATTCCACTTGGTGTACCAGGTAATAAATACGCCATATCTGCTCTTACTGATAAATTAGAAGGTGCGTCTGTATCTACAAAAGGTAATTTATTGGCAAGTTTTGTAAAATACGGTACTTCTGTAGCATAATCGATATTTACCCCAAACATGGTATTGTTTATAGGATCTGAACCAAAATTAACTTTTGGGGTTAATGGTCTTTCCATTACATTTAAAACGGTACCACCAACTACAAAATCGTCAGAAAATTTATGCTCAATATCAACCCCCATAAAGGTTTTTCTTTGTTGATTAAAAACCGCATTATTTTCTGTGGATACATTTATTGGTGTGCCAGAAGCGCGTAAACCAGGATCAATAATTTGCACTCTACCCAGCTGATAATCCACAACATAATCAACCCCCTCAACCAATTGTCTGCCACCTGCAGTAACTCTTACTGATCCTCTTGGTACATTAAATGCGCCAATAGGAATTCCACCTGCACTTTCTGATTTAAAGTACCCTTTTAAAAAGTATTTGTCTTTATTTTGAAAGTTATTTTTAATGTTGATTTTGGTATTTAAATACAATTCTTTGAAGATAAATTTACTATCTACATTTGGATTTAAACCAATGTCATTTGGGTTGTTATCATCTAACACTAAATCATTACCAAAAGGTTCTGGTTCTGGAAAAATTACATATCCGTTTTGAGAATTTACAGTAATGCCCTCTACATAATCAAAAAAACCATCGGAGTTTCTAAATTGACTTTGATCTAATTGGTCTAGTTTAAAAACCTGAATTAAAGGTAAATTAGGAATATCTGGAGTGTCTGCATTTTGCAAAACATTTGATGCAATACCAGTATCATCATCTCTATACTGAATTTCGAAACGAAAACCATCTTGTGTTAAAGGAAAAGCACCAAGTGCATAAATGTTTTTCATCATTAAACGCCATGTAGGAAAAGATTCTTTCTCTAAAGTAACAGGGTTTTCGCGAACGGTTTGTAAAATTTCTGAACGTAATAATTTTACAGCTAAATTTTGTGGTGCTTGAATACCATCATTAGAAAATTCACCGACTTTAAATGATTTTTGTGTGCTGCCATTAACGGTACCTGCAACTGTGTATTCGTATGCAACTGCTAAAACTTCGCCATCATTTAATCTTCTATTTAAAGAAATATAACCTAATTGCGAGTTTAAACGATATTCATTTGGGCTTAATTTTCTTGCATTTTCTAAAATAGAGTAGTCTGTACCTGATGCCATTGAGAGTCCGTTTAAAGTAGATTCTACAGTAGAAACATCTCTAATGCCAGTTAAAATACTTTCATCAGAAAGGTTATTTGCATCATTATGAGGTAAAAATAGTTGTTGCCCACTGGCATTTATACTAATAGGTGTTTTAGGAGTTACAGCACCAGCATCATCAACTAAATTTCTATAAAAGTTATTACTATCATTTGGATTATTCGTTTCACCAATATCAGCAAAAGCAACAATACTTCTAAAATCTTCGGTAGTTGCATTTCTGTTGGTTATCCAAACTTCAATTCGTGTAATGTTTACCTGACTGCTAATTAATGGGTATTGCTTTAAAGAATTGGCATAATTATCAATAAAAAATTGCGATAAGAAAAAGTGCCTATCATTATCGTAATCAGTAGTTCTTAATTCAAACTCTTCGATAGAAGCACCTGCCTCTGCAACCACTGTTTTGCTTTCGGAATTTTGTTGCGAAAAAACTGCAGTTACATTGGTATTACCAAATTGTAATTTTGCTTTTACCCCAAATAAACTCTGTGCACCATTAATTAATGAGTTTTTAATAGGCATTGCAACATTACCAGCTTCAATACCTTGTAAAATGTCATCTTCTGTAGGTGTGTAGTCAATTTTTATTAAATTTTGAAAATCAAATGTAGACTGTGTATCGTAATTTGCGCTAAACTCAAGGCGTTCCCCAACTTTTGCACGTAGGCTTGCATTAATTTGTTGATCAAAATCAAAAACCAAACTACTTCTATTTTCTTCAGAAATTTGTGGATTTTCGGTATTTTGATAAATAAAACCAAGTTTTAAATTTAAACTTCCTGTTGGAGTTACTTTAATCGTATTACCACCAAAAATCGTTTCAAAAAATTTAGAGTTTACATAATATTCTGGAAGTAAATCTCTTTGGGCAGCTGCAGCTCCTTTCTTTTTGCTATTTGTTGCGCTTACTTTATCTTTAAAATATTGCAACATATCTCGTTTTAAACGATATTTTGCATATTCTTTAGGTGTTAAAAAAATAGGTGTTTTGGTATAGTAATCGCCTATTTTTTCTATGATTACATATTTGTTTAAGGCTTTGTCGAAAATTACTTCTTTTTTAGCCAAATCATCTAAGAATAAACCTCCTTTTTGGGTATTTTTAAAATCGTATTTTAAATCTAAAGTATCTTTTTTAACTACAGTAGAATCTTTACTTTTTGTGGTTTGAGCCGATAAAGAAGCATTTACTGAAATCGTAACAAGAAATACTAAGACTATTTTTTTTGATAATCTAAACAATTGATTATAAATTTTTTAAAGCTAGTTTTATGATTTTTTCTACAGTTGCGTCTGGGTTTTCTTTTAAAACAGCATTTACAATTTTGTCTGATTGTTTGCGCTGAAAACCTAAGACTTCTAAAGCAGATAACGCTTCATCTTTATTCGTATTGCTCGCAGTTACAGAAACTTCATCAATATCAAAGGTTTTAAGAATTTTATCTTTTAAATCTACGATAACTCTTTGAGCTGTTTTTGCGCCAATTCCTTTTACTGATTGAATGACTCTTACATTTTCTGAGGCAATTGCATTTTGAATTTCTTCTGAGGTCATTGACGAGCACATTGTTCTTGCAATACTTGGCCCCACACCAGAAACAGAAATTAGCAGTTTAAAAACCTCTCTTTCAGTTTTATTGATAAAACCAAAAAGCGTGTGAGCATCTTCTCTGATAGATAAATGTGTATATAAAACTACATTTTCATCTGTTGGTAATGCAGAAAAAGTATTTAAAGAAATGTGCAGTAAATACCCAACACCATTGCAATCAACAACTACTTCTGTAGGGTTTTTTTCAACAAGTCGTCCTCTAATTTGTGTTATCATAAACTAATATTAACGCCCCAAAAGTACTATTTTTTATTCTTTTCTCTTTGTTGCGCATCAACAGCTGCTAATGCAGCCATATTTACCATTTCATCTACACTTGCCCCCAATTGTAAAACATGTACAGCTTTACTTAAACCCAAAATAACAGGCCCAATAGACTCAGCTTTTTCAACTTGCTTTAATAATTTATACGTAATGTTTGCAGACTCTAAATTCGGAAAGATTAATACGTTTACTTTTTTACCATTAAGCTTAGAAAAAGGGAATTTTTTTGCGAGCATTTCTGGATTTAAGGCAAAATCAGCCTGAATTTCTCCGTCTACAACAGCATCCGGAAAATGACGATGAATGTAAGATACAGCTTCTCTAATTTTTTTGGAGGTTTCTGTGTTCGATGAACCAAAATTCGAAAACGAAAGCATAGCCACATGAGGTTTCATACCAAACATTTTCGCAAGCTTCGAGGTCATTTGTGATATTTTAACCAAATCTTTTGCACTTGGGTTGATATTTATTGTAGTATCTGCTAAAAAAATTGGGCCTTGTTGGGTTAACATTAAGTTACATGCTGCAATTTTAGAAATTCCTTTATCTTTTTCAATTAGTTCTAAAATAGGTTTTACCACAGTTGGGTAAGGTCTTGAATATCCTGTGATTAAAGCGTCAGCTTCGTTTTCATTTACCATCATTGCACCAAAATAGTTACGCTCTCGCATTAATTTTTTAGCCTCAGTAAGTGTTTTCCCTTTTCGCTGTCTTTTTATCCAATAAGCTTCACCAAAACGATGTCTTCTTTCTCTTTCTTCATCTGTTTTTGGATCTAAAATTGGCACATCATCTGTAAAACCAATTTCTTCTTTTAAAGCTAAAATCAGTTCTTTTCTTCCTAATAAAATCGGGTGTCCTAATTTTTCTTCGTGAACTCTTTGTGCTGCTTTTAAAACATCTAACTGATCTGCTTCTGCAAATACAATTTTTTTTCTATCGCTTTTAGCTCTATTATGTATTAATCGAATTTCTTTACTTCCAGATCCAGAACGCTCCATGAGTTCATCTCTGTATTTATCCCAATCTGAAATTGGTTCTAAAGCTACTCCAGAATCCATAGCTGCTTTTGCAATTGCAGGCGGAATTTCATATATCAACCTTGGATCAAAAGGTTTTGGAATAATATATTCAACACCAAAAGTTAAGCTCACTTCATCATACACAATATTTACCTGTTCAGGAACAGATTTTTTAGCCAAATCAGCTAAAGCGTGTACAGCAGCCAATTTCATTTCTTCATTAATTTTAGTGGCTCTGACATCTAGTGCTCCTCTAAAAATAAATGGGAATCCCAGTACATTATTTACTTGATTTGGGTGATCGGATCTACCAGTTGCCATGATAATATCTTTTCTTGTAGCTACTGCCAAATCATAATCGATTTCTGGAACAGGATTTGCCATTGCAAAGACAATTGGATTCTTTGCCATAGATAGTAACATTTTTGGTGAAACTACATTACCCATTGATAAACCAATAAACACATCTGCGTTTTGCATGGCTTCATTTAAGGTAGTTAGGTCTTTTGATGTGGCAAATTCTGCTTTTTGCGAAGTGAGGTTGTCTCTATCTTTTCTGATAACACCTTTGCTATCGCACATTACAATATTCTCTCTTTTTACGCCTAATTTTAAGTACAATCGAGCACAAGAAATGGCAGCAGCACCTGCACCATTAACAACCATTGTAATTTTAGAAATATCTTTTTGAGAAATTTCTACTGCATTTTTTAAAGCAGCTGCAGAGATTATTGCAGTTCCATGTTGGTCATCATGCATAACAGGAATATTCAACTCTTCTTTTAAGCGTCTTTCTATTTCAAAAGCTTCTGGTGCTTTGATATCCTCTAAATTAATGCCGCCAAAAGTTGGTGCAATCGCTTTTACAGTTTCTACAAATTTATCAACATCTGTGGCATCTACCTCAATATCAAAAACATCAATGTCTGCAAAAATTTTGAATAGTAAACCTTTTCCTTCCATTACAGGTTTTGAAGCTTCTGGGCCAATATCACCCAAACCTAAAACAGCAGTTCCGTTAGAAATTACAGCCACTAGATTACCTTTAGAAGTGTATTTGTATGCGTTGTTCTTGTCTTTTTCAATCTCTAAACAAGGTTCTGCAACACCTGGAGAATATGCCAGAGCTAAATCGTGCTGAGTAGCATATTTTTTTGTAGGGACTACTGCAATTTTACCTGGTTTTGGTTTTGCATGGTAGAGTAAAGCCTCGTGTCTTTTTCTGGAATTGCTCATAAAAATCTACTATTTGTTTGTAAAGTACAAATATAGGTTTTTCAAGCAAAGCATAAATGAAATTGCCAAAGAATAACACTGTAAATAAGGTTTAGAAAGTCATTTTTTTTGTGATGTTGTTTTCAGAAAAATTGATGGAAAAAGAAAGTGTGTTTAAATTTGCTTTTAAATGTGCAAATTCGTTCTTGTTAGTCCAAGTTATATCTAATTCGTTTACTTTAGAATCATCGATTACTACTTTACCTAAAAAAGCTTTAGAAGTATTTCTTAATCGCATTATTTTAAGTTGATTTAGAACAACTTCTTTTTTAAGGCCAATTTCTATATCTTTATTTGAAAGCGTTGTTCTATTAATTTCTTTATGTCCTCCACTAGTACCACTATCTGCAGCAGCATAATTATTTTTACCAGCAAAAATATCTAAATACCAAACTTGTGGAATTCCTGGCATAAACATTTGAATAGCCCTTGCTAATACTAATTTTTGTTCATTTTCACCTAAAGCACTAAAAAAAGTTGCGTTGACTTGGTAATATGAAATTTTATTTCCAGAGGCATCAAACAAGTTTTTTACTCTTCCACCACGTTCTAAAACAGTATTCATTATCGTTTCAATCTCAGCATCCTCTAATAAACCCTTATTGTATTTTCCATCAACTTCTTTTCCTTTTAAATCTAATACAGGAATTCCATCATGGCAACCCAACATATTTACTGTTTTATATCCTTTGTTTATAATTTCTTTTGCCCATGTTAAAAGCGCATTAGAATTTGCAGTTTCAAGAGTATGAATCATTAAGCCTGGTAAGAAAAAATCATAGATTTGATAACCTTCTTGTGCAACCTCGTCATGTAAATTTAAACCATATTCAGCATGAATTTCTGGTAAAAGAATTAAATCATTTTTTTTAGCAATTTGATTAATTCTATCTAAATATTGCCAAGTACCGGGTTTGTTAAAAAAGTTAGATTGACCAATTTCTTTGTGCAGATAAGCAAAAGCATCTAAGCGTAATATTTTACATCCAAAACTCTTTACCTTAGCTAAAGTTTCTTCGTAAAAATCCCAAACTAATTCAGATTTGGCATTCACATCCATTTGACCTAAATAAGTTGCTTTGCGGTAAATTAATAGTAACACTTCTTGTTTATATTTATTGAAATCCTCAAAATGTAAAGAAGAAAGATTTTCATTTTTAAGAATAGCTGAATTGATTTTATGACAAACCAATTCAGCTTTTTCTGAAAGTTGGGGTATAGCTTCAGTGATGTCTTTTTGTGAAATTTTTTTGTATTTAATTTCTTGATAAAAAGTGTTCCAATAGGGTTTTTCAGAACCATCAGGAAAAGGAACTTTTAAAATGGGTAATCCAGATTTTCTCATAAATAATTTACTAAGAAATTCTTCTTTTGGAATTACAATGCCATTTTCATTTTTTGTTCCATTTTCTTTCCAAAAAGTATTCCAATTGATAAAAAAATCTTTGTATTTAGATGCTTCTCCTTTTTCTAAAAGATCTTTAAATTGTGGAGAATTTACAGATAAATGATTGAGAACAATATCAAACTTGAGCATGATGTTCAGTTTTTCTAATGCTTTTAAATCTTCTTTAGAAACTAAATCTTTATTTAGGTTATAATCTATTACTGAAAACCCTCTATCTAAATCACTATTAAAAAAAGTAGGCAACACATAAAACAGAGAAAATACATCTTTAAAATCTTCTTTTTGAAGCATTTTAATAGTATCACTTAAATTTGTTCCAATACTATCTGGATATGCGTTTAGCATAACACCATTAGAAATTGTAGTATTTTTTTCTGATGACATAAAAAAGTTGTTTTTTAATTAAAACTTATAAAAGTTTTGATAAAATATTGATGTTGTTGGGTAATCTACCTACGTTCTGCAGTTTTAAAGCAGCTAGTTTTAAAGCAACCTGTAAACATTCTTCAATAGATTTTTTTTTAATATAAGCAAAAAGAAAACCAGACCAAAAAGCGTCTCCTGCACCAGTGGTATCCATTACTTTTTCTATTTTAATTGCTGGTAATTCAATTGTTTTTTCTCCTTTTTGAGATAGTTTTACACCTTTACTACCCAAAGTTAAACATACAGTTTCTACACCTAGATTGTGAAAGAAGTCAAAAATTTCTTGATGAGGTAATGCTTTTTCAAAAAGACGCAACATATCATCTTCACTAATTTTTATTAGTGGATTGTATTGACAATAATTTTTAATAACCTGTAAAGCTTCTTCTCTACAACTCCAAAGTTTTTTGGCGTAATTGATGTCGATACTTAACTTACATCCTTTATTGTAAGCTTCTTCAGCTTTTTTAAGAATAGTAGTTTGTGCAGGGTTTTTACTTAACGCAAAACAAGTGGTATGAAAAATTTTGGTTTGTGATAAAATTTCAGCTGTAATTTGATTTTCTGAAATATCGCAATCTGCATCTCTATAAGGTAAAAAATCAGGTGTTCCATTTGATTTTGAAACAAATATGACACTTGTAGATTTGTTTTCTAATTTTTTGATGTTTGAAGTATTGATATTAATTTCTTCTAATCTTTTAAAAATATATTCTCCAAAACCATCATTTCCAACAGTGGAAATTAATGTGGCGTTTAAACCCAGTCTTTTGCAGTTCATAGCTACGTTAGCAGGCGAACCACCTAAATATCTGTGGTAATCTCTAGTTTCGTTTATTAGCACATTGTTTTGATGGCCTATAAAGTCTACTAAAACTTCTCCCACACATAATATATCTATGTTTTTATTACTTTTTTTCAAAATTAATTTCTTTATCGTTTTTCTATTTTTTTAGATAAATAGAATTTTAAATTTAGTCTGTAATTGATTTTGGTTCTTTAAGTCTAAGTCCTAAAAATGCAGCAATTATAAAAAATACACCTCCTAATAAAATAGCATTTACAGCGCTGTTATTTAAAAGGTTTTTTACAATTGGGCCAAAAGTTAATGTTTGAATTCCCATAGGGATTACAATCATCATATTTAAAATACCCATATAAACACCACGTCTTTCTTGTGGTACAATTTTAGATACCATAGCGTATGGAATACCCATCATTGCAGCCCAACCAATACCAAACAAAATCATAGGTAAAATAACCAAAGTTGGGTCTTGTATGTTTGGGATGCTAAGCATAGCAATACCTGTTAAAAATAAACTTACTACATACACTTTTTTACCTCCCCATTTTAAAGCTAATGGTACTAGAGCTAAGGCAAAAACAATGGTAGAAATATTGTAAGTTGTATTCATTTTTGCAGCCTGACTTAATGCTTCCGATTTATTAAAACCCATACTTTCTTCAAACATAGAGGAAATAAATTGCCAATAAATAAATAATGCATACCATTGAAAAAGATATACAGAAGCTAATTTCCACATAAATTTTGGCATATCTTTTATCGCATCAACAATTTCTTTGAAAGGTGTTTTTATTCGCTCAATAAAAGGTAAAGTATTGTGTTTTTCAATTTCTTGTAACTCGATATCTGATGGAGGAATTTCGGGTGTTTTAAGAACTGACCAAAGTATTGTTGAAACAGAAAGGATTGCACCTATAAAAAATGAATAATACAACCATTTAGGAATAACTGTAGCATTTTCTGTTATTGTTTCTGCACCACCAAACCAATCTTGAAAAAGAAAGATAGATGCATTGGCCAGTACAATACCAGCCCCAACAAATAGACTTTGCATTTGGTAGCCAAAACTCAATTGTTTGTTTGGTAATTTATCACCTACAAAAGCACGATAAGGCTCCATGGCCATATTATTACCAACATCTAGAATCCATAGTAAACCAACTGCAAACCATAGAGATGGACTATAAGGAAAAGCAAACAAACACAAACTACCTATTAAAGCACCAATTAAAAAAAATGGTTTTCTTCTTCCCCAACGTGGAGACCATGTTTTGTCTGAAATTGCTCCGATTATTGGTTGAATAATTAAACCTGTAACTGGACCAGCAAGATTTAACAAAGGTAAATCTTCATGATTTGCACCTAAAAATGAAAATATAGGATTAACAGCGGTTTGTTGTAAGCCAAAACTGAATTGAATCCCTAAGAATCCTACATTCATATTAAAGATTTGCCAGAAACTTAAATTAGGTTTTTTAATTTTCATCATTTTCTATTTTTTTAGCTAAAACTTTTAGAAACTCCTGTAAGTTGCCTTTGTTTAAAAAAACGTCTCCTTTATGATCTACTACTGGTAAGCTTAAAGTTTGTGTAGAAATATTATTTTTTTGAAGTTTTACTAACATTTCTTGCTCTTTTGCTTTGTTTACATCAATATCGTAATACGTGAATTTAATGTTTTTTTCTCTTAAAAAAGCTTTTGTATCCAAACAACTATGGCAACTATCACTACCATAAACAATCATTTTTTCTTTTTTCGATTCTTTATTTTGATGAAGTACCTCTTGAGCATTGCTATGAAGAGTGGTTAATAATAAAAAGGTAATTATGAATAGTTTCATTTTAAAATATCTTTAGAATTTGATGATTGTAGTTTTGTTTTACAAGAAATTAAACAAAGCTTTCTTGATAATGATTTTTTAAAACAGAGCCAATAAATTTCTCATTGGCTCTGTTTCTCATTCAAATTAATAATAAAAAACCACTTGTTATTTAAAAACTATATTGTAAAGTCATGGTTGTAGAACGACCAGAAATTGTTCTTGCAGCAGCCAAACCAGCAGCAATGTTTCCATTACCTTCTACTTCTGTAACACCAATTGTATCGAATAAATTGTTTGCATTTACACTTAAAGATAAGCCTTTGGTTAAACTTACTTTTGCCATAGCATTAATGTAAGCGTATCCTGGCATTACAAGGTCGTTATCATCCTGAGCAAAAGATTTAGATGTACCTAAAACGGTTATACCTAAAAGGTGTTGTTTTTCAGCTCCAAAAGCATAAGAAGGTGCAAAGTTGTATACAAAGTCTGCTTGTCTTCTTGGTTTATTACCTTTATTTGCTCCACCATCAATTTCTGCTTTTGTATAAGTAACAGAACCATTTAGACTAAAGTCTCCAAAACCTAAAGCAGATTCTACTTCTAAACCTAATGCTTTAAAAGGGTTTCCAACAGTTCTATTTAATTCGTTACTAATACCTTCATCTGTATTACTTACAAAACCAGTAATATTTAAAACACCATTATTTAATCTCTTTTTTAAACCAACTTCAAGTTGAGAGATTTCATCAAACTGTACATCTCCTAAACCATCTGCACCATAAGTATTTCTATCTGCAGCTCTACCAGAAGCCCCTTTACTATATCTTCCAAAAACAGCAGCACCATCATTAATTTTATAGTTTAAACCAGCAGAGTAAGAAACAAAATTATAATCGTCGCTAATTGCTTGACCTGGGTTTCCTGCTATTGTTGGTATTGTAGATTCGAAAGGACTAATTACACCATCATTATTGTAGTCAAAACCAATTAAATCTCCATTTGCATCTAAATTACTTAATTGACCAGAATTTATAGATCCATTAACATTTACGTTTTCGAAACGTACACTACCATCAAAATTTAATTTTTCAGAAATTTCTGCATCTACACCTACATAAGGAGAATTTACGTTATGCACTGTGTTGTACTTTCTTTGACAACAATTACCCCAAACTGGCTGGCCAAAAGAGTAAGCACCACCTTGCGAAAATCCTTCAAAAACACCTAATCTTGCTGTACCATTTCCTGCCACTTCAGAAATTGCAGAACTCCATTGCCATCCTATTTTAGTGTTTTGTGTTGCAGAGAACATTCCAACTGTTAGGCCAACGTTATCATTAATAGCTTTGGTTACTTTAATATCGCTAAAAAAGTTGCTTAAATCTTCGATAGTTACATCAAAATATCTAATATCTTGAGCCAAACCATTTGCAGGATTAAATGGTGAACCATCTTGAAAAGTTAAGGTTCCAGTTGCTCCTGAAGCACCCCTTACCAAAGCTTCTATATCTGCTACAGTTCCAACATTTGCAGTAAATGGAGCGTTCCATTGACCAGAATTGTTAGAGTATCTTGCTTTACCATTTACTTTCCAATCATCACCTAAATCAAAAGAAAATTCTGCACCAACTGAAGCGCTTACTGGGTTGTTACCACTTCTCATGTCATTTTGAGTAGGATTACCATCGTAAACACTGTAGGTATTTTGCATATTTACAGAATGTGGAGTGTCTGAAGTAATGTCAAAACCTGGTAAATTACCAAAAGTAGGATTAGCATTTGTACCTGTTAAAGCTACTGGCATAGGCATATACATTACACTTTTATCATTTAAATATTTAAAATAAGTACGTACATATCCATTTTTAAATTCTTTAGTAAGGTTGGCTTTTAATTGCCCTCCCTTATTACCTTGATAGCCTATTTTTCTTGGGCCTTCACCAACGCGCATGAAACCACCAATGTGATAATATAATCCTTCCCCAATTGGTGTACCATATTCAAAATCTAATCTACTTGTTTGAAAATCTAAACCATAAGTTGCACCTATGGTACCACCTTCTTTTCTTCCTGTTTTGCTTATCATATTAATAATTCCAGCAGGACCATTAGAGGTTTGTGTAGAAGCAGAACCACCTCTAATAGCTTCAACTCTTCCAATATTAGAGTCTATGCGTAAAAAGTTATCTGCGTTACCAAAAGAAGTATCACCAAACAACATTATTGGAAGTCCGTCTTCTTGCAATTGTAAATATCTAGATCCACCAGAAGAAACTGGTACACCACGCACGTTAAAATTTGCATTACCTTCACCACCAGAGGATTCTGCACGTATACCAGGAATACTTCTAAAAAGTTCACCCGCAGATCTTGGAGAAGCCTGAGCAATTTGTTTAACACCTACTGTAGAAACAGAAACACTCGACTCTATTTTAGATTTCGGGTTTACTACTCCTGTAACAATAATTTCATCTAATGATTGTGCATTTTCTTTAATAACAATGTTTACTTTTAGATTGCCATTTACTGTAATTTCTTTTGAGAAGTTATCGTAACCTATGTAAGAAGCAACAATTGTGTAAGTTCCATTAGTTACATTTGTAATTTCATAGTTACCGTCAAAATCAGTAATGGCTCCTTTAGTGGTACCTTTTAAAAGGATGTTGGCACCAGGAATTAGATTACCACTATCATCTTTTACACTACCAGAAATTGTTGACTGAGCAACAAACGCTGTGGATGCTAGCATAAGCACCATTAAAAGCAATTTTTTAAAGTTTAATTGTTTTTTCATTTTAGTATTAATTTAGTAAAAAAGTTAATTATTTTTTGTCAAATGTATTTTTATTCGACATTAAATTATGAAATAAATAAATCGAAAACGTTTTCGATTTGTCGAAAACGTTTTCGGTAAAGATAATTTACTATATTTAGAGGGTAAAAAAGCAACGTTAAATTTGTTTAAAAATATGATATTTTGGTAACACTAAAACAAATAGCAGAAGAGTTGGGTATTTCTATAACCACAGTATCAAAAGCCTTAAAAGAATACCCTGATGTTAGTAAAAAAACTAGAAAACTAGTTAGAGAAACAGCTGCTATGCTAAATTATAAGCCAAATTCTTTTGCGGTAAATTTAAGAACAAAAGAATCTAAAACCATTGGTTTAATAATTCCAGAAATTGTGCATCACTTTTTTTCAAGTGTTATTAAGGGCATTATCTCTCAAGCAGAAAAAAAAGGATATTTGGTAATTACCTTACAATCTAATGAATCTTTTGAGCTCGAAAAAAAACAATTGGATTTATTATTAAGTAAAAGGGTAGATGGTATTTTAATTTCTTTAGCCAATGGCACTGCAGATTATAAACATTTATTGGGAATTACTGAGCAACAAACACCCTTAGTGATGTTTGATAAAATTGCAAAATTGGTAAAATGCTCTAAAGTGATTATTGACGATAGAAAAGCAGCTTACAAAGCAACAGAATACTTAATACAAATAGGCTGTAAAAGAATTGCTCATTTTAGAGGGCCTTTATTGCCTCAAAACTCAATTGATAGATTTCTTGGGTATAAACAAGCTTTGTTAGATTACAATATTCCTTATGATGCCTCATTAGTATATATTAATGATTGTGGTGATAAAAGTTTTGAAGAAGGTAAAAATAATGCACGTCAATTACTTAAAGAACACAACGATGTAGATGGTATTTTTATTAATACAGATTTAGTAGCCATTGGTGCAATGACTGAGTTGATAAAAAATGGCATTAGAGTGCCAGAAGATATCAGTGTTGTTGGTTTTAGTAATTGGTTTATGTCATCCGTAATATCACCATCTTTAACAACGATAAACCAACCAGGTTTTGAAATGGGTAAAAAGGCATTTAAAATTTTATATAAAGAAATACAACATAAAAAAAAGAATAAAAAAATTACATTTAAAGAAGTGGTTTTAGAAACAGATTTAATTGTTAGAGATTCTACAAAACAACAATAAAGATTACTTTGGTTATGCTAAATCGTGTTGCGTTGCATATTTTTTAGTGGGTACAACTGCTATTTTACCCGGTTTTGGTTTTGCGTGATATAATAAAGCTTCATGTCTTTTTCTAGAATCGCTCATAAGTGATTTGTCTTGTATTCAATAGTTGACAAATATAGGGTTTTCATAGAAAGAGGACAGTGAATTTTTGGTTTTTAGAATAGGAAATTATTCTTACGTGTTATCTAAGTATTATAGTATTTCTGTATCAATTGAATTTTTGTGTATGAAAAAAAAAGTTACTTTTATGATAAAAATTGTTCAAGTACAAAATATGTTGAGCATAAAATAATTAATATTTTAACTCAATTGTTGTTAAATTTGGTGAACTTAGTTTTATAATAGTATCAGAGTAAGTAGTTATTCCGTTTTTGGATTTCTGTATATTAATTCTTGTATCACCATTTAAAATTGTTTCATAATTAAAAACAAAGTTTGAAGTCTTATTTATGAGGCGTATGGAATTATAATCTCTACTTTGTCTAAATTCCCAAACTGGGTTTAAGAAAGAGTAATCGTAAATTATTGTCGCATAAAAATAATCATTTTCTACAATAGGAGTAAAGTCATCTATCTTAATCTGGATTTTACCTTTCATAGGTGCTATAAAATCATTTTCTAAAATTGTGTCTCTATTATAAATTTGATGAAAAAAAACTTTAGCTTTAAATGCATCTATTACTCTTCCGTTTGAAGTAAAAGTAGTTTTCGGTTTTAAGTAATTGTTTGGTAGTGCATTACTTATTTGATTAACGTCAAAATACAAACCTAAATTTCCATTACTACCCTTTTCTATTTCATTATCTCGTAAAAATGCTAAAATTTTGTAAAAACCGTTCTTATCAGTTGTTGTGGTAGCTATTCTTCTTACTGCAGATAAAAAAATATGACTAGATGTATACTCTAAATTAATATCTGCACCAGCAATTGGTCTACCATCTTCTGTTCTTAATTGTCCTTTAAATTCAGTACAATCTTCCGTACAAATTTCGTTTGTGTCATCATCAACAAAGCAAGATGTAAAAAGGGTAACAGAAAAGAACAAAATTAGACTTTTTGTTAAGTGACGTAAAATGTGTTTCTGGATGTAATTTTGAAGTTTGTTTTCCATAGTTATGCTAAATTAAAGTTTTCATTCTAACTTTTGTTAAAAAACAGCACGTTTCCTAGGTTTTAACAATTTAGTAATATTGTTTGCTAAAAAATAGATATGAAAAGCAACCTTTGGTATAATAATTGAATCTTTTGTATTATATAATTACATAAGATGTTTAACAAAAATTAAAGATTTTTGGTAACAAATTGCCCTAAGTTTGCGTCTATCAATTAAAGCCAACCCAATGAAAAGAAATCTTTGTCTGCTTTTGTTGTTTATTTCATCAATAAGTATTGCTCAAGTAAAAGGAAAAATTACAGATATTAATAACGAGCCACTTTCGTTTGTAAGTATTTATCTTGATAAAACTGTAACTGGTACAACCTCTAATGATAATGGAGCGTATGTTTTAGAAATTAACAAAATTGGAAAACATACGATTGTTTTTCAATTTTTAGGATATAAAACGCTCAAAAAAGAAGTAAGTATTACGTCTTTTCCTTTTCAACTTGATGTGCAATTGGAAGAAGAGAACATTAAACTAGATGAAATTTCGATTTCTACAAAAGATAACCCTGCCAATAGAATTATAAGAAATGTAATTGCCAATAAGGATAAAAATACAGATAAGTTTGCAAAATACACCGCCAAATTTTACAGCAGAGGTTTGTATAGAATTAAAGATGCACCAGAAAAGTTTTTAGGGCAAAGTCTGGGCGATTTTGGTGGAGGTTTAGACTCTACAAGAAGTGGAATTATTTATCTTTCTGAAACGGTTTCTGAAATTAAATTTCAGAAAAACCCTAAGAATTTTAAAGAAAACATTATTGCATCTAAAGTGAGTGGTAGAGATAATGGCATCAGTTTTAATAGAGCTGAGGATGCCAATATCAACTTTTACAACAATAGTGTTGAATTTGGAAACGATTTAATTTCGCCAATTTCTACAAATGCATTTAGCTATTACACCTATGCATTAGAAGGTACTTTTTATGATAAAAATGGAAAACTGATTAGCAAGATTAACGTAATTCCCAAACGTAAAAACGATGCTGTTTTTAGTGGTTCATTATACATAGTAGAAGATGATTGGGCTTTATATGGGGCAGATGTTACAGTTTCTGGCGCACAAGTGAATATACCAGTTGTAGATTTTTTAAAACTGAAACAAAACTACAATTATGCTGAAGAAAATGATGCTTGGGTGTTAATTAGTCAGAGTATTGATTTTAAAGTAAATGCTTTTGGTTTTAAGTTCGATGGTCGATTTTCATCAGCCTATTCTAATTATAATTTTTCGCCAGGTTTTACAAAAAATACGTTTACAAACGAAGTGTTAACTTTTGAAAAAGAGGCCACTAAAAAAGATTCTGTTTTCTGGAATAATCTACGACCTGTACCTTTAACAAAAGAGGAAGTAAGAGATTATAAAATTAAAGATAGTATTAAAGTGGTTCGAAAATCAAAACCGTATTTAGATTCTATCAACAAAAAACAAAATAAGTTTAATGTCTTATCACCAATAATAGGCTATACGTATCGTAATTCTTACGAAAAATGGTCGCTCTCATTTAATGGTTTAATTGAAACTTTGAGTTTTAATACGGTGCAAGGATTTCATACTTCTTTAGGCGCTAGTTATTTTAAAAGTCAAGATGATAAAGGCAAATGGTGGTCAGCTGGTTTTGATGTTGATTATGGTTTTTCTGAACAAAAAGCAAGACCTACTTTTTATTTTAGTAAAAAATGGAATAATATTTCTAGACCGAGAATGTACATTACTGGTGGTGTAGCTACAGCACAATTTAACCGAAGAAACCCTATTAAAAAGTTAGATAATTTAATTCGTTCGTTAACAAGAAGGTTAAATTATATGAAAATTTACGAAAAGGAATTTGCTAGAATTGGGTATTCAGAAGAAATAACAAATGGTGTCTTTTTCTCTACTTCATTAGAATATGCCAATAGAAAACCATTATTTAATACTACAAACTATTCTTTTGCAAGGCAAAGCAAAAATGAACCTTATACATCTAACAATCCTTTAGAACCAGATAACTTTACTAGTTCTGTTTTTACAGAGCATAGCATTGCAACCCTAAATATTGGGGCAAGATTTGTGTTTGGACAAAAATACCTTTCTTACCCAGATCAAAAATTTAATTTAGATGAAGATAAATTGCCAACTTTATCTGTAAATTATAGAAAAACATTTGCAGCAGATAATGATGAGTTTAATGCAGACTTAATTACGGCTAGTTTAAAACAGAACATAGATATAGGAAATTATGGTAATTTTTTCTATTACGTAAGAGGAGGTGCTTTCTTAAAAAAGAAAAATATTGCTTTTATGGATAATTTACAAGTAAAAGGAAATCAGATGTTTATTGTTACAGATAGTAACCGTAAAAATAATTTTGGTTTGTTAGAGTATTATCGTTTTTATACCAATAACAGGTATGCAGAAGCACATATTGAGCATAATTTTAAAGGAGCTGTTTTGGCAAGGGTTCCGTTGTTGAATAAATTGAATTATCATTTAATAACCGGTGCAAAAACATTGTATATGGCAGATACCAAACAATATTCTGAAGTTTCTGTTGGAATGGAAAACATCGGTTTTGGTAAATGGCGCTTTTTAAGAGTTGATTATATAAAATCGTTTCACGATGGAAATCGAAGAGATGGGTTTTTACTTGGTATGAATTTATCTTTTTAAGTTGATTATCTTTGCAAAGATGATGGTTAAAACACTTTTTTTTGGAATAACAGCAGATTTAGTAAAAGCTTCAGAACTAGAAATTCTTGTTGATGAAAACACATCAGTTGCAGCTTTTAAAGCTAATTTAATAGAGCGTTTTTCTAGTTTAAAAAATATCAACTCTTATGCAATTGCGGTAAATGAAGCTTATGCAGAAGATGAGTTGTTACTAAAGGAAGGCGATGTTGTTGCTGTAATTCCGCCTGTTAGTGGAGGTTAACAATCCATTTCATCTATTTTTAGAATCTTGATAGATTATAAAAAACGCAACACTTAACGTAAATATTTTTTATCAACATAAAAAGTACCAAAAGGTATAATAGAACACAACATGATGATGCTTAGTGATTTATTATTCCAATCCATTTCTTTTTTTATCACAATAGCTAAAACAATATAGAGCATAAACAGAATTCCATGGGGCATACCTAACATTTTTACATAAGATGCATCGCCTTGTAAATATTTTATGGGTGTTGCAATAAATAATAAAAGTAGGTAAGAGATTCCTTCTAAAAAACTGACAATTCTAAAGATATTTTTCATCCTATTGTATTAAAGAAATATTATTGTACAAAGATACATGATGAATTATTACTTTTGCCTTAAGTACTGAATAAGTTTCAGTATCTCATAAAATGATGAGAACTTCTATAAAAATAACTTCACAAAAATTAAACCTGCAAGAATGTTACAATTTTGTAGAAGATGATGCTTGTGGAGGAATTGCTACATTTATAGGTACTGTAAGAAATGATACGCAAGGCAAAGAAGTAACACAGCTCGATTTTTCTACGTATAAACCAATGGCAATTAAAGAAATGCAAAAAATTGCTACGTTAGCTTTAGATAAGTTTGATATTCATAAAATTGCCATTCATCATGCAGAAGGAATGCTGCAAATAAAGGATATTCCAGTAATCATAACAGCTTCTGCAAAACACAGAAAAGCTGCTTTTTTAGCCTGTGAATTTGCGATTGATACCCTAAAAAAAACGGTTCCGATTTGGAAAAAAGAACATTTTTCCGATGGTGAAGTTTGGGTAAACACACATCCTTAACAATGTTTTTATAGTTAATTTTTTATCCAATTACATGATTTGGATTGTATCCTAAATAAGGTACTTTTTTTTCTGAAAATTGAATACCATAAGCCTCTAATTCTTTTAAAATCGGCAAATACACTTCTTTAGCTATTGGCAATTGTACCCCAGGTGTTTTTATTTCTCCTTTTAAAATTTTTAAAGTAGCAATAGCAACTGGCAAACCTACAGTTTTTGCCATAGCTGTATACGTTTGATTTTCGCCAATTACCATTAAGCTACTTTCTATTTGCTGTTTTTTGCCATTAATTTCGTAGCCAAATAAATGTTGCATTACAATCATGTCTTTATCCTCTTTTTTTAACGTCCAAGAGTCTTCTAAAATTTTTTGTAATATTTGAGCAGGAGTTGCATTTTTTAGTCCTACTTTTTTATTTGGATTAAAAATATCTAGCTCAACTAATTTTTCCCACATTACATCATCTTGATCAATTTTTAAATAAGAGCGTAATTTTAATTCTACAGAATCTGAAGGAGAATAGGCTAAAAACAGGTTTACAAAGTCGCGATAACTCATCTGTTCAGAATTTTCTATGGTGTACGAATCGTCAGTCATCCCTAATTGTACAAAAATATTCCAAGCCCTAGAAAACCCGACTTTTCTTATGGTACCTCTATACATTGTGGGTATTTCTTGTAAACCATAAACATCCCTATATTTTAAAGAATCTCTATTTGCGTAGGCTTCAAACTTTGTATTGTTAATGGTTAAAAACTCGGTTCGTCTAAATAATTTATGATAAGGTATATATTTATACGTATTTTCTTGAATAAACATTGCAGCACCCCCTTGTCCTGCCAAAACCACGTTTCTTGGATTCCAAGTAAATTTATAATTCCATAAATTGGTATCACTTTCAGGAGCCACTAAACCACCACAAAAAGATTCAAATAACAATAGTTTTGCATTCTTATCTCTAAGGCTATGAATTACTTTCATAGCGCTCATATGGTCTAAACCTGGATCCAAACCAATTTCATTCATAAAAACCAATCCTCTGTCTTTAACTTGAGCGTCTAAAGCTTTCATTTCTTTAGAAATATAAGAAGCTGTAACCAGATGTTTTCCATATTTTATGCAATCTTTTGCAATTTCAATATGTAAACTTGCAGGAAGCATCGAAATAACAATATCGCAATTTTCAATATTTTCTTTTCGTTGATGTGCATCAAAAACATCAAACTTTATTATGTTTATTTTTTTAGAATGATGCACCAATTTTTTCGCATTTTCTATGTGGATGTCACCAATGGTGAGAAATATATTTTCTTCATCAGGTTTTTCTAATAAGTATTTAATTAAATAAGAACTTGATTTTCCAGCGCCAATAAGTAGTATATTTTTCATGAAGAATACTGTATTTTTGTATTTTGTAAAGCTATTTTAATTGTTTAAAATTAAACAAAAAATAACAATAATGTTTAAAAAATTAGTAATCACCTGTTTTTTAGGTCTTTCAGCAGTTATTTTAGGAGCTTTTGGAGCGCATGCGCTAAAAGAAACTTTAAGTCCAGATCAATTACAAAGTTTTGAAACAGCAGTGCGTTATCAAATGTATCACACTATTGTTTTGTTATTTGTTAATATGTATGAAGGTTTTTCACCTAAACAAAAAAATATCATAAGTTCCCTTTTTCTTTTCGGTATTTTGCTTTTTTCAGGGTCTATTTATGCCATTCAGTTAACAGCAATTTCAGCAAAATCAATTTGGTTTATAACACCTTTGGGTGGCTTATTTCTTATAATGGGTTGGCTTTCAATGATTATAATATTCGTAAGAAAATTAAAAAATTGATAAAAATTTCATATTTTTTTTGGTTAATATACTTCAGTTTTAAATTATTGTGTAATTTTGTATGATACTAAATAAAAAATATTGATATGGTAGATACAAATACGAAATCGATTTCGTTAAATCATCTAGGAATCAAGAATGCTACAATTCGTTATCAACTAACTTCAAACGAATTACATCAAGAAACATTGCAAAAAAAACTAGGTTTTGAATCTTCTTTAGGAGCAATTGCTGTAAATACAGGAGAGTTTACTGGTAGATCTCCAATGGATCGTTTTATTGTAAAAGATGAAATTACAAAAGACAAAGTTTGGTGGAGTAATATCAACTTGCCTTTCGAGGAAGATAAGTTTGAAAGACTCTTTGATAAAGTAGTGAATTATTTATCGAATAAAGAAATTTTTGTTAGAGATAGTTATGCATGTGCAGACGAAAATTACA
>NZ_CBFHZT010000023.1:0-55232 GCF_965660385.1 Polaribacter sp.
GTGTAATTGGATGTTTTGGGCAATTGCAATGGCTTTTATTTTTTGGTTGATGGTTTTTGAATAGGGTTCTAATAGATCCACAAAAATATTTCCAAAAGCATTGGCTCCTTGAAATGCCAAAGGAGACTGCCCTTGTAAATTGATATGATCTTCAATCAGCATTAAGTCTCCTTTTTTATAGTTGAGGTTGATGGCTCCTGCGGCATTAGAAATTAATAAATTTTTGATGCCTAAACCATGAAGTGTTCTAATACCATAAGTAACTTCCCAAGCATTGTAACCCTCGTATAAATGAAAACGACCAGACATCACAACTACTTTTTTGCCAGACAATTCACCATAAATTAATTTACCTGAGTGAAACTCAACGGTAGCTTGCGGAAAATGTGGAATTTCTGCATAGGGAATCTCTTTTTCAATGGCTATTTCATCCACTAATTTACCCAAACCTGTACCTAAAACGATACCTATTGCTGGGTTTGAAAATCCGTTTTCGGTTAAAAAACCAATGGTTTCTTGTAACTGTTGTTGTTTGCTCATAAGATCTTATTTAGATTTCTCAATCGTTCATTCTTCACTCATTTCGAAATGACATTTAAAACGTATACTGCCATTCATTAAGAAGAAGGAGAAGAATGAGAAGAAGTCTATATTTTAATCAATTACTAATTTTTGTGTTTTCGATTTTCCATCAACATCAATTTTTACCAAATAAACACCTTTGTTGAAAGCAGAAATATCAATAGTTTTTTGGCTAAATTTTGATTGATTCAAAACCTGTTTTCCTAGAATAGTAAAAATACGAATTTCAGCAGATAAATTATCTAAATTAGACAATTGAATTTTATCCTTTCCAGGGTTTGGGTAAATGTGAATTTTATCCACAGGAAAATTAGTAACGTTTAAAGCAGCACAAGTGTTTGCAGTAAATTTTTGGAAAGTTCCTAAATCCCAAAAATGATCAAATTGTAAGCAATAAAAAAATAGTTTATCAAATTTTGTAATGTCTTTTCCTTCAGGAATTGTAGCAGTTAGGGTTTGTGCACCACTGGCTTGGGTTAATCCAATTTCTATATAATTTAAATTACTGATAAGAGTTGTTGTTAGTTCAGCATCAGTTTTGCCATCAGAAACTACTAAAAATGCACGAACATCTGGCCCTGGAGTGGTACTAAAATTAGCGCCTAATTGTAAGGTAATTGTGTTGTTGCTATTTAAAGTCAAATCTACATCACCATTGATGTGGTAGGAAGGGCCATCTGGACTGTTGCCAAAACCACCAACACTTTCTGTACATTGAGCATTAATTTGTAGCAAGTTGAAACTTAAAAAAGCAAAAAGTAAACGTGTTTTCATAGAATATTATTTAGCGTTGATAAACATTTGCATAATTTCTGGGATATTTTCAATATCCTCATATACATCTATGTCGTTTTTAAACGCTAATAATTTCACTTTTTTATCATTTAAATCTGTTAACGTCGATTTTCTAACAGTTGCTGTACCCCATTCTTTGTTTTTAAATACCTTTTCTTGTAGCGAATTCATACCTAATAAATAATAACCACCATCTTCTGCAGGTCCAATTACCACATCATTTTCATCCAAAGCTACAAATGCCTTTTCAATATTTGTTGAGGATAAATCGTATAAATCACTCCCTATGATTAGTACTTTTTGGTAGCCAGCTTCAAAGCCGTTTTTAAAAGCATTTAACATTCTGATGCCTAAATCTTCCCCAAATTGTTGGTGTTTTTGGAATATGTTTGCATCCCAAATATCATTTTCTCTAATTTTTACAGAATAGTACACAGCTTTGTCTGCACTTTTGACTTCAGAAGCAATATTTTTAGTTCTTTCTAATAAAAATTTATAGATTTCTAAGGCAGTTTCATCGCCCACTGTTTTTGCCAAACGTGTTTTGGCTTTGCCTAATTCTGGGTTTCTTGTGAAGATTAATAATAGATTTTTATTCATGAATTTTAGCTTCTAAATTAGTTCTCGATACGATTTTTCGTTCCTCAAAATCACTCGAACTGACATTGTTAGATTTTAACCAACAACTAATACACTTTCTTTCCTTTTTTTAACCATTTGCCCCAATTTTTGTTAAAAGCATGTACTTTTTCTGTGGTGTTTCCTAAAGTGTCTACTACTTTAAAATTGGCGTTTTTCCACTCAAAAATACCTCCATACAAATTATACACATTGGTGTAGCCAGCTTCTATGATTTTATGTGCAACCGTTTCTGAACGAATACCTAAAGAACAATACACTACTATTTTAGCATTTTTATCTTTGGGTAATTTTTGAATGGTTTCATCTAATTTAAAATGATTGTAACCAACTTGAATCGCATTTTTTAAATGACTTACCTTATATTCTTTTTCTTCTCTTGCATCTAAAAGTATCGCCTCAGTTTTGGGCATTGCTAAAGTTTCTACAGACATGTAGGGTACATTTCTGGTATTCCATTTATTGAGTAGTTTGTCTAGCTTTTTCTGTCCAAATGCTGTGGAACTGATAACTAAAAAAAGAATGCAAAATTTTTTCATATTATAATTTTATTATCTTTTGTTATTTCGACTTTATGGAGAAATCTTAACAATGAAAAAGATTTCTCAACTTCATTTCATTTATTTAGAAACGACAAACTAATTACTATATACTATTAAGCAAAAACCAAACTAGCAACAGCCGCCACCACCATAATTAAAACTAGACTGACTTATAAAAAGATCGTCTCTGTGTAATTTTGATAATGCTAAAGCCGTTTTATCGCAGATGGCTAAAGGTTGATTTTTATATAAAATATGTCCTTTTTGGTCATCAAAATAATCTTCTTTTCCATAAAAAATGGCTGTTCTTCCCGTAAAAACACAAGGACCATCTTCTGGCATTGGGTCTTTAATGGCAGCAATTTCTATGGATTCTATAAAAATCAGTTCGTCTGTAGGGTAGTTTTCTGGATCTAAAATTCGATACGGTTTTCTCGCTCTAATTTCAATGGTTCCAAAACCAGCATCCGTTAATATTTTTACATAATCTGCAATAGGCAAACTACCACTTAAACAAAGCGCGCGTAATTTTTCGTCATTTCGTAAGGTTTCGTTCATGGGCTGCTCACAAGTTGGATCACTCATAATTAGTTTTCCATGGGGTTTTAAAACACGATACATTTCTGCAACCGCCTTTTTTAAATCGTCCATTTTAAAAATATTAAACAAACAATTTTGAGCAGCAACATCAATAGAATTGTCATCAATTGGCAAGTTTAGGGCATCACCTTTTCTTAAATCTACAAAATCACTTTGAAACCAATCGTTTTGTTCTTCTGCAATTGCAAAATTTTTGCGAGAGGCTTCTAACATTTCATCCACCACATCTAAACCAATTACGCCCCCTTTTTGTCTGTTAAAGTATGAAAATTGTAACAATTCCATGCCTCCACCAACACCAACATATAACATTTTAGGGTTGTTGGTTAAGTCTTTTGCATGCACTGTAGAACCACATCCATAATTCATTTCTTGCATTATTTTAGGAATTTTAAGTCCTGGTAATTCCCAAATAGCATTGGTAGTACAACATAAACCAACATCTGGTACTAAAGCTGCGTCTTTGTATACATTGTGTGTTGTTTCTAGATAACTCATAAGTTTTATTTCAATATTGTTAATTTAATTATTTTAAAGCTGAATTCCAAACCCTTGTAAACCACTTTCTACAGGAGGTAATATTTCACAATTGTCCCAAAGCCCTGTTACTAAGGTTCTAGCATATTCTAAAGGTAACAAATCATTGTGCATCAATTTACTGGTTTTTTGATGATTGTACGAATACGAATGATGTTTAAAATGAAATTCACCATTTTGCTCATCGATAATTACATACCAAACATTTGGGGTTCCATCATTTGCGGGCATCCCAATTACACCTGCATTTATCCAAAGTTTATCATCTCTTTTGTGATAAAAAGGGAGTCCACAATGACCGCCAATAATAACATCACTATTGGTGGCTGTAAAATTTGGAGCTTTCTTTTTCCAAGAAGTAGATTTAAAGATAAATTCTGAGGTTTGAAAATAGGAACCATGCAAAACAAATATCTTTTTTTCGCCAAAATCAAAGGTATAATGATCTGGTAAGGTTTCCATAAAATCTAGGGAATCTTGAGAAAGTTGACTTTGTGCATAAGGATACCAAAGTTTTGAAAACCCGTCACAACGTGAACCTTGTCTAAAATCGCAACCACAGCCTTCTTCACCCTCTCTTAATTGCATTTCTACATTGCCAGCAATACCTCTTGCACCCCAATTTTTAAAGGTTTGTACAGCTTCTTCTGGTTGTGCACAATAGCCCACAATATCTCCAGTAGAAATACAATTTTTAGGTGCGATATTTTCTTTTTCAGCAATTTCAATAAGCGAGTCTAATGCTTGTAAGTTGCTGTAAACACCACCAAAAAGTAGTACTTTCCCCTTTAAATCTGTTAAATGTTCTATTTTTTTATCCACGTTGGTGCTAAATATAATGTTATACAACTTAAAATTCCCCATAAATTTACCCAAAGTAAATCTGCATATTTACCTTTTGTAAAAATAAGTGCTTCCGGAAAACTATTGAAAATCAGTAGAAATCCGAAAATCAATCCACAAAAAACACTCAAATAAAAACTAATTTTTGGCACTTTTACCTTCCAAAAAAGGAAAATAGGTGTTAAGCCAATAACCATGGTGCCAGAAACGGTTGTGGCTGATAAGATTTCTGCATTTAAAAAGATGGGAATTGTACCTAAAATAGCCACTATAATCATCGCTAGTCTCCCAAATCTTAAACTTTTCCCCATTTTTAAATCGACTGCCAATAGTTTTGATGAAGAGGAAAAGGTAGAATCTAAAGTTGATGCTGCAGAAGTAATCATGATAAAGTTGATGATTAAAAGGATAAATACTCCAAACGCTTTACCCACTTCAACAGCAGCTTGACCTTGCATACCTTGGTATTTTGCAAACACGCCAATCAAACTAAACAAAACGATTAAAATTGCCCCAAATAAACTTGCCCAAAGAAAACTTTTACGGGTTATTTTTGGAGAACTTATAAAGGCTCTGTCAGTTAAAACAGGATCGTGAAAAGGATAACTAAAGCATTGTAAAAGTGCTGCGAAAAATAAATTCAGTCCCATTTCAAAACTCCAAACACTTGAATATACAGCCTCTTTTATTGTAAAATCCTCTTCAGAAAAAATGGCTCCAAGAATAATCACCAATAAAATAGAAAACAGTACCATTTGAATTACATCTGTAAAAATAGAACTGCTTAAACCTCCTTTTAAAGCATAGGCTAGCGTTAAAATGGTAAAAATAATTACTGACCATATATACGGTTCGCTTCCTTGTTCTCCAAAATAACTTCCAATAACCATGGTGTTGCTCCAAACTTCATTAAAAAGGCGGATGATAATTAAAAAAGAAAAAATGGCAATCGCTGTTTTTCCAAATTTACTCGCTAGAAATTCGTGAATACTTTTAAAACCACCTTTTACGCGCAATTGATAAATGATAACCCCAGCAACTGCAAATGAAAAATAATATGCTGCATAAGCAATACCACCCACAATACCATAATCTAAACCAAGATTGGCTGCATTTGTAATGCTTTTTGCCATGATCCAAGAAATGATTAAACTTCCAGCCAACATAAAACCATTTGGCGCTTTTTTTCGATGCTGGGCTTTAAAAAATTCTTCTGTTGTTTTTGCCAATGGAGAAATCAATAATAGAATCAAACTTGATGCTATTACCAAAATCCATTGCCAAAGTTGAATGTTATCCATTTTATTTTTTATTATTTCCCCAATCAATTGTATTTAAAAAGATGAGATAAATGCATCTTTATATTATTCTGCCCACCAAACATTAACATCGATACTATTATCATTTGTAGCATTTGCTGCCATATTATAATTGGCTGCATTTAATGCTGCTTCATCAGATGGGTAAGGCATTCTTACAGGATAGACATTGTTGTTTAAACTTGCAGAAATTTGTTTGAATGCAGGAAAACCAGTTCTTCTAAACTCTGTCCAACCTTCATAACCATTTATGATATTTGCAATCCATTTTTGAGTGATAATTTGTTGTAAAGGTGTTGTACCAACTGCATTAAAAGCCGCATTTCCTGTTAAATAATTTGCAGGCATTGCTGTTTGCCAATATTCAAAAGCCAAGGCAACTCCATTTTCATATAAGTTTTGTGCATTGGCAGTAATCAATCCTTTTTGTGCAGCTTCTGCTAAGAAAAAAGAAGTTTCCCAAGCTGTCGCAAAATTAGCGTCTAAAACAGAGGTGTCTTCTCTAAAAGCAGTGCCAGATAAAGAATAATCTGCAGGTGTAATAGAGGTGCTTGTAGCATCAACACCATTTAACAATCCTTTATAAGTGGTGGTGGTTGCATTGGCTACTGGCTTAAAAAAAGTGCCAATTCTAGTATCATTTAAATTTTCTAAAACTTCTTCCATAGTTTCAGAAAGCACATAGTTGTTAAAATCTCCAACTCTTAACTGTGCCAAACGAAAACTATTGGGTTCTGAATTGGTAAAATTAAAAACCGCATTTTGACTATTGGTAGAGATGTAATCTCCACTCGCAAAAATAGCTTGTAATTGAGAAGCTACATTTACCTTGTCTGAAATACGCATTAAATATTTAATTTTTAATGAATTTGCAAAACGAACCCAAGCATTTAAATCGCCCTCAAATAAAATATCGCCTTCTAATTGAATGGAACCTCCATAAGCATTTATGGCAGCAATCCCTTTATCCAAATTATCTAAAATGCCATTTTCGTTTTGATAAATATCTTCTTGTAAATCGTATTTCGGAGTTACAGTGCCATCCACACCATTAAAGGCTTCATAATAAGGCACATCTCCAAATAAGTCTGTTAATCCTGCAGCCATGTATGCTTTTAAAATTAAAGCAGGACCTTCATAAACTGCAAAAGCAGGCGTTTCTTTTGATTGTTTTAAAATGATTTCATTGTCTCGTAAATTGGTGAAAAATATTGGCCAAGGATTGCCTCCTAATTGCGGTGATTTTAAATCATGTCGTCCAAATAAATTAAAATCGAGTGCTGTTCTATATTGGCCTAATAAATCTCCAGCAGCAAAACCTTCGTAACTCATTTCGTCTCCGAAATTGTAAATTACTTGTCTTAACAACAAACTAGGTTGTACAGAAACTGGTGCATTTTGGTTCGTATTTATTTCTTCGAAATCTTTTGTGCAACTTGCCAATGTAATGGCAAAAATTGCGATGCTATATATAATTTTTTTCATTGTTTTTTATTTTTTAGACCTTTCAGGTTTTTATCTCTTATTTTAAGATGCTGAAACAAGTTCAGCATAACTTCGTTAAAAGTTAAATCCAACTTTAAAACCGATGCTTCTGCTTGTAGCATAACTCATGTCTTCTACACCACTTACAAAACCATTGCCTTGCACAGCCAATTGTTCTGGATCAAAATGCGGATTTTCTGTAATTACAAATAAGTTATTTCCTATTAAGGATAAATTCATAGTAGACTCATCTTTTAAGCCCATAAAACCAGGATTAAAATTAAGTGTGTAGCCAACTGAAAACTGTCTTAATTTTAAGAAAGAAGCATCATATACATTGTTTTCTTCATGGTTTCTGTCATAAAACTGTCTGTAATAACTTTCTGGGGAAACAGCAACTGTGTTGGGTAATCCAGTGTTTATGTTAATTCCTTGAGGAACAATATCAACATCTCTATTTGCAGTTTCTGCCAATTGACCACCAACATTTCCTAAAGCTCTTGTTCTAGAAACGATTTCTCCACCTTGTCTCCAATCAAATAAAAAGCTTGCATTCCAATTTTTATATTTGAAATTATTGTTCCAACCTAAGGTAAAATCGGGATTGTAATTTCCAATTTTAATTAAATTATTGTTGGCAATGTAGCGTCCATTATCATCTAAAAGAAATTCGCCATTGTCATTTTTTTGATATCCAGTTCCATACATGTCGCCAATTTGTCCACCTTCTTCTACTTGAAACCAAACAGTTTGGTTGGCACTATCATAAATTCTGCTGTAAGCCAATGTTAATCGACCTTCATCTTGGGGTAAATTTTTAATGATGGATTTGTTACTGGCAAAATTGAAAGTGGTATTCCATGTAAAGTTTTCAGTTCTAATAGGTGTGCCTCCTAAAATAATTTCGACCCCTGTTGTGTTTACTTCTCCACCATTTACTACTTGTTGATTGTAGCCTGAAGAAATTGGAATAGGCAATGAAATAATCTGATCTTTGGTAGTATTGTTATAATACGTAAAATCAATATTTAATCGATCTTTAAAAAAACGAACATCTGCACCAAACTCATATGAAGTGGTGCTTTCTGGCTTTAAATTTGCGTTGGGTATAAAATCTTGATTGCTAAAAGTGGGTTGCCCATTAAAAGGTGTTTGCGATACAAACGCCCCTGAAGTTTGATACGGATTGGTATCATTACCCACTTGTGCAACACTTGCTCTTAGTTTTGCAAAAGAGATGTTTTCTGGTAACTCTGTAAAGTTAGAGAGTATAAAACTTGTAGAAACGGAAGGGTAAAAGAACGAAGTACCATCCACAGAAAAAGGAGTGGCTAAAGCACTAGACCAGTCGTTTCTACCAGTAATATCTACAAATAAGTAATCTTTATAACCAAATTTTGCAATCCCATACAAAGAGTTTATTCTCTTTTTAGATTCAAATTGAAATACTTCTAAAGGAGATGCAGCATTGTTTAAACTAAAAATACCTGGTTGTGCTAAATTGGTCGTTTGAGTTTGTTTGGTGGATGCAGTTTGGTCTAATCGATTTCCTCCAAAAGAGGCATCAAAAGAAAAATCTCCAAAAGTATTGTTATAATTTAGTAAAAAATCGGTGTTAACCTCTCTGTAGAAAACATCATGTTCTGCAAAGGCGCCGTTTTTAAAACGATTGGAACTAAAATTACGTTTAAATTGTCTTCTTTCTGAGGAATAATCCATTCCAGAACGTAAAGAAATACTCAGGTTTTCTGTAAATTGATGTTGTAATGCGATGTTTCCAAAAACACGATCTCTATTAAATGAGTTGGTGTTTTCATACATCGTAAAAAAGGGATTGTCAAAATAGGTGTAGTTAAATGAATAATGTTGAACATCTTCTAAACCTGGTTGCCAATAATCGCGTAAACTATCAATATTTAAAGATCTTGGACCCCAAGCAACAAGCGCATAATTTACGTTTTCACTTCCATAACCATTGGATGGTCTGTTATCACTACCAGAGTTTACATAATTGACAGAAGTAGTAATTTTTGTTTTTTCAGTCGGATTGAAATTCAACTTTAAAGCTACAGTTTTACGTTCTAAATTCACACCAGGAATAATAGATTCGCTATCTAAATCTGTAAATGATAAACGATAAGAACCTCTTTCAAAACTATCATTTATAGCCACGTTGTTAATGGTAGTAATCCCTGTTTGATAAAAATCTTTTAAATTATCTGGATTTGATTTGAATAAAGTAGGTGTAATCGGAATTCCAGAATACAAAGAAGTATCTGCACCACGAACTACAGTGCCATCTGCTAGTGTTACTGGAGAATCAAACTGTGGAATTAAATTACCTGCATCTAATTTTGGCCCCCAAGAATAACTAATCAAATCATTGGTTCCTCCACCTAAACCATCAACATATTCAAACTGACCAGAATTCCCTTGTCCATATTCGTTTTGAAAATCTGGCAAACGAAAAGCATTGTCTAAAGTTACAGAAGAATTAATGCTAATTCCTAACCCTTTTTTCTTTTTACCATCTTTGGTTTTTATTACAATAACACCATTTGAAGCTCTAGTTCCATATAAAGCAGCTGCACTTGGCCCTTTTAAAACGGTTACAGATTCAATATCATCAGGATTTACTTCCATGGCACCATTTCCAAAATCAATTTCTTGAAAACCAGCAGCAGCTTCATTGGTAAAATTAAGAACAGAATTGTTGTTTATGGGTGTTCCATCTACCACAAAAAGAGGATTGTTATTCGAAAACGAAGCTTCACCACGAATGGTAATTTTTGAAGAAGAACCAACACCTGTTGCTCCTTGAGAAATAGTTACACCCGCTAATTTACCAGACAAATTGTCTAAAAAATTCACGGTTTTTACCTCTGTAACATCTTTCGCTTTTATTTCTTGAACCACATAACCCAGTTCTTTTGTTTTTCTGTTTAAACCCAAAGCAGTTACTACAATTTCATCTAAATTGGTTTCAATTTCTTCTAATTGAACATTGATGATTTTTTGATTTTCTACTTTGATTTTTTTGGTTTTATACCCCAAATACGAAAAGGTTAAAATTTTATTTTCATTTGAAACTTCAATAGTATAATTACCATTATTATCTGAAGTAGTGCCATTTTCTGCTGATGAGGAAATGGCCACTGAAGGAATTTCATAACCTGTATTTTTATCGGTTATTTTTCCCGAAATTTTAATTTGTGAAAAACTGATGTTAGTAAACAACAGTAAAATCCACATAGAAACGTGTTTCATTAAGTGTAATTTTTGTGTAAAAAAAGTTGTTTTTTTATATTGCTATTTATCAATATAAATGATGTGTTACGCAAAAATTAACGGAGATCCTTTGTTGAAGTGTTGAGAAAAAAGTACGGTTTGAGATCCCGTTTTCTTATAAATAAACTGTTTTTTTTCAATCCTGAAATAAACAAAAAGTAGCTTTAAAATTGCTGTTGGAATCGCTTTAAAACTATTTATAATTTTTTTGATGTCCTCTTTAGAATCTAAATCATTTAAAAGTTCTAAAAAAGAAATTTGTAATTTTTTGGATGACGAAATTGAAGTAATACACTTTTGTAAACGACTGGTTTGCCAAGGTAATTTTAAAAAAGTTTCTTTGTTAAATAGCGCTTTTTTAATTCCCATTAAATAAAAACCTCCATCTTTAGAAGGTCCTAAAACCAAATCATTTTTATGTAATTGATGCAAAGCAGCAATTAAGTGATGCGATTTTAAGTGAGGCGTATCATTACCAATCGTAATTACGTTGCTAAAACCTTTGTTAAAAACAGCTTCAATAGCATTTGAAAAACGTTCTCCAAAAGAATGACCCACTTGATTTTTTTCTGAAAAATGAAAGAAAGTAATTCCAGATTTTTTTACTGTTTTTAAGGTTTGATGATTCAGTGCACTAAAAATATCTGAAGAAAGAAACGATTTTCTTTCAGCATCTTTTTGAGCTGAATTGGCAAAAACTAAAAGGGCAGTATTATTTTTCAATGATATCTTTTAAGCTACAACTCCTTGACAACTACTTCCTGCACCAGCAGTACAACCATAACAATGTTGATTGATTATGATATTTCTGTTTTGTAACAGTTCTTCATTATAATCAGAAACGTGTTTTACTTTACTGGCTACTTTTAAGTTTAGCATTTGGTTGAAATCGCAATCATACAACCACCCATCCCAACTAATAGAAATTGTGTTAGTACACATTACATTTTCTACAGCTGCAGGATTATAAGCATCTAATAAAGAATGCATATAATCTTCATAATTGTCTGATGCAATTAAATAATCTAAAAATCGACTAATTGGTAAATTGGTAATGGCAAATAAACTATGAAAATCAATATCAAAATCGGCTTTTAAAGCCTTTTTAAAATCGTTTTCTAATGCTTGTTGATCACCAGGTAAAAATGCTCCTGAAGGATTGTAAACCAAGTCTAATTTTAAATCAGAATCTGGCATACCATAACCAACAGCATTTAATTCTTGTAAGGCTTTTATGGATTTATCAAAAACACCATCACCTCTTTGTTTGTCTGTTTTTCCACGCGTCCAATGAGGCATAGAAGAAACTACATGTACATTGTGTTTTTTAAAGAATTCAGGTAAATCGTAATATTTTTTGTTGGCTCTAATGATGGTTAAGTTAGAACGCACAATAAAATCTTTAATTCCTGCTTTTGATGCCTCTTCTACAAACCATCTAAAATTAGGATTCATTTCTGGTGCACCACCCGTTAAATCTAAGGTATGTGCTTCTGTTTTTTTAATAACATGCAAACATTGTTGCATGGTTTCTACAGTCATAATCTCTTTTCTGTCTGGACCAGCATCTACATGACAATGTTCACAGACTTGATTACACATGTATCCTAAATTAATTTGAAGAATTTCTAATTTTTTAGGACGTAATGGAAAATGACCAGTTTCTTTAATTTTAGCTGCAAATGTGGGTAATTCTCCGTCTGCAAAAATTCCGTTTGAAAGAATTTCCATTTGACGAGAAGTATTTGCAATATCGTTATTTCTTGCTTTTAATGATTTTGTAGCCATAAATATGCTGAACTTTTTATTTGTCTTTGTAACTAAATTTCTTCTTTAGGAATACTTACGAAGAAAGTGTTGGTTTGGTTTTTTAGATTAAACTCAAGAAATTTTATGTCTGATACACGTAGCTTTTCGAAGTGTTTTTTATGATAAAATTTCTTTGTTTATTTTTTTTGAGATCCCGCTTTTTTAGCGGAATGAGTGATTCACTCATTTTTTGTTTTTAAATAGATACCCACTTTCGTGGGTATAAGCGACCTCTAAAATTTTGCCTAAAAAAGGCAAAATAAGAGGCTGCTTACATTTCTAACTTATTCACTTTGTTCATCATCTGAACACCATGCACTAAAGTTGCGCCACTTTTTATAGCAGCACCAACGTGAATGGCTTCCATCATTTCTGGTTTTGTAATTCCTCTTTGTAGCCCATCTTTGGTATAAGCATCTATACAATAAGGACATTGCTCTGTGTGTGCTACTGCTAAAGCAATTAAAGATTTTTCACGAGCAGTTAAAGCACCTTCTTCAAAAACTTTTCCATAATAATCAAAGAATTTGTTTCCTAATTCCTCACTCCATTCTGTTATTTTGCCGAATTTTCTTAAATCGGCTGCATCGTAATATGATTTTGACATAAATTGATTTTAATTTTTGAAATTGAAAGATAGTAATTATTTACTGTTTAAACTCCAATCGTATTTTAAATAACTAATTTTTGCATTAGTATTTATTGTAGAGTTTGCATACCTATTTAAATAGTCTATAACAGTTCCTTTTTTTGTAAAATCTTCAGTAAACCAATCGAATATTGAAGAAATTTCAACTTTCTTTTTAGAAATTTTATTTCGATTTGAATCATTTACAAAAGCTGTCATAAGCTTTGATAATTCAGTTTCAATATTTTCCTCTGTAAAAGCACTATTTCCTAATTTCGGGCAAGAAATAGAAGCACAATTTACTCCCACATGAATTTTTGGGTCAAACAAATTTTTACGTAAAATTTCGTGTTCTATATGATCTAATGTATATGTTTCTCCACCCACTTTTGCAAATGGAATTTTCCAAGCGATTTTGCCTTCTTTTTTAATATCCATTATTGATTGTAAAGGATAATTTTCTAAAATTAATTTGATGGTATAGGCATTGTAAGCGTTAATCCAAAATGCTTTTTGTTTATTTTCTGACCAAGAATTGTCTGGATTCGTTTTGTTTAAATAAGAGAGATAATTGTCTAATTGAGCTACATCATTTTTAAATGATTTATAATCTACAAAACCATCATTCGAAACATGTTTTTGTAATAAATTATTAAAAATTGAAGTTTGTGCATTTCCTTGAGCTAAGGTAAAAATGGTTACAAAAAGTAAAAGCGTTCTTTTCATTTGGTAGGTTTATTGTTCTTTAGACGAAACGTAATACTATAAATTACAGAAATTAATCTAAAATTTCTTCATTTACTTTTAAATTGAATCTTTTTCTAAATGCATACACAGCAATATATAACAATGGGGTGTCTAAAGCTGCAATTATCATTTTAAAAAGCACGCCACTAATTAAAAGCCCCAAAAATTTATCCCAATTAATGATGTTGAAAGAACATAATAACAGTAACACAGTCATAGTGTCTATAAACTGAGAGGAAAAGGTTGAAAAATTATTACGAAGCCATAAATGTTTTCCTTTGGTAAGTTGTTTCCAAAAATGATACACTCTAATGTCTATAAATTGCGCAAATAAATATGCCATCATTGAAGCTAAAACTGCTAAAGGAGCTGCACCAAAAACATTTATAAATGTGCTATCATTTACTTGAGACCATGAAGTTGCAGGTACTTCTTTAGAAACATAAATAATTAAAAGCGAGAAAAAAGAGGCGAAAATACCAGCTATTACTACCTCATTTGCTTTTCTTTTACCATAAATTTCAGATAAAATATCTGTTATTAAAAACGTGATTGGATAAGGTAAAAGCCCCACAGAAACCTCAAATAATTTTACGTCAAATACCTCAATATGAAATGGATACCAATAAAAAAATTTCTGAAATATTAAATTAGAGGTTACCAAAGAAGCTATAAAAAGGGCTGCAAGAATTAAGTAAATTCTATTGGCAAGTAATTTGTCTTTGTGTGTCATAAAAACGAAGTTACAAATTTTTGACTCACCCTAATTGTACTAAATGTGGATTCTGCTTTATTTGTCTATTTCAAAAAAAAACTGCCTTTTATGGCAGTTTTTCTTGATTTTTAGTGTCCCCCAACACTAATAAATATTTTTACAATCTAAAACAAAAACCTATTAGAGATATCATATTTTTAATTAATAACATTTATGAATATTATAAAATATTTTTATAATTTATATTTTATTTATAAATTTTTATTTATTTCTACCTTTTTCATTTGGGTATAATGTTGGTAAAGTATCACTCTGAAAAAAAGCTTTTGTATCTATATTCATTGCAGTAACTCTACCCTCAAAAGCGGCACCTGTATCCACATTCCAAATATTTATAGCATTCATAGGTTCAGTTTCATTATAATTGGTGGTTGGTGTATGCCCAATATAAATTTCTTTATAATGTTTTAATCTTTTTGGGTATAAGTGATGGTTAAATTGAATTTTTTGATCCATAACTAAAGCCATTTCCCAAAGCGTTCTATCCGTGCAAAATTTATGTGGATAGGATTCCTTTTCTACTCCATGCATAGAAGTAAAACCTGCGTGTAAAAACAATCGGTTTTGATCATCTAAGAAATACATTTTCATATTTTCGAAAAATAGTAAATGTTGCTTTTTTTCTTGTTCAGAAAAATTGGCATAACTTTCAATGGTTTCTTTGCCTCCGTGCATAAACCAAGTAGGGTTCACATCATTACCATCTTTTAGCCAATTTTGGCACCAAACATCATGATTTCCCTTAATGAAAATACAATCTATCTTTTGTTGTAAATTGATTAAAAAGTCTACAACCTGGGCAGATTCACTCCAACCATCCACATAATCACCCATAAAAATAAGTGTATCAGCATCTTTAAGTTCTAGTTTATTTAATACTTGTAACAAGGCTTTTAAACCTCCATGAATATCGCCAATTGCAAAAATTCTCATGCTTTATCTTTTGATTACAAAACTAAAGTATTTAAAAAAGAAATGGTGTTATTAACCTCTTAAATTTACAAACTAGCTTGCGTTAGGGATAGAAATGGCATCCTTTTTTTTCTTCGGATTTTGCTGTATTCATAAAAATGTTAATACTCTTAAGAGGGACAAATTTTATAAATTTACCATAAAAAAAGATATAATGGATAGCCCGTAAAACGCCCTAAAAATATTGCCCAATACCAAAAACAAAACCTCCTTTAGAATTAGCTTTGGTATTTAAAACACTAAAGCCATAATCGATTCTAAAGGTGGCATTGTATATTTTTTTACTGATAAAACGCAACCCGAAACCTGAGTAAATCCGGATGTTTTTTTCTTGAAAAAAATCGTTTAATTTACCTCCTGGATTTCGCCATGAACCAAAATCTGAAAATACGTTGGTTTGTATGGCAAACCCATTTTTATCGTAAATTGTATGTCTGTATTCAGAGTTTAAAACAATGCTACCTGTACCTCTATCTACCAAAATCCCTACGCCTCGTAAATTAATGTTGTTATCTAAAGCAAATGGTGCAAATGGTGTGTTTTTGTTAGATGAAAGTCCAAAACGCAGTCTGTTTGCCCAGTTTCCTTTATCACCTAATTGTTTATAATAAAAAAAATCGTTCCAAAAAATATAAAAATCGTTTTGAAAATCGTTTTCTGTTATTACATATTGTGTGTACAAAATACTTTTAAAACCATTTACATATTGGTAATAGTAATCTAAACTATCATACGTATACACTAACTTTAAAAGTGCTTTATTTAAGTCTAAAGTTTCAGGAATCTCAGAGGTTGTAAAATCTATATTGCCAGATAAATATTGATATTTTTCTTTAAATACATTAACTCCAAAATTAAGTCGATTTTTTAAATTGATTTGATATAAACCTAAAACCTCGAAAGAAATATTATTGTAAAGATAATTGGCAGTTTGATTTTCGAAATACAAAGGCTCTTCGCTTTTCCAATTTTGATGATTTATAGCCAAGCCCCATTTATTGGAAAATAAATTCGGTGCTTTAAAATTAACAGCATAGGTATCAAAACCATTAAACTGATAAAAGCCACCTAAAGTGATATTTCTCCCTAAAAAATTATAATCATACAAGCCGAGTTTATAAGAAAAAACATTGTTAGTTGTGGTCCATAAATTTACTTCTGGAATAATGGTATAATTCTCTTCGATATGAATAAATATATGGTAATTGTTTTGTTGAGCATCAAATACTTGATAATAAGCGTGGCTGATTGCAGGTAATCTCTTTAAAAAAATGATATCATTCTCTAATGTTATGGAATCTATTGCTTGCCCTACTTTTGTAGTTAACAATGACTTGAGATAAGATACTTTTGTTTTTTCAGCACCTTTTATGGTAATTGAGGTAATTTTATGATTTTGAGAAAAAACAAAGGTAGTTATGCCAATAAAAAAGAATATAGAAAGATATTTCTTGTATTTCATTATTGTGCTACAAATGACTTTTGTAGTACCAAATTTACCCAATTATCTTCACTTACTGCCATGAGTGTAAAATTATAGGTATTGCCTAAAATTAAATTTGGAGGCTGTTCTGTATTTATGTTTAAAACCACGTTTGAGGTATTGTAATATTGAAAATATTTATTGTCTGTATAGGTGCCAGACATAAAATCATTATCTTCATTAGCAATTACTTGAAAGTAAATATCATTATCTTTAATACCAAAATCAGACCATGTAAAAATAGGTTGTAAACTTTGTGAATTATTGATAGTTACCTCTTCTGCCCAATTCGTGGCATTTGTTGCATTTTTTAAACGAATAGGACTAGAAACATGTAATTTACCTTCTAATACATAGGTAACAATACTCCAATTTTCTTCTGAACTAGAACGTGAGAATCTTTCTAACTTTCCTCCAAAAACATTTTCTGCAGAAGCAATATATTTTCGATAGTTAGAAAAATCAGTTTCATTTACATTTAAACTATCTGCTTCGTAATAACGAATATCAGTTGCACCTTCTTCAGGATAATAAAAAATGTAGGTTAAATTGTTATTACCATCTGCACTTGCAGCACAAGCAATTACGTTGCCAACATCTTTATTAGCAAATGTTGCTATGTATTCTTGTAAATTTCTTGGTGTTGTAATATCATTATCTTCTGAACAAGAAAAACAAAAAGCTAAAAATGTTAGGAATATGAAATACTTGTTTTGTATCATTTTATAATTTAAATGTCATAATTGGCAAGGTAGCATGATTTGAAAGATCTTCTGATATACTGCCTTCAAAAATATGCGAAATTCCTTTTCTACCATGTGTTATGGTTACAATTAAATCTGCTCCAGCTACATTAGCAAAGTTTAAAATTCCTTTTTCTATAGATTTTGCACACACAAAATTAACATTTATCAATCGATCTATATTACCATCTACTTTTGTTAAAAAATTATTTGCCATAGTTTCCATCTCAGGCGTAGTTTTAAAGTTTTCGTTTGGTAAATTCACATAAAGAATATGTTTTTTGGCTTGTAAAAAATCTAAACTTTGTAAACTCTTTTTAAATGCTGGTACAGACTCATTAGAAAAATCTGTAGCCATAACAATGTTATTAAAACTGATGTCTTTAATCTCATTTTTTACAATAAGTACAGGTATATTAGCATATCGAATTACTTTTTCTGTATTAGAGCCTACAAAAAATTCTTTTAAGCCAGAGGCTCCATGAGAGCCCATAATAATTAAATCTGCATTTACTTCTTCAGCTACTTTATTTACTTCACTAAACACTTTATAGTGTTTAATTATGGGTACAATATTTACATCACTTAAAAAATCTTGCGCTAAAAACTTTTTAAACTTCTTTTCGGCAAGTTTCAAGAAAAAAATCCCTTTTTCTTGTTTTACATCTGGATTTTCTGAAATCGAAAACTCCTGCATATCCAACATATGAAGGGCGTAAAGAGTCATTTTATATTTTTTTGCAAATAATGCAGCAACTTTTAGTGCATATACAGAGTGTTTTGAGAAGTCTACTGGAATTATAATTTTTTTCATATACTATTATTCTTTTCTATCTTTCAAAGTTAACATCAAAGTGAGTAACAAAAAAGGACTTTTGTCATGTTTTACTATTGGCTTTTATGGCCATATAGCTTTGCCAACCGCTTTTCAGCGGGTTTATTTTGTGGTGTAAATCTGTTATTTTCTTCACCTCCCACTTCATGATGTTTATGAAACCATTTCCATATAAAACCACCTGCAAACCATTCCTCGTTCCAAAATTGATTGTGAATTGCCTGTAAGCCATTTACTTGTGCCTCTAAATTTACGCTACCTTGTATTCTATTAGATTCCCAAGGTTTTCTACCAGCATAATCTACACTTCTATACCCATATTCTGTAAATAATACTGGTTTCTGAAACTTAGACTGAATCCTTTTAATATCATCTTTATGGGGTTTCCAACCATTTTCAAAATCTGTGATTGTAGGTGTTTTTTTATCACTTAAAGGAAAATAGGCATCTATACCTATAAAATCTAATTGATTCCAAAATGATACTCTTTTAAATTCATCCCAATTGGCTGCATAGGTTAGTTTACCTGAATATATTTTTCTGATTTCTTTAATTAAAGTCTGCCAATATTTTGGTCTTTGAAGTACAAATTTTTCTAATTCTGTACCAATACAAAAGATTTCTGCGTTAATTTCTTGAGCTGCTTTTGCATATGTAGTAATAAATAATGTATATGAATCTTCTAGAACTTTCCAATTTTCTTCAGAATTCATTGCTATACCACCCGTAAATTCACCTTTCCATACCCAAATTTGTGGTTTTACCATGATTTTAATTTGGTGTTTTCTAAACTCATTGGTATACTGTACTAAACCTGCTTTTGTTTCACCAAACCACTGTCTTTTTGTATTATGTATAATTTGAGGAGATGCCAAATTTTTAATAAAACCAAAAGGCATCAATGCAACAGTATTGCTTTGTGCCTTTAATACAGGAGCTGTATGTGTTTCATCTATTTTTATGCCTGATGCCACAAAACTAACACCATTGTATTTTTCTGTTTGACTGCTACATGAAAATTGTATCAGTAAAAGACCGAGAACTAAGAGATTTTTTGTTTTCATAAATCTCTTAAAAATAGTTCTTTTTCTTAAAACAACGCTCTTAAACCAATGTTAAAACTTTGCCCCAATCCTGTATTATTTCCTCTAACAAATTTATTGTACAAAACCTCTAGGTTTAAGGCATCTGTTAATTGGTATTTGCCTCCAACACCCAGTGCTGTAAAATCTTGAGTAAAATCTCCAAATCTATTGGTGTGCTGCACAAAACCTAACACTGTAGATTTATCTGATGGAAAATAACTTAAAAATAAACCCGGATTTACAATAAAAGTATTGGTTGCAAAACTACCCTTAGAAGTTGTTTTTCTGCCCAAACTATCAAAAGTAGCAACTTCTTTATCACCAAAAAAGTACTGCGTATTAATTTCAGAGAACAACTGCCAATTACCACTTGCAAAGGTATAATCATAAAAAAGCCTATTTTGTAAATTCCAGGCAGCTTCATCTAAAAAAATACCATCAATAGTTTCTCTTTTTACTAATGGGATGTTTAATGAAGATTGTATAGAAAACTTACCAATACGTTCTATTGGCTGCCATTTTATAGAAGGTGCAATGGATGTGATGCCCTTTCTAGAAAAATTATCCGTTCCTAAATTAAAGACAGCAAAAGCATCTTTATCGCCAATTGTATTTGATCGAACCTCTACAATAACACCTAAATTAAATCTTCTACTATCAGAAATACCTGTAAAAATTTCTAAGGTTGATGTTAAATAGTTTTCTCTCGGTTTATCTGCTTCAACTCCGTCAAAAGTAGCTTTAGTTTCTGTATATAAATTATTAAAAAATTTAATATCCCATTGTTCTTTTTTTAATAAAACAGATGGAGTATAGGTTTGTATGTTACTTCTTTGTACTGAAATTGATTCTGTATCTGTATCATCTTTTTCTTGTGCAAAAGCATTAAAATTAATTATTAAGGTTGATACTAATAAAATTTTAAAATAGCTATTATTCATTTTAGTTGATTTTACTTATGCTGAAATCATTTCAGCATCTAATTACACCATCAGTCTTTGTTTTTTTAATTTTCTTACAATTTTAAAGTTTGATTGTTATTTATTTCTATTCTAAATTACTAAAACCATTTAAGTTCTTAACTTTCGCTTCGACATAAAGTCAAGAATCAATGCACAACTTATGAAACACATTGTAATTATAGGAAATGGAATTTCGGGAGTTACAGCTGCAAGGCACATCAGAAAAAATGCTGATTATAAAATTACGCTAGTTTCTGCAGAAACCAAATATTTCTTTTCCAGAACTGCACTCATGTACATTTACATGGGGCATATGAAATTTGAACATACACAACCTTATGAAAATTGGTTTTGGGATAAAAACCGAATCGATTTAAAAGAAGGTTTTGTAAACAAAATAGACACTGATAATAAAGCTTTACTTTTTTCTGATGAATCTTCTCTTTCTTATGATAAGCTAATCATTGCAACAGGCTCTAAACCCAATAAATTTGGCTGGCCAGGTCAAGATTTAGATGGTGTAATGGGCATGTATCACAAACAAGATTTAGAAAAACTAGAACAATATGCACCTAATAACGAGGTTTGCAAAAGAGCTGTAATTGTTGGTGGTGGATTAATAGGAATTGAATTAGCAGAAATGTTAAGAAGTAGAAAAATTCCAGTTACTTTTTTAGTTCGTGAAGACAGTTTTTGGAACGGAGTTTTACCTGCCCAAGAATCTGAAATGATTAACAAACATATAAAAGCACATCATATAGATTTGCGTTTGAGTACCAATTTAAAAGAAATTAAAAGTGATGCAAATGGCAAAGTAAAATCGGTGATAATTGAAGAAACAGGCGAAGAAATTTTGTGTAATGTTGTTGGTTTAACTGCTGGGGTTACTCCAAATATCGAATTTATAAAAAACTCTGGTATTGAAACTAAAAAAGGAGTTTTAGTAAACCGATTTTTAGAAACTAATATTCCTGATATTTATGCCATTGGCGATTGTGCTGAGCAACACGAAGCAATTGGGCAACGCAGAAACATTGAAGCGGTTTGGTATACAGGTAGAATGATGGGCGAAACTGTTGCACAAACTATTTGTGACAACAAAAGAGCTTACAAACCAGGACATTGGTTTAATTCTGCCAAGTTTTTAGATATTGAATATCAAACCTATGGTTGGGTTTTTAGTGAAAGAAACAAACAAGAAAATGAAACTTATTTTCAATGGCAACATCCTACAAAAAATATCTGTATTACCATTTCTTTTGATAAAAACACTCACAAATTTTTAGGGATAAATACATTTGGGATTCGAATGCGTCACGAAATTTTTGATCGATGGTTATCCCAAGAACAATCCATAGAACACGTTTTAGAATATTTAGCTGATGCCAATTTTGATCCTGAATTTTACAAATTGTATGAAGCTGAAATTGTAGCGAAATTCAATCAAGAAAAAGGAGCAAATATTAAAGTAAAGAAAAAAAGTTGGAAACGAATTTTCGCTAAAGCATAAAAGATGAAAGCAATAAAATACACAGGTTTAGGAATCTTTTTAATAGGATTATCAATTTTTACAGCATCCATTTTTACCGGAAATTTTTCGTTTACTCAAAAAGAATTAGATTCTTTTATCAAAGAAAAAGGATACAAGAGTGATATCATAAAAGAAGAATTACAAAAAGCAATTGTAACTAATGAATCTTTAAACATTTTTGAATTTTCTAAACGTGTTAGAAACGCTGTTGAAAAAAATAACCAATACTACAATGATTTAATTGCAAAATATAACGCAGCAAAAAATTGGGAGAAAAAAGGCGAACAATATCAATATAGAATCAATGGAAAACCGCACACCATAAGTTATGAAATCGCTAAAAAAGCAGGTGCTGGATTTGTAAAAGAAAATGCTGGTTTCATGTGGTTTTTAACCTTTGGATTAGGAATTATTGGAGCTCTTTTATTTATCATTCCAAATTTGGTTTTACAAGGAAAACCTGGAATCAAAAACGATGGAATTTACTTAGAATCTGCAACAAACAGAGGTTGGATTGCTTGGTTGGTTTTAATTTATTTAGTCACTTTTTATTTGGTATTGTATTTTATGACAGATTATGCTGTAAACTGGACCTTTATTTTAGATCCTATAAGTAAAGTATTAAATGGTGGTGAAGCCTCACAATGGTTTGTGTATGGGTTTTTATACTGTACTATAATGCTAACCATGGGGGTGAGAATGTTTATAAAATACAGACATAATAAATACCAAATTGTAAGAACAATTTCAGTATTATTCTTTCAAATTGTATTTGCTTTTTTAATTCCTGAAATAATGACTAGTTTAGGAAAACCTGGTTATGATTTTAAAAATGCTTTTCCTTTAGATTATGATTTCTTTTGGGAATGGAATATCAAAGCTTTAATTGAGAGTGGTGGTTTAGGACTATTTATTTTAGTTTGGGGTATTGTATTAACTTTAATCATTGTGCCTGTAATGGTGTATTTCTTTGGTAAAAGATGGTATTGCTCTTGGGTTTGTGGCTGTGGTGGTTTAGCAGAAACATTAGGAGATCCGTACAGACAACATTCTAACAAAAGTTTAAATGCTTGGAAATTAGAAAGATGGTTGATTCATAGTGTGTTGGTTTTTTCTTTGGTGATGACCCTAGTAACTTTATACTGTTATTTTTCTGGAACATCATCTTTTTTAGGAATAAAATCGCAATGGATAAAAGACACCTACAGCTTCTTAATTGGGGCTTGGTTTGCAGGTGTAATTGGTACAGGTTTCTACCCAATTTTTGGTAATCGAGTTTGGTGCAGATTTGGTTGTCCATTAGCTGCTTATCTGGGTTTTGTACAACGATTTAAATCGAGATTTAGAATTACCACAAATGGTGGACAATGTATTTCTTGCGGAAACTGTTCTACATATTGTGAACAAGGTATTGATGTAAGAGCGTATGCCCAAAAAGGAGAAAATATAATACGTTCTAGTTGTGTAGGTTGTGGTATATGTTCCGCAGTTTGTCCAAGAGGTGTTTTAAAACTAGAAAACGGTCCTGTAGAAGGTAGAATAAATCCTACTGAAATATTGTTAGGTAATGATGTTGATTTAATGAGTTTGGTAAATAAAAAATAATTTTTTTAGATTTAAAAGTACTGATATACAAAAAACTTATACCATAAAATAAGCCACAGATACCATCTGTGGCTTAAGAAATCAAACTAATCAAACACTCAAATAATGTTTTTATAAATTCGGTAATAACACTCTATCAATAACATGCACTACTCCATTTGTTGTTTGCACATCTGGTATTCCCATATTTGCAGCTTCTCCTCCATTTCCTACTCCTGTAACTGTAAGCGTTCCGTTTGTAAAAGCTCCTAAAGTTAAATCATCACCTCCTAAAGGAGTTACAGTACCTGCATTTAATTCTGATGTAAATTTACCTCCATCTGCAATTACATGATTTAAAAGTACTGTTCGTACTGTTTCTACTGGTAATTGACGAATATCTGAAGGTTGTGTAAATGTTAAACCAAGTGCTGCTCCTAAATCTACAAAAGCCTGATCTGTAGGTGCAAAAACGGTAAAAGACGGACTTCCATTAGAAGCTGAAAGCGCATCTACTAAATCTGTATAAATTACAGCTTCTACTAAATAAGACAATTCTGGAAAAGTAAAAACGCTTGAACTTTGTAATGCTATTGCAGATTGTACAATATCTACACCAGTAGCAATCATTACTTTATCAATTACATGTACTGTTCCATTACTTGCCATAACATCTGTAGCTAAGATTTTAGACCCGTTAATGTAAGTATCATCTCCACGTGTAATAAAACGTCTATCTACTGCTAGTGCTGAAGTTGAATTTGCTCCATCATTTATAGAACTTCCTGATAAATTTCCGTTAGAAACATGGTATAATAATGTATTTGTTAAAAATGGTTTTTGAAGAACACCTAAAGTTTGCTCATTTAAACCAAGTCTTGCAAAAGCATCATTTGTAGGTGCAAAAACAGTATAAGCACCATTAGCATCATTAGGGTTTGAGTTACTTAAAACTCCTGCAACTCCACCAGTAATAGCAGCTGCTTCTAGCGTACTAAAATCTGCATTTGAAACTGCAATATTTGCAATTGAAGGCAATTCATCTTCATAACTAGAAGTTGTTTCACAAGAGTATAAAAAGCTAATTGTTAGTATAGAAATTAGCATGTATTTTAAAATATATAAATTTTTCATAATTGTTAAGTTTTATTTGGTTATTAATTAAAATGAGTACACAACACCACCATAAGCTCCAGTAGCTTTACCAAGATTTCTACCAGAAATATAAGCGTTTGTTCCTGCTGTAATACCGAATTTTTCTGTAATTGGCATAAAAACATTTACCCCAATTCTAGTATAATTAACACGAGTTGCAGGGAAAAATCCTGTAAATCCTTCTCCTAAAATATCTACACCACTATCATCTGATAATTGATTGGCAATAAAAGCATCTACATAAAATTTAGAAGCAGCATAACCTAGTTTAAATTCGCTTAATAATGCATTTGGCACATCATTGTTTCTAATACTATAGCCTAACTGACCTGTAGCAAAAAGTCCGGTTTTGATTTTAAAAGTAGCAATACCAAACCCATTAAAAGAAGTGGCTTCATTACCAATAGCTATAATTGATTGTAAGCCTTCGTCTGCACTATAATTTCCTAAAGGAGTTTCTAAACCTGCTGCCCCAATAAAATCTAAGGTGCTTTTTTCAAAATTAATGGTATGGAATCTATATTTCGCATAAATTTTTAAATCTTGAATTCCTTTTCTTTCATTTTCGAAGCCATTATTTGTTAAAACTGCTTCAGTGGCATTACCTTTTGCTTTAATATGTGGCACATTTAATACTAAGTTAAAATTATCTGAAATCCCAATTTCTCCAAAAAATGACAAACTACTAATAGTTACATCATTAAAAGCAGGTACTCCATTAATTTCATTAGGTACTAAAAAAACTTTATTGTAAGATTCTTGAGAGTAAGAAAGTACCAAAGCTCCTTCACCAGATTTTTTCATAAAACCATTTACTGGACTTTGAGCCACACATAGACCCGTTAATAGCAAGCATAAACTTGCAAGTGTTTTCATTTTGTTTGTCATAATTTTAGTTTTTTATGGTTACTGTTACTCTATCTACGTAAAAAACCAAAGGGTGGTTTTAATTTTTTCAAAAAAAAAACCAAAAAACATTTTTCTTCGTATATGATTATAGCAGAGATGAAAGTTTGTTTTGATGTAAACGACCAACTAAAAGTTATCTATGTTTTATAGCCTATCAAAGGCTTAAAACAAATTTTAACCAATTAAAAGAGTTGTTGTTTCAAGCACTTCATTTAAGTATTAACCTTAAAAAATAAAAATATGTTTCTTAGATGTATGATCGTTTTATGCTTAACGATAACAACCCCAAAAAAAGAATATGTAAAAAATTATAACGAAAAAGGGATTCTAATTTCAGAAGGATGGATTCTAAATAACCAAAAAGTAAACTTTTGGACTTTCTACTATCCTAATGGTTCTGTGAAAAAAAAAGGCCATTATACTAATGATAAGAAAACAGATTATTGGTACTTTTACACTGTAGATAATAAATTACTTAAAGAAGGTAGTTATAAAAATAATAAGGCTAGCAATTGGTGGATTTTTTATTCAAAAAAGAAAAAAAGAAAAATTCAGTTTAAAAATGGTAAAAGAGATGGTTATTCTTTAGTGTATATTAATAATCGTCTTCAAAAAGCTGAACGCTATGTGTCTAATAAAAAAACGGGAGAATGGACTTCTTATTTTAGTTTTAAAAGAGATAATCCAAATGTAAAATTTTAAAGAGGTTGAATATTAAAGTCATTATCCCAGCTTATAATGAGCAAGACTCTATTGGTAATGTAATTCAAGACATACCCAATATTGTTAACGAAATTATTGTAATTAGTAATAATTCTACAGACAACACAGAAATCAACGCCAAAAATGCGGGTGCAACTGTGTTATCAGAAATTAGAAAAGGCTATGGTTATGCATGTTTAAAAGGCATGGATTACATACGTAAGCAAAAACAAAAACCTGATATTGTTGTTTTTTTAGATGGTGATTACTCAGATTATCCTGAGCAATTGATAGAAATTATTGATCCAATAATTCATAAAAATATTGATTTTGTAGTTGGGGCAAGAGTGCAACAATTAAGAGAAGTTGGTGCTATGACACCTCAACAAGTTTTTGGTAATTGGTTGGCTACTTTTTTAATGAAACTTTTTTTTAGAGCAAAATTTACAGATTTAGGGCCTTTTAGAGCTATAAAATATGATAAACTTTTGGCTTTAAAAATGCAGGATAAAACGTATGGTTGGACCGTAGAAATGCAACTAAAAGTTTTAAAACAAAAAATGAGCTATCTAGAAATTCCTGTAAAATATAGAAACAGAATAGGTGTTTCTAAAGTTTCAGGAACTCTAAAAGGTACTATATTTGCAGGAGTAAAGATTCTTAGTTGGATTTTTAAATACAGTTTTAAATAAATGGTTTTAGAATACATCATCATTATTGTATACACAATCTGTTTGCTACTTATTTTTATGTATGCATTAGCACAATTGAACCTTTTATTTAACTATTTACGTTTTAGAAACAAAGAAGATCATTCTCTAAAATTCGATTTTAACAACCCTGATGAAATTCCGTTTGTAACCATACAACTGCCTGTATATAATGAGTTGTATGTCATGAAACGACTTCTTAAAAATATTGCAAAATTAGAGTATCCTTTAAATAAATTAGAAATTCAAGTTTTAGATGATTCTACTGATGAATCTGTAGCAATTACTGCAAAACACATTAAAAAAATTCAAGAAAAAGGAATTGATATTCAACACATTCGCAGAACCAATAGAAAAGGTTTCAAAGCTGGTGCATTAAAAGAAGGCCTAAAGATGGCAAAAGGAGAATTTATTGCCATTTTTGATGCAGATTTTCTTCCAAAAAAAGATTGGTTGCACCAAACTATACCTTATTTTAAAGAGGATAATATTGGTGTGGTGCAAACCAGATGGAGTCATATCAACAGAAATTATTCTACCTTAACCCGTATTCAAGCCTTTATGTTAGATGCGCATTTTACCCTAGAACAAGTGGGTAGAAACAGCAAAGGGCATTTTATAAATTTTAATGGTACTGCTGGGGTTTGGCGAAAAAAATGTATTTATGATGCTGGCAACTGGCAAGGAGATACGCTTACAGAAGATATTGATTTAAGTTATAGAGCACAGTTAAAAAACTGGAAATTTAAGTATTTAGAACATGTAGAAACTCCTGCAGAATTACCTGTAATAATTAGCGCAGCAAGATCGCAACAGTTTCGATGGAATAAAGGTGGGGCTGAAAATTTTCAGAAAATGGTTCGCAAAATTATTACCAGTAAAACAGTTTCTTTTAAAACTAAGATTCACTGTTTATTGCATTTGCTAAACAGCTCTATGTTTACATGTATCTTTTTGGTTGCAGTTTTAAGCATACCTATGCTATATATTAAAAACGAATATGCACACTTAAAAAACTACTTTTATGTAATGAGTTTCTTTGTTTTAAGCTCAATTATCTTTTTTGTATGTTATTGGCATATGTACAAGAATATCTATGGAGGTGGTTTTGTTAAATTCTTTAAGTACATAGGTGCTTTTTTTACGTTTTTCTCTGTAGCAATGGGTTTTTCTTTACACAATACCATAGCTGTTTTAGAAGGTCATTTTGGTAAAAAAAGCGAATTTGTTCGTACGCCAAAATTTAATATTAAAACTATTAAAGACGGTTGGAAAAACAACAAATACATTAAAAAGAAACCCTCTGTTCATGTAATTTTAGAAGGCTTATTGGCTGGTTATTTTGTTTTTGGAATGTATAGTGCTTCAATTGTAGGCAATCAAGGAGGAGATTATGGGTTATTTCCTTTTCATTTAATGCTGTTTATCGGTTTTTCTTATGTTTTTTTCAAGTCTATTTTCTCTAAAGCATAGCAATGTCTTTATTAAAACAAAAACAACATGTTTTACTAATTATTAGTAGTATAATTCTCTACTTTTTATTTGCTTATTTCTTAGAAAGAACCTCATTTTATCTGCTTTGTTTTTTGTGGTTTTCACTTTTTGGTTGTTTTTATTTTTTAATAAAAAACAATCAAATTTCATTTACAAACTTAGTTGGTGTTTCCATTATTTTTAGGTTGATATTTTTATTTGCAACTCCTAATTTATCCCAAGATTTTTACAGATTTATTTGGGATGGAAGAATGATTTTAGAAGGTTTAAACCCTTACTTATCACTACCAGAAACTTTTATACAACAAAACAACTACCCTATTGCGCAAGCTAAGGAGCTGTATGTAGGAATGGGCGAATTGAATGGTAGCCATTATACCAATTACCCACCTTTAAATCAGCTTTGTTTTTTAATTGCTGCAGTTTTTTATAGTAAAAGTATTTTTGGTTCTGTGATAGTCTTAAGGTTGATTATTATTTTGGCAGATATTGGTATTTTATATTTTGGAAAACAACTTTTGGAAAAATTAAATTTACCCGTCAAAAATATTTTTTGGTACATTTTAAATCCTTTTATCATTATAGAAATGACAGGTAATTTACACTTTGAACCTGTAATGTTATTCTTCTTTATTCTGGGGATGTACAAACTATATCAACAAAAATGGATTTTAGCCGCAATTTTTATAGCTTGTTCTGTTTCTGTAAAGCTTATTCCTTTATTGTTTTTACCTTTATTTTTTCAATGGTTTGTAAAACAAAAAAAAGCCATTGCAAGTAAAACAAAGCAATCTACAGTTGGTAAAGCTACTATTACATCACCAAATTCTTATCGTCCTAAGTTAAATTTTCACGGTAAAGGAATCTTTCAATTAATTACATTTTATATCATTATACTAGTCACAACTCTTTCTTTATTTCTACCTTTTTATTCATCAACCTTAATCGATAACTATTCAAATTCTGTAGGGTTGTGGTTTAAAAGCTTTGAATTTAATGCTAGCTTTTATTACCTCTTTAGAGAAATAGGCTACTTATTTAGAGGCTATAATGAGATTGCTATTATTGGTAAGATCACTCCTATTTTAACCATTTTATTTCTTATTATCTTAACGTTCTTCAAAAAAAGCACTTCAATAATACAGCTCTTTACGGCTATGCTATTTGGCTTATGTTTCTACTATTTTACAGCTACAACTGTTCATCCTTGGTATTTGGCAACACCAATAATCTTATCGATTTTTACAAAATATAAATTTCCTGTTATATGGAGTTTTGTTATTATTTTAAGTTATCAAGCATATTCAAATTTACCCTGGCAAGAAAATTTATGGTTTGTTAGTATTGAATATATGTTTGTTTTTTGCTATTTAATTTATGAGGTTATAAAAAACACAAAAAAGAAAGTTCAGATTTACTAATTTTTTAAATTAGTAATGGCTTTATTTTTATATATTAGTGTTTAATTTTTTTTATGAAAAAACTAACCATTAAAGACATCGCTAAACAATTTAATGTTTCCATTTCCACGGTTTCTAAAGCATTGAATGACAGCTATGAGATAAGCGAAGCCACAAAAGAAAAAATTCAAAAATATGCTAAGGCACATAATTACAAACCTAACTTTAATGCGTTAAGCTTAAAGAATAGAAGCACAAAAACAATTGGTGTAATTATGCCTACCATGTTAAATTATTTCTTTGCGCAAGTATTTAAAGGCATAGAAAAAACAGCATTAAAACAGGGGTATAAAGTAATTACTTGCATCTCTAATCAATCTTTTGATAAAGAAGTAGAAATTATTGAAATGCTTTCTAATGGAAGCATAGATGGTTTTTTATTATCAATGGCAAAGGAAACAGAATTAAATAACAAATTCGACCATTTTAAAGAATCTATTGAAAACGGAACACCTGTGGTTATGTTTGATAGAGTTGCTCAATCGATTGCGTGTGATAAAGTGGTAACTGATAATATCAATTCAGCCGCAAATACAGTGGAGTTTTTATATAAAAAAGGACACAAAAAAATAGCGTTTGTATCTACCATGAGCGATTTATATATTGGTAAACAACGCTTTTTAGGATACAAAAAAGGGTTGGAAAAAGTTGGTCTTGTGTTTAAAGAAGATTTAGTTTTAAATATTATTGAAAAAGATTACAAAAAATATAAAAATGTATTAAAACCTTTTATACAAGCCAACGAAATAGATGCAGTGATTGCCACTGGAGAATCTGTAGCTGTTTCAGCAATGAAAGCCATTAAAAAAAGTGGTAAAAAAATACCAAAAGATGTTTCTGTAATTGCATTTTCTAACGGAATTTTATCAAGACACTCTAGCCCAAAAATGACAACTATAAGTCAGCATGGAGAACAAATAGGCGAAAAAGCTACTCAAATTTTAATTGATAAACTCAAGAATAAAAATAAAGACATCACTACAGAAGTAATTAAAACCGATATTGTAATTAGAGATTCCACAAGATAAAATGATTGATTTTTCTAAAGTAAAACTTATTGTTTCTGATATGGATGGCACTTTGCTAAATTCCAAGCACGAAGTGAGTCCACATTTTTTTACTCTTTTTCAAAAACTTCAAGAAAAAAATGTTCTTTTTTGTGCAGCCAGCGGAAGACAACACAACAGTATTGTTGAAAGGTTAAAGAAAATAAAAGACGATATCTATGTAATTGCTGAAAATGGTGGTGTTGCCAAAAAAGGAGAAAAAGTGCTTTTATCTAACTTTCTAGAATCAGAAAAAGTACTAAAATTAATTCCTGTTTTAAGAAATATTAAAGGCGCAAATATCGTTTTGTGTTGTGATGATGCTGCTTATATAGAGAGTAAAGATGATTATTTTATTGAACTTTTTCAGGAATTTTATGCAAGTTTTCAACAAGTTGATGATTTAGAAAAAATTGCTAAAACAGTACCTGTTTTTAAAATTGCTGTGTATCATTTTGATTCATCTGAGCAATTTATTTATCCAGAAATAAAGCACTTAAACAACGAAATTCTACTTAAAGTTTCAGGAATAAATTGGTTAGATATTTCTGATGAGAAAGCCAATAAAGGCAATGCGTTAAGAGAAGTACAAAAACTTTTAAATGTAACCAAAGCAGAAACTATGGTTTTTGGAGATTATCATAATGATATAGAAATGATGCAAGAAGCTGGTTTAAGTTTTGCCATGCAAAATGCACATAAAGACATCAAAAAAATTGCAAAATATACTACTAAAAGTAATGACGATTTTGGTGTAGAAACTATTTTAGAGCAGTTAATTAATAGCAAAAGCTAAACCCCAAATGCAGAAAGCACTAATTTTCTAGCACCTCCATAATTTCTATGTTCGCATAAATAAATACCTTGCCAGGTTCCTAAATTTAAGCGACCTTTTGCAATCGGAATTTCTACTGTACTGCCTAATAAAGATGCCTTTAAATGCGCTGGCATATCATCAGAACCTTCGTAAGTATGGATATAGTATGGCTCATTTTCTGCAACCATTTTGTTAAAATGACTTTCAAAATCTACTCTTACACTTGGGTCTGCATCTTCATTAATGGTTAAACTTGCTGAGGTATGTTTTATAAATACTTTTAGGAAGCCTTTTTCTATGATTTTGATTTCTGGGAAAGCCCTTATTACCGCTTCTGTAATGGAATGAAAGCCTCTTTTGTAAGGTTGTAATTGTATTTCTTTTTGTTCAAAAATCATAATACGAATTATTATTTATCACTTATTTTGAATTTTGATAAAACGCTGTCAGTCCGAGTGAATTTTACGATTGAAATGAGTAAAATTTGTATCGAGAACAAAAGTTTTAACTTAAAAAATGTTCTCGATACTATTTTTTCGTTCCTCAAAATCACTCGAACTGACATTTTGTAATTACAATATTCTTTATTTTATCAAATTAAACTTCGATATTCACTACCAAACCTTCATTGCTTCTAATATTAAAAACGGTTTCATCTTCAAAAATTAAATATTGTCCTTTTATACCCACTAATTTTCCTTTGTATTTTAGCGTTTTTATCAAGTTTAAACTTTTAGGTTTTTCTGGGTATTTGGTTACTGGAAAATTCAAATTCGTTTCTTCATTATGCTCTATAAAAAACGCTTTAGCTTCCTCAGGTATGTATTGTTTTAATTTTTCTCTCCATTCCACTAAATTTTCATCCTCAATATCATTTTTTAGCATTTTTCGCCAATTGGTTTTATCTGCAACATGCTCTTTTAAGGCAACTTCTGTAATTCCTGCTAAATATCGATTAGGCACTTCTACAATTTCTATAGCTTCATGTGCACCTTGATCTATCCATCTTGTAGGCACTTGTTGTTTTCTAGTTACACCAACTTTTACATTGCTAGAATTTGCCAAATACACAATATGTGGCTGCAATTGTACTTGCTTTTCATAGGCTAAATCACGATCTTCAATATCTAAATGTGCTTTACTTAGCTCAGGACGCATAATCCAATCGCCTGCATTTGGAGTATCAAAAAAGCACGATTGACAAAAACCTTGTCTGTATATTTTCTTTTCTAAATGGCAATTTAAGCACTCAAAAGTTACAAAACTGATAGAAATTTCTTTATCTATTAACTGATTGACATTAATGAAATCAGTTTTCATATCTAAATAATACTGAATTTCGGCTGAATTTTCAGTTTTCATTTTTTTTAAGACACCTTGATATTGCATAACAAATTTTAGTATTTTTAGCTGTTCACAAAATTACGTAAAAAATCGAACTTAATTCATGGCCTTTCCTTTAGTAAATTCTATAATTTCCTGGTTTTTAAAAAAAAGGATTCATCAAATAGAGTTGTTTTTAAAATATCCAAATGATGTACAAAACGAAGTCTTATTAAAATTAATTTCTACTGCTAAACGCACAGAATTTGGTAACCAACATCAATTTTCATCCATAAAAAATTATAGAGATTTTACAAGATTGGTGCCAATTCACAAATATGAAACTATAGAACCTTTAATTGAACGTTGTAGAAAAGGAGAACAAAATTTATTCTGGCCAAGTCATATTAAATGGTTTGCAAAATCTAGTGGCACCACCAATGCTAAAAGTAAATTTATACCTGTTAGTAGCGAAGCTTTAGAGTATTGCCACATGAAGGCTGGTAAAGATATGTTGTGTTTATACATTAACAATAACGAAGAAACACAACTTTTTACAGGCAAAGGATTACGATTGGGAGGTAGTTCTGAAATTTACAAAGACAATAATTCTTATTTTGGTGATTTGTCTGCGATTATAACTGAAAACTTACCTTTTTGGGCAGATTACAGTTCTGCACCAAGTCAAGAAGTTGCCTTAATGGCTGAGTGGGAAACCAAAATGGATGCTATAATTGAAGAAACCATTCATGAAGATATTACAAGTTTGGTAGGCGTGCCTAGTTGGATGTTGGTTTTATTAAATAATGTTTTAGAGCGTACAGGAAAAGATAATATTTTAGAAGTTTGGCCAAATTTAGAAGTGTATTTTCATGGAGGCGTAAATTTTAACCCTTATAGAGAACAATATAAAAAATTAATTCCGAAAGCTGATTTTAAATATTACGAAACCTATAATGCTTCCGAAGGTTTTTTTGCGATACAAGATCAAAATAACTCTAAAGAATTATTGTTGATGTTAGATTATGGAATTTTCTATGAGTTTATACCAATGGCTGATTATGCAGGTGAAAACTCTAAAACTATTCCTATTTCTGATGTACAAAAAGGGATTGATTATGCTTTAATAATTACCACAAATAGCGGTTTATGGCGCTATTTAATTGGTGACACCATCCGTTTTACATCATTAGACCCTTATAGAATTAAAATTACAGGTAGAACCAGACATTATATTAATGTTTTTGGTGAAGAGTTGAATATTGAAAATGTAGAGGATGCTTTAAAGTTAGCTTGCGAAAAAACTAATGCTATTATTTCTGATTATACAGTTGGCCCTATTTTTATGGAAGATAAAAAAAGTGGTGGTCATGAATGGATTATAGAGTTTAACAACCCACCAGAAAATATGAGTTATTTTACAGAAATGTTAGACAATTCGTTAAAAGCCATCAACTCAGATTACGAAGCAAAACGTTACAATTCTATGACATTAGCAATGCCAAAAATACATGTGGCACGAAAAGGGCTTTTTTATGATTGGCTAAAGAAAAAAAATAAGTTAGGTGGTCAACACAAAGTGCCTAGATTGTCTAACAAAAGAGATTTTGTAGAAGAGTTATTGAGTTTATAAAACTAGTCTTTACTACAATTTTCACAATATGTTTTTCTTAAATATTCATTTTCTAATAACTGAAAAGTAACACCATCATTTAAAGAAGAATTGAATAATTTACAGAATCTTTTTTCATTTAAATTGATAGCATTCAACATCATTGTTCTATAATTTTCTGAAGCTACATTAAATGTATTGGTAATGGTTAAATTAAGATAATAAAACAACAAATCTTCATCTACAGTAATGGTTCTTACCTTATGATCTAAAACATCTATTGCATCATCTTTATTCGAATAATAATTTAAAAATTGAGCTAAACTTAGGTAATCATAATTTGATAGTTTAAAATTTTTATAAGTATCAATTATAAACTCTAAAGATGCATCTTTTGCTTCATATTTTCTGGCTCTCATATTTTTTTCGGCTTTTACGATATGAAAATTAACTAACATTCTATCAATTAAACTTTGCTCAACTCCATACTTTTTTAAATCAATGATTTGCTTTTTCAAGGTTTTCTCATTAATATCTTCCCAATTGTTTCTCCAAATAATAAATCTTGTTACCACTAAATTATATTTTACTTTTATATTTTTTGGAGCTAAATTTTCCAGGGTTTTTAATTCATCAAATACAATTTTTGCATAGCGCAAATCCATCTCATATTTAATGATACTATTCTTATTTAAAATTGAAGTAAATTTTAACTGTTTTGGTACAGTCAATTGTTTTAATTTGTCAGGTGAATTTTCTTCTTTTATTTTCTCAAAAAGCGAGTTTTGAACTATTAAAGCTTCATCTACATTTTCTGAATCAATTAGTTTATTAAACGTTGAAATCAACAAAGAGGTACTCATATCTTTGTATTTATCTTTCTTTTCTAAAGCTAAAGTAATTACTGCTTTTCTATGATTTTTTAAGTACATCTCTAGTTCCTTAGAAACTGTACCAATAACTTTTTGCTTGGTTTCCTTTTTAGAAAGTGTTACAAAATTTTTATACTTCGTTTTTGAAATATCATTTAAAAACTCAACCCAGTTTTCAGAAGTGGTAATCTCAGTTTCAATATCAGGTTTTTGAAAAGATTGCATCGATTTAACAATACTATTTGCTCTTTGTTTTTGCAATTCTAAATTCCGTTCTAAACTACCTTCAATTGAAGAGTAGGCTTTTATATTTATTTTTTTTATGTTAAAATCAGTCAACCTCAAAGAGTCATAAAGCGGTTTTATATCTTCTGGTAAATATTCAGATTTGTTTTTTTTAAAAGGAATTATAAATTTTAATTTTTTGTATTTAGTTATAAATTTATCTTCAGTATTTGTAATTTTTTTTGATTTATAAACTAAAGAATCGAGGTAAATACCCATATCTAACAAATCCCAAGGATAAGACTCTAAATTGTAAATACGTTGGTATCTACACAATACTTTATTGTTTAAGAACAAAATATTAAATTCTAACTCGTCATTTATTAAATTTGATGGTACTGTACCAACTAAAGTTCTAAATCGTTTACCTAGTGTTGGTTTAAAACCTCTAACCAATTGTTTGGCATAAACAGGTTTTAAAATAGTTCCTTTTATTTGCGTATCTTCTATAGTTTTATCACATGCATATCTCGATTTTGAAACTACGTCTATTGCTATTCCATCTCCTGATTTTTTAAACAGGTTTATAGCCCATTTTTTATCTGTAACTACAAAGTAAAGTTTGTCGTTTTCTCTTTGGATAGAAAATCCAATTTCTTTGGGGGTTTGCTTAAAATAACTATTAAAATAACTACATCTACTATCTTGTTTTGTATTTTGAGCAAAAACAATATCAAAAGAGTTTTGTGCTTTTGTTTTAAACAAACACATAAGAGTAATTACAAAAAGAGGGAGAATTTTTTTCATAGCTGCTATTTTTGATGTACATATAAATAATCAACTCAAAAATAATAAAAAACTATATTTTATCAATTTAACTTGGCAAAAAACCTTTTTCACTAACTCAAATAACCATTTTACGAAGTGTAGTTTTCTACACAAACTCTAAAGACCTATTTTTGATCTCTAACTATCATCCAAAATTTATTCTTATGAAAAAAAGTACAGTTTTACTATTTGGCCTCCTTTTTACCTTTTCTATCAAAGCTCAAAATTTAAAGGAAAATATTTTAAAATCTGAAGTAAAATCAGCGGTTGTTTTCTTAAAAAACGCTCAAATTCATAGAGAAAAAACAGTTTCTTTGGTAAAAGGAGAAAATACCTTAAAGTTTGTGAATTTATCGCCTTTTGTTGATGGCAAAAGCATTCAGGTTAAAGCTAAAGATATCGAAATTCAAGCCATTAATTTTCAGAAAGACTATTTAAAACCGATAAAAAAGAATACTAAACTCAACAATTTAGAAACAGAATTAAAAGCTATTGAAAACCTTGTTAGTTCTAAAAATGTTGATTTAGAGATTATTAAAGAAGAAATTTTATTTTTAAAATCTAATAAGTCTATTGGCGGAAATCAAACCTTAACAGCTACAACCTTTAAAGAAGCAGCCAACTATTATGGCGATAAAATTAGAAGTTTAAAAACCAAAGAATTTAAACTAAAAAAAGAAATTCTAAAATTAGAGTTATCGATTTCTAATTTAAAGAAACAAATCAACGAGGTGAATCCAAAAATAAACTTTGGCTCTGGTGAAATTGTTATTCGTTTAAAATCTGAGGTTGCCAAGCAAACCAAATTTACCTTAACCTATAATGTGGATAATGTTGGGTGGTATCCTTCTTATGATGTCCGCGTAAAAAACATCAACACTCCCTTGGAGTTAGTTTATAAAGCAAACTTATATCAAAATTCAAAAATAGACTGGACCAATGTAAAGCTTAGTTTCTCTTCTGGTAACCCAACAAAGTCTAACAAAGTAAAAGAAATCATCCCTTATTTTATAGATTATGGCACACTTCCACCAAATTATAATGATAAAATAAACAGCGTAAATGGTAATGTTAGTGGCTCTGGAACGCCTTTACCTGGTGTATCAGTTCAAATAAAAGGTACCACAATAGGAACAAGCACAGATTTTGATGGAAATTTTTCAATAGAAACTCCACAAAATAATAGTAGTTTAGTTTTTAGCTACCTTGGTTACAAAACCAAAGAAGTGCCTGTAACTAGTAATACCATTAATGTTATTCTCGAAGAAGATTATAATGCATTAGATGAAATTGTAGTAGTTGGCTATGGAACCCAAAGAAAAGGGAGCAGTAAAAATAAAAGAAACATTAGTACAGCTTTATCTGGAAAAGCAGCCGGTATTTCTATAAGAGACGCTTCATCATCTATTAAAGAAGAAAAGGTAAGTACAATAGATACTAAACAAGTAGTGAACCAAACTACTGTTAATTTTGAAGTGGTTAAACCTTATTCTATAAAATCTAGCAATACAAATTTTAGCATTCCAATGAGAAGTTTTAATATTTCTACAGATTATCAATATTACTCTTTTCCTAAAGCTGAACAAAGTGCTTTTTTAGTAGCAAAAATTAGTGATTGGGAAAAATTTAATTTATTAGAAGCTGAGGCTAATATTTATTTTGAAGATACATTTACAGGAACTACTTTACTCGATACAAGGTTTGCACAAAAAGAGCTAGAAATTTCTTTAGGTATTGATAAAAACGTAAGCGTAACTAGAACTAAAGAAAAAGATTTTACAACAAAACAATTTATTGGCAACAAAAAAGAAGAATCTAGAATATGGAATTATTCAATTAAAAATAACAAAAGTGAGCCCATAAATATTGTGGTTTTAGATCAGATTCCTATATCAAAATCAGAAGAAATAAAAATTGAATTAGATACTGATGTAACCACTGGAGTTTTAAATCCTAAAACTGGAGAAATTAGATGGAATATAAATTTACCTAAAAAAGTAGTGCAAAATTTTACCCTAAAATATGCCGTAAAATATCCTAAAAGTTATAATTTAAATATAGATTAGACCTTACGTTCTACCACATAATCAATCATTTGGAGTAATGATTTTTTATAAGGAGAATCTGGATACTCTTGTAAAATAGTAATGGCCTTATTTTTATAAGAATTCATTTTTGTGGTGGTATATTCTATGCCACCATTTTTTTTCACAAAATTAATAACTTGTTTTACCCGCTTTTTATCCTTATTGTGTTTTTTTACTGAGTTGATTAACCAAGCTTTTTCTTTTTTAGAACAATTGTTTAACGTATAAATTAACGGCAGCGTCATTTTTTGTTCTTTGATATCAATACCTGTTGGTTTTCCTATTTTTTCATCACTATAATCAAACAAATCATCTTTTATTTGAAAAGCAATTCCAATGTATTCACCAAACTTTCGCATTTGCTGTACTACATCATTTTTTGCACCAACTGATGCAGCACCTATTCCACAACAAGCTGAAATTAAAGTGGCTGTTTTTTGACGGATAATATCAAAATATACCTCTTCTGTAATGTCTAATTTTCTGGCTTTTTCAATTTGTAATAATTCGCCTTCGCTCATTTCACGAACCGCGATTGAAATCAATTTTAACAAATCAAAATCATCATTATCAATTGATAACAATAAGCCTTTAGATAAGAGATAATCGCCTACTAAAACTGCAATTTTATTTTTCCAAAGTGCGTTTATAGAGAAAAAACCACGTCTTCTATTACTATCATCTACAACATCATCATGCACCAAAGTTGCAGTATGAATTAATTCTATAATAGATGCTCCTCTATACGTTCTCTCATCAAAATTACCATCTGACACCATTTTGGCAATTAAAAAAACAAACATTGGGCGCATTTGTTTTCCTTTTCTACGGATAATGTAATAGGTAATTCTGTTTAATAACGGCACTTTAGAAAGCATAGCCTCTCTGAACTTTTTCTCAAAAAGTTCCATCTCTTGTTTGATGGGTAATTTAATAAGTTCTACTGGCTTCATGCAGGCTTTACTTGGTTTGCAAAAATACGAAATAAAAGAGGAAGCTAAATCGAATTAAAATGAAAGAAAACTTAAATATTGGTTAAGATTTATTGGCCAACTGTCCGCAAGCAGCGTCTATATCTTTTCCTCTACTACGTCTTACGTTTATAGTAATATCGTGCATTTCTAAATTAGAAATATAATTGTTAATGGCAGCATTGCTTGCTTGTTGAAATTGCCCATCATCAATTGGGTTATATTCTATTAAATTTACTTTACAAGGCACATACTTACAAAACTCAACAAGGGCTTTTATGTCTTCTTTTCGGTCGTTAATACCCTCCCAAACCACATATTCATACGTAATTGCTCGTTTGGTTTTTGCGTACCAATATTCTAAAGATTCTCTTAAATCTTTTAAAGGAAATGTAGTATTGAAAGGCATAATTGAGGTTCTTACCTCATCAATAGCAGAATGCAAAGACACTGCTAAATTGAATTTTACTTCTTCATCTGCCATTTTTTTAATCATTTTTGGCACGCCAGATGTTGACACTGTAATTCTTTTGGCAGACATTCCTAAACCTTCAGGAGAAGTAATCATTTCTATAGATTTTAGCACATTTTTATAATTCATTAAAGGCTCACCCATACCCATAAAAACGATATTGGTTAATTTATGATTGTGATATAACCTGCTTTGTTTATCAATCACAACCACTTGATCGTAAATTTCATCAGGATTTAAATTTCGCATTCGCTTTAAACGCGCTGTTGCACAAAACAAACAATCTAAACTGCAACCAACTTGACTAGATACGCAAGCTGTGGTTCGTTTTTCTGTAGGTATTAAAACAGATTCTACCACCAAACCATCGTGTAATTTAATCCCATTTTTTATGGTACCATCGTTACTTTTTTGCATGGAATCTACTTTGATATGATTTATAACAAAGTTGTTTTCTAACATTTCTCGAGTTTGTTTAGAAATGTTGGTCATATCCTCAAAAGTGTGTAATGACTTGTTCCAAAGCCATTCATAAACTTGATTTCCACGAAACGCTTTATCACCATTTTCTACAAAAAAATTGCGCAATTGTTCTTTGGTTAGGGCTCTAATGTCTTTCTTTTTAATCAAAATTTTCTATTCAAAGATTACAATGGCAAAAATACACATATATTTTGAGGTGCAGCTTGTTGTTTTTAAGTAAGCCTGCATTAGCGATTGAAATGGCATCCCCTGAACTTGTTTCAGGGATATAATGGAAAGCGCGCCCTGAAAGGGAATGCCCAAAAAAAAAGACTGACAATGTAGCATTGCCAGTCTTGAAATTCTTGACGTTAATTTACTTAGATAATTAGCATAGCATCTCCGTAAGTAGAAAATTTATAACCTTCTTTTACAGCTATTTTATAGGCTTCCATTAAAAAATCGTACCCAGCAAAGGCTGCTGCCTGCATCATTAAAGTAGATTTTGGTTCGTGAAAATTAGTAATCATTGCATTTGCAATACTAAAATCATAAGGTGGAAAAATAAATTTATTGGTCCAACCTTCATAAGCATTAAGTTTTTGATTAGAGGAAACTGAAGATTCTACAGTTCTCATTACAGTAGTCCCTACTGCACAAATTCTTCTTTTTTCTTCTTTTGCTTGGTTAATTTTATCAGCAGTATTAGCAGGAATTACAATTTGCTCTGAGTCCATTTTATGTTTCGATAAATCTTCTACTTCTACTGGACTAAATGTACCTAAGCCCACATGTAAAGTCATTTCAGCAAAATCTACCCCTTTAATTTCTAAACGCTTTAACAAATGTTTAGAAAAATGTAAACCTGCTGTTGGTGCAGCAACTGCGCCTTCGTGTTTTGCATAAATAGTTTGGTAACGTTCTTCGTCTGAAGGTTCTACCTCTCTTTTTATGGCTTTTGGTAATGGTGTTTCTCCTAATTCTAATAATTTTTCTCTAAACGCTTCATAACTACCATCAAACAAAAAACGTAACGTTCTTCCTCTAGAAGTTGTATTATCAATAACTTCTGCTACTAAACTATCATCATCACCAAAAAACAACTTATTACCAATTCTTATTTTTCTAGCAGGATCTACCAAAACATCCCACAATCTGTTTTCAGAATTTAACTCACGCAATAAGAATACTTCGATTCTTGCACCCGTTTTTTCTTTATTTCCATACATTCTTGCAGGGAAAACCTTAGTGTTATTTAGCATTAAGATATCTCCTTCATCGAAATAATTAATAACGTCTTTAAACGTTTTATGTTCAATAGTTTGCTCTTTTTTGTTCAAAACCATTAAACGAGATTCATCTCTATGTTCTGCAGGATATAATGCTAAAAGCTCCTCTGGTAATTCAAAATCAAAATTTGATAATTTCATAAGTATATTTTGCTGTAAAAACCGCAAATATACGATATCAAGATAGGCGTTGTCAAGTGTTTAGCTATTTATATTTAAAGTTCATCAATTACAATACCAATTTGTTGCATATCATCCCAAAATTTTTGGTATGATTTTGTAACTACCTCTGCATTATTTATTTGAATCGGTACTTTTAATGCCAAAGGTGCAAAAGCCATTGCCATTCTATGATCGTTATACGTTTTTATGGCGATGTTTTTGTTGATGGTTGATGAAACTTTTAAATGTAGACTTTTATCAGTAACAGAAATTGATGCGCCTAATTTAGATAGTTCATCATCTAAAGCCACCAAACGATCAGTTTCTTTGATTTTTAAAGTATGTAAACCTGATAAATTACAAGGAATACCTTCAGCGAAACAAGTTACTGCAATGGTTTGTGCAATATCTGGTGCATTTTTTAAATTGATTTCCAAGGTTGATTTGGTTGTTAATCTTTCTTTTTTTAAAGTGATAAAATGATCACCAAAAGTAGTAGAAACACCAAAATGTTGGTAAATTTCTGCCAAGCAAGAATCGCCCTGTAAACTTTCTTTTTTATAGGCAGATAATTGAATGGTAGACCCAATTTCTGATAGCGCAATAATAGAATAAAAATAACTCGCAGAAGACCAGTCTGATTCTACAACAACAGTTTGTTTTGCTATGGAATTTTTAGGAAAAACCTTTATAAAATTACCTTTAAATGTATTGTCAATACCTAATTGCGTTAACAAACTTAAAGTCATATTTATATAAGGTACAGAAGTAATTTTACCAATTAATTCAATTTCTAAACCATTTTCTAATTTTGAAGCAATTAATAATAAAGAAGAAATATATTGGCTACTTACATTACCATTTATTTGTACTTTATCTTTAATTAATCTTGTTCCGTTCAAACAGATTGGAGGATAGCCCTCTTTGGCTTCATAGGTAATTTCTGCTCCCAAATCTTTTAGCGCATTTACCAAAATTTCAATAGGTCTGTTTTGCATTCTCTCTGAACCTGTCAAAACCGTTTTTCTACCAGCATTAACAGCAAAATAAGAAGTTAAAAATCGCATTGCTGTACCTGCATGACCAATATCTACTAACTCATCATTTGTAGAAAGTGCATGTTGCATGTGCACAGAATCATCTGAATCTGATAAATTTTCAATAGTAATTTCAGGAAAAAGTTTTTGTAAAATCAGCAATCTATTCGATTCGCTTTTAGAACCAGAGATTGTTATTTCTTGGTGTATTTTTTTATCCGATAAAACATTTAACAATATGTCCATTCTAAAACTTGATTTTAATTCTTATTTTTAATGCTCAAATTTATAACTAACCAACATGAAAAAATTCTTTTTTCTGGCAGTTTGCATCCTCTTTTCTGCAAATGCCAAAGTTAATGCACAAAAAAAATCTACCAAAGTTTCTGAAGAATATTTTAGCGCTGTAAAATGGCGAAATATTGGTCCTTTTCGAGGTGGAAGAAGTGCAGCTGTAACAGGTGTTGCAGGCAAAGCTAATCTTTTTTATATGGGTGCTACAGGAGGTGGTGTATGGAAAACTACAGATGCTGGTAATACATGGCAAAATATTTCTGACGGATTTTTTGGAGGTTCGGTAGGTGCTGTTGCAGTTTCAGAATCAGATAATAACGTATTATATGTTGGCATGGGCGAAAAAACCGTACGTGGAAATGTTTCATCTGGAGATGGAATTTGGAAATCTGTAAATGGCGGAAAATCTTGGAGACATATGGGTTTAAAAAACTCAAGACATATTCCAAGAATGAGAATTCATCCAAAAAATGCCGATGTTGTTTTTGCAGGAGTTATGGGAGATTTATACAAACCTACTCAAGAACGTGGCGTTTATAAAACTACAGATGGTGGTGAAACTTGGCGAAAAGTTTTATTTGCCAATGAAAATGCTGGAGTTGTAGATTTAATTATCGATCCTAATAATCCAAGAATTTTATATGCAACTACTTGGAATGTGCGCAGAACACCTTACAGTTTGTCTTCTGGTGGTGAGGGTTCTGCTCTATGGAAAAGTACAGATGAAGGTGAAACTTGGACAAATATTTCTACCAACAAAGGTTTACCTTCTGGTATTTGGGGAATTGCAGGAGTTACAGTTTCGCCAGTAAATTCTGATATTGTTTATGCTTTAATCGAAAATAAAAAAGGGGGCGTTTACAAATCTATTGATGCTGGTAAAACTTGGAATCTAATCAATTCTGAAAGGAAATTACGACAAAGAGCTTGGTATTACACGCGTTTGTATGCAGATACCCAAGATGAAGACATTTTATATGTTTTAAATGTACGTTATCACAAATCTACGGATGGTGGAAAAACCTACAAAACTTATAATGCGCCTCATGGAGATCATCACGATTTATGGATTGCTCCAGAAGATAATCAACGTATGATTATTGGTGATGATGGTGGAGCACAAATTTCTTTTGATGCTGGAGAAAATTGGAGTACTTATATGAATCAACCCACTTCGCAATTTTATAGGGTTACTACAGACAATCATTTTCCATATCGAATTTTAGCAGCACAACAAGATAATTCTACTGTGCGAATTGCCCATAGAAATGATGGAAGATTTATTACAGAATCTGATTGGGAAAGCACTGCTGGTGGTGAAAGTGCACATATTGCAGTAGATCCTTTAAATGATGATATTGTTTATGGTGGTAGTTATGGTGGATTATTAACTAGAGTAAATCATAAAACCAATGAAACTAGAGCAATAAATGTATGGCCAGATGATCCTATGGGCCATGGAGCTGAAGATTTTAAGTATCGTTTTCAATGGAATTTTCCAATTTTCTTTTCGCCAAATAACAAAAAACGATTGTATGCTGCATCAAATCATTTGCATGTAACTGAAAACGAAGGACAATCTTGGAAATTAATTAGTCCAGATTTAACAAGAAATGATCCTAAAACCTTAGGGCCATCAGGTGGCCCAATTACTAAAGACAATACAGGTGTAGAGTATTATGGCACTATTTTCGCAGCGACAGAATCTGCTTATGAACCTGGACTAATTTACACAGGCTCTGATGATGGATTAGTACATGTTTCTAAAAATAATGGTGAAAGTTGGGACAACATCACTCCTAAAAAAATGCCTGAATGGATGATGATTAACTGTATTGAAGTAGATCCTTTTACAAAAGGAGGTGCTTATATTGTTGGTACAAAATACAAATCTGGCGATTATCAACCTTACATCTATAAAACCGAAAACTATGGTAAATCTTGGAAATTAATAACCAACGGAATTGCTAATGAAGATTTTACAAGAGCTTTAAGAGCAGACCCAAAACGCAAAGGTTTGTTGTATGCAGGTACAGAAAAAGGCATGTATATTTCTTTTGATGATGGTGAAAATTGGCAATCTTTTCAACAAAATTTACCAATTGTGCCTATTACAGATTTGGCAATAAAAGATGACAATTTAATTGCAGCTACTCAAGGTCGTGCGCTTTGGATTATTGACGATTTAACTCCTTTACATCAGCTTAGTTCATCCACTTTAAAAGAAGACATCGTTTTATATCAACCAAAAGATGCTTACAATTTATCTGGTGGACGTGGAAGAACATCTAGAACTGCTGGAACCAATCATTCTGGTGGTGTTAACATGTACTATTATATTAAAGAAGTTGATAAAAAAGATACCATTGCCATTTCTATTTTTGATAAGAATAATAAGTTGATTAAAACATTCTCTACAAAACCAAATAAAGAGAATAAAGACGGCACTTTAAAGGTTGAAGATGGTAATAATATCTTTAATTGGAATATGATGTATGATGGTGCAGAATCTGTGAAAGGGATGATTTTATGGTGGGCTTCTTTGGCTGGCCCAATGGCTTTGCCTGGCACTTATAAGGCTGAGTTGCGTGTAAATGATGTAAAACAATCACAGAATTTCACGATTGTAAGAAACCCGATGTCTGAAGCTACTGAAAGTGATATGAAGGCTCAGTTTGATTTTATTAACGACATTAATAGTAAAATGACTGAAATTCATAAAGCTTTAAAAAATGTGAAGAAGGTTAGAAGTCAGGTTGATTTGTTAAAAAAATCAATTAAAGATAAAAAGAAACACAAAGATTTGCTTGATTTTGCAAATGCTTTGGTTAAAGAAATGACAACTATTGAAGAAACTTTATATCAAACAAAATCTAAAAGTGGACAAGATCCTTTGAATTTTCCAATTCGTTTGAATAACAAATTAGGCCATTTAAATTCATTGACTAGAATTGGCAATTATGCACCAACGCAACAAGCCATTGACTTTAAAATTGAAATTACAAAAGATATTGATGCTGAATTGGCGAAACTTTATGTACTCTTTGATAAAAATGTAAAAGAATTGAATCAAAAAGTAAAAGAAAGTACTATTAATTTAATTCAGTTAGATTGATTAAGATAATTTAATTAAATAAAAAAAGGCTGTCTAAAAAGTACTAAATTTTGTCATTTTAAGCATTACTGAAATCAAAATATATTTTGATAGAAAGTAGCTAGCGAAGCTAACAATGGAGCCGAAAAATCTATTCAACTATATTTCAGCAATTTAGATTTCTCCATAAATTCGAAATGACAGGTTTAAAAAACTTTTCAGACAGCTTTTTTTATTTCATATTCTTATTGGTCATATAGATCCCATAAACTAGACTTAAAAAAACTTTATAGCCCCAAAATGTAATCCATTTTCCGTTATTGAAATTCACTTCTGCGACTTTGGTAAAATCTCCTGCGAAAATTTCTCTCCAACTATTCATCAATAAAGAAATAATTGTGACGAAAATAAAAAATGGAATCGCAATTTTTACAGTGTTTTTCCAGAATTCCGTTTTTTGTATTTTTTTAAAAAAAGCCATTTTTTATAGATTTTATATGAGCTACAACTAACTATAATATGGAGCTATCATTACGTATATAATTACGCCTGTTACAGCTACATATAACCAAATTGGGAATGTTTTTTTAGCAATCTTTTTATGTCCTTCAAAATCGGTTAATTTAGCTTTCATATAGGTTAACAACACAAACGGAATTACAATTACAGACAATACAATATGTGATATTAAGATAAAGTAATATACGTATCTAATAATTCCTTCTCCTCCAAACTTTGTAGAATCCGATGTCATATGATATGCGATATACATCAACAAAAAAGCCAGCGAACAAGCAATTGCAGCTGTATTTAATTGCTCATGTAGTTTTCTATTTCCCTTTTTTATTGCCAATACAGCTGCTACCAATAAAACTGCTGTTAATCCGTTTATTGTGGCATAAATGGGTGGTAAAAATGTTAATGGCTTTACATCAAACCCTAATTTTCTTAAGTTAATCCCGAAAAGAGCAGCGACTGCTAATGGAATAATGATAGAAAGTGCAGTAATGATTTTTTTATACTTTTTTTCTTGTGCTAGATTTTGTGCTGAATTCATGTTCGTATTACTCATTTAACAACAGTTTAATATCTTCTTTTAATTCTTTTATTTGGTCTGGAAAATTATTATCCGCAATTGCGTTATAATAAATTAATGGATTGCCTTTATCGTCTTTTCTTGAGCGTAAAAAACCATTTTTATCAACTAAAGCAAAATATCCAGAGTGTTCAAAACCTCCGTGATTTTCATCGCCTTTGCCTGCATATAAGCTAAAACCTTTTTTTGCCAAGTCATAAACAAAGTTCTCAGTTCTGCCTGTTAATAAATGCCAATTCTTGTGCGTTATTCCTTTATTTTTAGCGTATTCTTTTAAAATCTTTGGAGAATCTATTTCTGGAGTTATAGAGATTGATGCAATTCCGAATTCTGGATTACCAAAAAAGGCATCTTGCAAAAGCAACATTTTATCTGTCATTATCGGACAAATTGATGGGCAGGTTGTAAAAAAGAATTCCACAACATAAACTTTACCTAAATAAGTTTCATTGGTAATGGTTTTACCTTCTTGATTTGTAAAACTAAATTCGGGTACTTTTCTGTTTTTAGAAGCGTCATTCACTTTTTTAATGAATACCAAACCATTATCTGCAAAACGATCAACTACTTTTGGCACTGTATAAATACCAAACAACAAAATAATAAAGGCAATACCTATGTAAGAATATTTTTTATTCATAATCCTACTTCTTTTCTATCTGCTTTGTTTTTGTTTTTATTCTTAAAGGCAGCATAATATTCGTAATACAACACTTTTACATCATCTTTAAGTTTTCCATTTAATTCAGCAACGGAGTTTAAATTGTAACCGTATAATTTGTTATTAGTCTTATCATCATTTAATCTACCGCGTAAGTTTAAGTTTTTATCTATTAAAAATGCTTTGGTTGATGTTAAATTAAGTAATGGTTCGTTGTAAGCAAAACTCTGATAAAAACTTTCAATTGCTGATGATGTACTTGGTACAAACTTCCATTTTTGCATATCTGTAAAAGCACCTATTTTTTCTTTAAGTTCATTTACATCTTCCTGTTTATCCTTTGGATAAATAGCAATAATTTGAAACTTTTTATAATCTAAAAACTTCTTATATATTTTTTCATTTAGGTTTAATACCCCAGAAGCCATAGATTGTACATCATTCCCTAGAAAGACAACAATGGATACATGCTCTTTTAGAGCAACACTATTTGATGCCTCTATATCTGCAATATCAGTTACATTTTGAGTAAGTATTGGCAGTTTTTTAAAATTATTTTCTCCAGTAGATAAAATTAAAAAACAGATTAGTGGAAATATAAACAACAAAAATAATACAACTCTTTTTTTAGTAAAAAAACGCATGTAATTATAAGTTTAGATTTTAAGATATTTTAACATTTTTGGCTATAAAAAAAGGTGGTTTAAAAACCACCTGATTTGTTAAATTACCATCTCACGAGTGGTGATAATGTTTCGTATAAATAATCACCTTCTATTAAAAGTAAGGTTACCAAGTAACAGATTAAGAAAATTGCTGTCCATACAACAGCACGTCTAAACCATTTTTTTTCACCTTCCATATGCATAAAAGCCCAAGTAATTCCGTAAGCTTTTGCCAAGGTTAAAATAATAAAAATCCAGTTTAAAGGGCTTGTTCCTAAAAAATTTGTTAGGTGAAGTGCTGCTGGTTTAAAAATACCTAAAGCAACTTCTACTATGGTTATTGCTGATAAAATCCAAAATACATTCCAGATTCTTTTTGTATGTGATTCGTGTGCGTGTGCCATTTTTTAACTATTTTTTCAATTATACTAAGTAGAAGAATGTGAATACAAATACCCAAACTAAATCTACAAAGTGCCAGTATAAACCTACTTTTTCTACCATTTCGTAATGTCCTCTTTTCTCATAAGTACCTAAGATTACATTAAAGAAAATAATAATATTAATTACAATACCAGAAAATACGTGAAAACCGTGGAAACCAGTAATAAAGAAAAAGAAATCTGCAAAAATTGTATTTCCATACTCGTTAACTTTTAAATTAGCTCCTTCAACCACCATTTTTCCTTTCGCTAATTCCTCAGCACCTTTAGCCCTAGATAAAATTACTTTTTGCTTTTTATCCATATCAATCTTTTCGCTTCTAATTTGAATTGATGGATTTGCTTGATAAGAAGCCATTATTTGAGCTACAGAATATTCAGGTACTTTTTCTCCACTTACCCACCAAAGTCCGTTTTTACGACTGTGCGTTTCTTTAGCATCCATTCGTTCTCCTGTAACAAAATCAGCCAGGGCAACTTGTTTAAATATAACTTCGCCATCAGCATTTAATACTTTTGCGCCACTTTCATCGAGTTTAGGAGTTGCAAATTGTAAAACTTTACCATCAGTAGTTTTTACTGCTCCATATGAGCCTTTGATAAAGGTATTCCACTCCCAAGCTTGAGAGCCAACAAAAATTAAACCTCCAATAATGGTAGCAAACATATACCAAGCTACTTTGTTCTTTTGCATTTTATGCCCTGCATCTACTGCCAATACCATTGTTACCGAAGAAAATATCAGTACAAATGTCATAAAAGCAACATAATACATTGGAAATTCGCCATGAATAAAAGGAATGTGTGTAAACACCTCATCTGCAATTGGCCAAGAATCAATAAATTTGAAACGAGTTAAACCATAAGCTGCTAAAAATCCTGAAAAGGTTAATGCATCAGAGAGGATAAAAAACCACATCATCATTTTACCATAACTTGCTCCAAATGGTCTTACTCCACCACCACTCCAAGTGTTTTTTCCGTCTGAAGGTATAGCAATATTTGCTTCCATAAATAATTTTAATTAGTATAAATCTTAAACGTTCGCCAAAAATAACTATTTTCTGTCACTTAATAAAAGAGAAAAAGAAAAATAGATAAATCCATAATATATCTACAAAATGCCAAAATATTGCGCCTAACTCAAAGCCAAGCAGATTATCTGGTTTGTATTTGTATTTAAAATGATTATAAATAACAACAAAAAGTACTACAATGCCTGCTAAAAGGTGTAAAACGTGCAAAAAGGTGATTCCTATAATGAACGATGTAGATACTGTACTGTTTGGCCCTGTAAAATATAAACCAATACTTTTTAGTTGATTAAAACCCACATATTGCTGCCAAACAAATGCTAATCCTAATACTAAGGTTGTTACTACTAATAATAAAGACAATTGTCTTTTAGCTTGTTTTAAAAATCTTTGTGATAAAAATAGAGTAATGCTACTGGCTACAATTAAAAAAGTACTTGTATAAAACGCTTGGGGCAAATCAAAAGCAACCCAATCGTCTCTTTTCATGCTAATTACGTACGCACTTGTAAGCCCTGCAAAAAACATAACCATACTAATCATAGAAACCCATAACATTGGTTTTGCCGATTTTTTCTTAGCTACAACATACTCTTGCCTTAATGCTTGTTCTTCAATCATCTTCTTTCTTCTTTAATGTAAAAATTTATCAACTACATAAACAATTTGCACAACTGTAATGTATAAAACACTGGCTAACATTAATTTTCTAGCATCTGTATTTTGCTCTGTTTTGTGCAATTTAAATCCGTAAAACAACATTATACCACCTAATAAAGCTACAATTACAGCTGTTAAAGGATAGATATAAAAATCACCAGATAATTTTAAAACTGGCGCTATTGAAACCAATATCATAACAAATGTGTAAAAGATAATCTGTTTTACTGCACCTTTATCTTTTGTATTCATTGGTAACATATTGTACCCTGCTTTCTGATACTCCTCAAACTGCAACCAACCAATAGCCCAAAAATGTGGGAATTGCCAAAAAAACTGAATCATAAATAAGAACCCTGCTTCAATACCAAAATTTCCTGTAGCTGCTACCCATCCTAACATAAACGGAATTGCTCCTGGAATGGCACCAACAAAAACGGTGAGTGGTGTTACCGATTTTAAAGGTGTATATACACTAGTGTAAATAAATATTGAAATGGCACCAAAAAAAGCTGTTTTAGGATTAATGCTGTATAATATGGCAATTCCTAAAACTGTAAACAACACAGCAACTGTCATCGCAAAATTAACCGTCATTCTGCCTGTTGGCAATGGCCTATTTTTAGTACGTTGCATTAACGCATCTGTATCTTTTTCTATAATTTGATTAAATGCATTTGAAGCACCAACCATAAAAAAGCCTCCTAAAGCCAATAATAATAATGTGCTGTAGTTAATAACATCTGCAGCCAACATATAACCTGCAACTGAAGAAAACACCACACTTGTAGATAACCCCACTTTAGTAAGCTGTTTAAAGTCAGATAAAAGCGTGTTCGTTGTTGTTTTGGTGTCTGTAATTACTGTTGAACTCATAATTTTGCAAAGATATTTGATAATTATCAATTTACCATACCTTTAACAAGGTTTTGTGAGATTTAAAGCATAAAAAAACCCACTCATAATATGAGTGGGAAAATTGCTATGAAAAAGAAAAAGTGTGACTTTAAAAAAGCCACGTGCAAATATATATATTTTTTTTAAATAAAAACAAAAAATATTTTTAGCTAATTAGTTTTTTAGAGTAAAAGTTGGTAAACCTCTGTATATTGGCTTTAAACTACCATAGGTTTTATTTAAAAAATATACATCTCCAAAATAAATATTTCCATCAATATTGTTTTCTTTCTTTAAAAACAAGGTGTCTTTCTTATAAAAATAAGTTCCTTTTTCTACACAAAAAGATCTAGGATCAATTGTTTTTAACTCAAAAGTATTGTCATTATACAAGTTAATTTCTAAAGATGCCTTTTCTTTTGAATAGCCTTGAAATCGTTGAACTTTATCTTTAAATAAATTTTTATCATGATATTGTAATGCATAATACAAACCCATAGAAAACAAGAATGTGATAATTAAGGGTGTAAAATTAAAAAACTCCTTAGTTAATGTTATATTATACAAGTTGTAAAAAGAAATTGAAATAAAAGCGATAATATACACTATAGTTAACCCACCAATAATTAGCAAATCTACATCTCCAAAACAATAATTTTCGGAATGAATTAACCTATAAAAAGGAAGGAATGCTAATACAATAAGTAAAATATATCTTTTTTTTACTCTTTTCATTATACCGCTTTTTCTTTTTTTCTTTTGATTAATAAATCTGCTATCGTTGGATTTTCTGGATAACTTTTTAGTTGTTGAAATTCATCGCCTACTTTTACAATACCCGTTTGTAAAACTTTAAAATACACCCCACACTTTGTAGTGTTCCAAAATTGTTTTACAATACTGATATCATTAAAACGAATACCCAATTTAAAACACGGACTTCTTTGTAATGTGGCTTCTATAATACTATCACCAACTTTAAAAGTATCACCAACATGTATTTTTGTTTCATCCATACTATCAATGGTAAGATTTTCTCCAAACATACCAAAATTCCAATCTAAATTTGGGTATTTAGGTTTCCAATACTCGTAATGTTTTAATGAATATGCATACACAGCTTGGTCAACACCTCCATGATATTTTCTGTCAGAAATTTCATCGCCTTTTACCTCTTCAACATCTAAAAAAATAGGATTTTGTGTTGGATATTTATAAATACCTGTAATTACCTTTTTCTTTTTCCAAAGAACTTCTTTTTTACCACCAATATTTGTAGATACAATTTTCATCAACTATTTTTTCGAGAATTTAGCTAAAGCTTTTTTTGTAAAATCAGACAAAACCAACTCACCAGAAATTTTTGCTCTTTCTAACAACAACTCATCCCAATTACTAGTATTTTGCCACAACACTTTTTTCATTTCTGCAATAGCTTGTGGATTGTAAGAAGCCAATTTATGTGCAAAAAGATCAACCTCTTCATCCAACTCTTTTATGGTTTCAAAAACCTTGGCATACAACCCTTTTTCTTTAGCCCAATATGCATTTTTCCAATTGGTAGCATCCAAAGTTAATTCAGCTGTAGCTGCCAAACCTATTTTTCTAGACACAGCTGGTTCTATTACAAAAGGCCCAATACCAATGGTTAATTCTGATAATTTGATTGATGCATGTTCTGTTGCCAAAACATAATCACATGCAGCAGCTAAACCTACTCCACCACCAACTGTTTTTCCTTGCACACGCCCAACAATTAGTTTACCACAAGTTCTCATTGCATTAATAACATTAGCAAAACCAGCAAAGAATTTTTTACCTTCTTCTAAGTTTGTAATGGCAACCAATTCATCAAAAGAAGCACCAGCACAAAATGCTCTTTCTCCTTCAGATTTTAAAACGATAACAGAAATGGCATCATTTTTTGAAATAACATGTAATTCTTTTGTGAAACGCGCTAACAATTCACTTGGAAAAGAGTTACTTGCAGGATGCCCAAATTCTAATGTAGCTATTGCTCCTTGAATATTTGTATATAAACTTCCATTTTGTCTTGAAGTAGTCATGCACATAAAGTTTTACCAAAAATAGGTTTTTATTGATAGAAAATCAATGAAATCTAAGTTAGTTATAAGGTTCGCTATTTATGTTTAATTTTCATTAACAAAATATAGATTGATGAAATTAAGGTTATAGCATTTGCAAAAATCATTGGCAAACTGTGCAAATACAATCCATAAATTAACCATAACAAAATACCTATTGAAAATACAATATACATTGATAATGAAATGGATTTTGTCTCCTTGGTTTTATACACTTTAATTACCTGAGGAAAAAAAGCTATGGTTGTTAAAATAGCCGCTAAAAAACCTAATACCTCAAAGTAATTCATGTATCATTTTTAACCAACAATGTTTACAATTTTTCCAGGTACTACAATTACTTTTTTAGGCGTTCTACCTTGTAATTGCGCTTGTGTTTTTTCATGAGCTAATACCGTTTTTTCAATTTCATCTTTCGATAAATCTAAAGAAAGTTCTAAGGTAAAACGCATTTTTCCGTTGAAAGAAATAGGATACACTTTGGTGCTTTCTATCAAATATTTTTCTTCAAATTTCGGAAAAGCAACCGTTGAAATACTTTCTTCATATCCTAACTGACTCCATAATTCTTCTGCAATATGTGGTGCATAAGGTGATAATAAAACCAATAAAGGTTCTAAAATGGCACGTTTATTACATTTTAAAGCAGACAATTCGTTTACAGCAATCATAAATGTTGATACTGACGTATTGAAAGAGAAATTTTCGATATCTTCTTCTACCTTTTTAATGGTTTTATGTAATGTTTTTAACTCATCTTTAGATGGATCTGCATCAGAAACTTCGAAGTTTTCTCCATTATAAAATAATTTATATAATTTCTTTAAGAAAGAATACACCCCAGAAATCCCTGATGTTTTCCAAGG
>NZ_CBFHZT010000024.1:0-51552 GCF_965660385.1 Polaribacter sp.
CTACTTATCGTGGAATGCCAAGGTAAAGGTTCATCAATATCATAGCCTATAAAATAGAGAATGTCTAAACGCATTGCACTATGCCCAATCAGTTGACGATCACTGATGATATTTTCTAAATAACCTACTAAACATAATTTGAAAAATACGATGGGATCTATACTAGATTGACCACTTGAACCATAATAGTTTTTGGTCTCTGAATACAGAAATTCTAAATGAAGTACTTCTTTTAAGCGTCTGTAAAAATTGTTCTTGGGAACATGCTCACTCAACTGGAAATTATTGAACAGCTTTTCTTGATATTTCTTCTTGCCTTGCATTACTAAATATACAAAATTTCTGTATCTTTAACAAGTTGTGCAACAGGCACATTGTATAAAAATAATAGCGGTTTAATCGCTAAAACGAAAGTAATTAAATATAAAAAAGGTCTGTGTTTAACCGAAAAGTTAGTGCGTAAAAACCCGCTACTATTCTTATACTAGACCGTTAGTAGTTAGTAGTAAAAACTATGAGAATACTTTTAATAATTTTATGTTTTTGTTTTTCTCTGTTTTCTTTTTCACAAGAAGATAAATTAAGTAGTGCTGCTTTAGAATTAACAAAAGATGAGGTAGTTTACGACCCAAGCTATTTTGCAATTGCTTACCCAAATGGAGATGTACCCCAAGGTAAAGGTGTTTGCACTGATGTTATTATCAGAGCTTATCGAAAAATCGGAATCGATTTGCAAAAAGAAGTGCATTTAGATATGAAACAAAACTTTAATCTTTATCCCAAAATTTGGGGATTAAAAAAAACTGATAAAAACATAGACCACAGAAGAGTACCAAATTTAATGACTTTTTTATCTCGAAAAGGATTAGTTAAACCAATTTCGAAGAACCCAAAAGATTATATTCCTGGTGATATTGTATGCTGGAGTTTAGGTGGAGCAATTACTCACACAGGAATTGTGGTCAACAAAAAATCGAAAGACAATTCTCGTTATTTAATTGTGCATAACATTGGTGCTGGGCAAGTTATAGATAATTGCTTGTTTTCTTTTAAAATTATAGGGCATTATCGTTATAAGAATATATAATATATCATTTAAATAATTCATGTGAAAATTTATAAAGAAAATGCTATTTTTTGCGTCTTTAATGTTTTAAAATTGATATACTCAAAAATATAGTAGTCCATAAAACAACTAAATAGTAATTTAATGACTAATATCACTTTTAGTCTTTTTTTTATGCCTTATTTTTGCATTGAACAATCAACAAAATACATATAATGAGTAAAGCAATCTATGTTACAACCATAGAATCTAATAGTGGAAAATCTTTGGTTTCTTTAGGTTTATTAAGAATGATGTTAACTAGATCTCCTAAAGTAGGATATTTTAGACCTATTATCAATAAAGGTATAAATGACGCATTCGATAATCACACCAATACTGCTATTAGCTTTTTTAATTTAGAAACTGATCACGATGAATGTTTTGCCTATCACCAATATGAAGTAGTAGAATTATTGAGTGAAGGTAAAGAAGATGAAATTATACATACCATCATCAAAAAATATAAAGAACTTGAAAAAAAGTTTGATTATGTTCTTGTAGAAGGTACCGATTTTTCTGGTGAAGGTGGTTTTACAGAAGTTGATGTAAACTTAATGATTGCTAAAAACCTTGGTATTCCTGTTTTAATTGTTGGGGCTGGAAATGGTAAAAAGAAGAAAGATTTTATAAATACCATGCAAATTACCTACAATTCTTTTGTGAACAAAGAGGTAGATGTTGTTGGAGTAATTGCCAATAAAATTGAAATTGATGAAGTTGGCTTTATCAAACAAGAGTTAAATAAAGTTTTTCCTAAGAAAGTTTCAATAGATATCATTCCAAATATTAACTTTTTAGCCTACCCTACTGTAAAAGAAGTAGTTGACGCTTTAGATAGCAACATTTTATTTGGGGAGCAATTTATAGATAATGCCATAGGTAGCTATAGTATTGGTGCTATGCAACTTAGAAATTACCTTACAAGAATACGAGAAAATGCACTTGTGGTTACCCCTGGAGATAGAGCAGATATTATTTTAGGAGCATTACAAGCAAACGCTTCTAGTAACTACCCTAAAATTGCAGGTATAATTTTAACGGGTAGCTTATTGCCTGAAGATTCAATTATTAAGCTAATTGAAGGTGTGCAATCTACAATTCCAATAATTTCAGTAAGTGGAGGAACTTTTAGTATTTCTAATAAAATTGGTGCTGTACAACCAAAGATTTATGCATCTAACAAACGAAAAATTTTATTAGCATTAGATACTTTTGACAATTATGTAAATGTTGAACGTTTAACAAACATTCTATCTACATTTAAATCTGATCGATTAACGCCAAGTATGTTTCAATATAATTTGCTGCAAAAGGCAAGACAAGACAGAAAACATATTGTTTTACCAGAAGGAAACGACGAACGAATTCTTACAGCTGCTGCAAGATTACAATTGCTGAATATTGTAGATTTAACCCTTTTGGGAGATAAAAATACCATACAATTAAAATGCGATCAAATTGGTATACAGATTGATTTAGAGAAAATCAATATTTTAAATCCTGAAGATTCTATTTATAATGATGATTTTTCGAAAACATTATATGAAGCTCGTAAACATAAAGGTATGACAGAAACCACTGCTGTAGATTTAGTACGCGATGTTTCTTATTTTGGTACGCTTATGATTCATAATGGCTTAGCAGACGGAATGGTTTCTGGAGCAGTACACACCACCATGCACACCATAAAACCATCTTTACAAATTATAAAAACAAAACCTGGTGTATCAGTTGTTTCTTCTGTATTTTTTATGTGTTTATCAGATAGGGTTTCAGTTATGGGAGACTGTGCTGTTAACCCAAACCCTAATGCTGCACAACTGGCAGAAATCGCAATTTCTTCTGCACAATCTGCAGAAGCATTTGGTATTGATGCAAAAGTAGCCATGCTATCTTACTCCTCTGGAAGCTCAGGAAAAGGAGAAGAAGTAGAAAAAGTAAGAAAAGCAACAGAAATTGTGAAGTCTAAAAAACCTAATTTAAAAATTGAAGGTCCAATACAATACGATGCTGCTGTAGATATGTCTGTGGCGAAAACAAAAATGCCAGATTCAAAAGTAGCAGGACAGGCTTCTGTATTAATTTTTCCAGATTTAAATACAGGAAACAATACTTACAAAGCTATTCAAAGAGAAACAGGAGCATTGGCTATTGGCCCAATGTTACAAGGTTTAAACAAACCTGTAAACGATTTAAGTAGAGGCTGTACTGTAGATGATATTTTTAATACTGTTTTATTAACCGCTATTCAAGCAAACCAAGAATAAGATGAATATTTTAGTTTTAAATGCAGGGTCATCATCCTTAAAATACCAATTGATAGAGATGCCCTCTCAAACCCTAAAATGTGTGGGGCTTGTAGAAAGAATCGGAATGGATGATGCTATATTTACCCATGAAAAAGGTGAAGAAGAATTTTCTGAAACCTTACCAATTTTAAATCATGAAATTGGATTGAGAAAAATTGCTGAGACCTTGATGGATGATAAAATTGGTGTTATCAATTCTGTTGATGAAATAGAAGCTGTAGGACATCGAGTGGTTCATGGAGGAAATAAGTTTAGTAAAACAGTTGTAGTTACCACACAAGTTAAAGATAGTATTCGAGAATTATTTGATTTAGCACCTTTGCACAATCCACCAAATTTAACAGGTATAGAAATTGCAGAAACTATTTTTACTGCTGCAAAACAAATTGCAATATTCGATACTGCTTTTCATCAAACAATGCCAAAAAAAGCCTATCAATTTGCTATTCCTAACGAGTATTTAAATCAACATCATATAAGAGCTTATGGTTTTCATGGAACAAGTCATAAATATGTTTCTGAAAAAGCTATTGAGAAATTAAACAAAAAAGATTCTAAAATTATTTCCATACACTTAGGCAATGGCTGTAGTATGGCTGCAATAAAAGACGGAAAAACCATTGATACCTCTATGGGAATGGGACCAATGAATGGTCTTATTATGGGAACACGCTCTGGAGATATTGACCCTTCTGTGATTTTCTTTTTGATGAAAAAATTCAACAAAAGTGCAGAAGAAGTAAATAAACTTCTACAAAAAGAATCTGGAATGTTAGGTTTAACTGGTCATTCTGATTTAAGAGAAATCTCTGAAAAAGCAACTGAAGGTGATGAGAATTGTAAAAATGCTTTAGAATTGGCTGCATATAGAATTCAAAAATTTATTGGTTCTTTTGTAGCTGCATTAAATGGTTTAGATGCCATTATTTTTACAGCAGGTATTGGAGAAAACTCAGCTTTAATGCGAAAATTAGCTTGTGAAAATTTAGATTTTTTAGGGATTGATTTAGATTCAGAAAAAAATGCTATTCGTTCTAAAAACATAAGAGAAATACAAAAAGAAAATGGCAAAGTAAAAATATTTGTGATACCTACTAATGAGGAAGTTGAAATTGCAAAACAATCTTATCAACTTTTAAAATAAAAAGTATTTCTGGATATTGTTATCATCCAGAAATACTAAAAGTTGGGGGAATAAATTTTAACCACTAAATTAGAAATTTGATTTAGTTTTTCAAATACCTACAAATAGGTATTATTCAATAAAAATCCATTAATCAAAAAATTGCAAAAGAACTTGCTAATTTCTACATTTGTGAGCATTTAAAAAATCAACAGAAATGGGTAGAGCATTTGAGTTTAGAAAAGCTAGAAAAATGAAGCGTTGGTCAGCAATGGCAAAAACTTTTACCAGAATTGGTAAAGACATTGTTATGGCAGTAAAAGAAGGAGGTCCAAATCCTGACACCAATTCTCGTTTGCGTGCTGTAATTCAAAATGCTAAGGCAGCTAATATGCCAAAAGATAATATTGAGCGTGCCATAAAAAAAGCGTCTGACAAAGATACTGCAAACTATAAGGAAGTATTATTTGAAGGATATGCTCCTCATGGAATTGCCATTTTATTAGAAACTGCAACTGATAACAATAACCGAACTGTAGCCAATGTTAGAGCTGCTTTTAATAAATGTGATGGAAATTTAGGAACTTCTGGTTCTGTTGTTTTTATGTTCGACCACACATGTAATTTTACAGTTAGCAAAGAAAATATTGATGATTTAGAAGAGTTAGAATTAGAACTTATAGATTTTGAAGTAGAAGAAGTTTTTGATGATGAAGAAGGGGTAATTATTTATGCTCCTTTTGAGCAATTTGGTTCATTACAAACCTATTTTGAAGAAAATAATATAGAGATTCTTTCTTCTGGATTTGAAAGAATACCTACTACTACCACCAAAGTAACTGAAGCACAAAAAGAAGACGTAAATAAATTATTAGAACGTTTAGAAGAAGATGATGATGTACAGAACGTATATCATTCTATGGAAGAATAAAGGTTGTTTTTTAGAAATTTAAAGTTTTTTAGGGTAATTCAAAATAACGAATTACCCTTTTATGTTTTTGGTGTATAATTTCTAAAATAAGCGCTGCTGACTATCATCATCCGTATTTTTCTTTTTCTTTTGTATTGCCTTTTTTAATAATGCATTCTTTTTATCTTCTTTACTTTCTCCTTCTAATGTTACTGATTTGTCTGAAATAGGTACATCAATTGGTAAACTATCTGTTACCACTTTTTCTTCTACCACCTCAACATTTTCAACTTTTTCTGGTTCAGGCTCTTCATAAGGCAAAGATTCTAGCAAATTAACATTCTTAATTTTCTCAGTCGTTAATTGATTTCCCAGTGCTTTAATACCTTTAACAGCAATAAACTCTTCAAAGTTTACAGTTTCATTTTCTAAACTACGTTTAGAAAACTGTATTTCTGCAATAGGTCTATAATCTGTAGCCACAATTTCTAATCGACTCTTAGGATGTTCTGAAATAAAATCTTCTTCTTTTTCAGGCGTTTCAATCAAAAAGCGTTTTACATAGTACTTTGCTTTTTCACCATCAAAATAAATAGCAGAAATCGGTTTGTTTGGGTTCCATTTTTCTAGCACAATCATATCATCTTCAAAATGCATTGCCAAATCTGGTTTTACAGCTTTTGCTTTTCCACTTTGTGTAATGATTAATAATTTATCTTCTGCTCTAAATTCGCCCAATAATTCGCCTCTATTATCTACATTTAAACGTTGTACAGCATCATCAAACCAAATTTTACGTGGTTTTAAAGTGGAAACACCAGCTTCTTTAAATTCAACTTTTTTAATGGCATATTTGGTAATGGTATTTCCTCGAACTCCACGACCTTTAACTGCTAAATCAGCAAAATCAATATCCCATTTTAGTTTTTTAACAGAACCAACATTTCTTAAGTTAATAGTTACTACCTCTGCTTCGCCATTAGGATTTGCTGTAAAATAATGAACAATAGAACCTTTTTTACCATTGGCTAAATCGTATTCTTTATCTCTGGTTACAGAAGTTACATTAAAACGCTTCATGTAACTTGGTCCACTTTTGCCATCTCTGTACATCATATTATACACTGTACGTTTGTCTTTCTTTTTAAAGACAGCTACATGAATAATATCTTTACCTACAAAAGTTTTGGCATCTACTTTGGTTACCATCATTCCACCATCTTTTCTAAAGATAATAATATCATCAATATCTGAACAATCTGTAACAAATTCGTCTCTTTTTAGAGAAGTTCCAATAAAGCCTTCTGCCCTATTTACATAGAGTTTTGCATTGTTCATAGCAACTTTAGAGGCAACAATATCATCAAAAATTCGAATTTCTGTTTTACGCTCTTTTCCTTTGCCGTATTTTTCTTTTAGGTTTTTAAAATAATCGATAGCAAACTCAATTAGGTTCTCTAAATGATTTTTAACCACCGCAATTTTATCCTCTAAACTTTCTATAAACTGTTTGGCTTTGTCAATATCAAATTTTGATATTTTCTTGATACGAATTTCTGTTAAACGCACAATATCTTCTTCTGTAACAGCACGTTTTAAATGTTTTATATGTGGTTGTAAACCTTTGTCAATAGCAACAATTACACCTTCCCAAGTTTCTTCTTCTTCTATATCTCTATAAATTCTGTTTTCTATAAAAATACGCTCTAAAGAAGAAAAATGCCATTGCTCTTCCAACTCATTTAATTGAATTTCTAATTCCTTTTTTAACAACTCAACAGTTAAATCTGTAGAATGTTTTAAAAGTTCTGATACGCCTAAAAAAACAGGTTTATTATCCTCAATAGTACAGCATAAAGGTGAAATAGAGGTTTCGCAATTTGTAAATGCATACAAAGCATCTATACTTTTGTCTGGAGAAACATTGGGTGGCAAATGCACCAAAATTTCTACTTCTGCAGCTGTATTATCTTCAATCTTTTTTATTTTAATTTTACCTTTATCATTGGCTTTTAAAATACTGTCTATTAAAGATTGTGTTGTGGTAGAAAACGGAATTTCATTAATCACCAAGGTCTTTTTATCTAGCTGAGAAATTTTTGCACGAATCCGTACTTTTCCACCACGTTTTCCATCATTATAGTTGGTAAAATCTGCAATTCCACCTGTTAAAAAGTCAGGTACAATTTTAAAACTTCTTCCTTTTAAATATTTGATAGAAGCATCGATCAATTCTATAAAATTGTGTGGTAATATTTTAGTTGATAAACCTACAGCGATTCCTTCTGCACCTTGCGCCAGTAATAATGGAAACTTTACAGGTAAATCAATCGGTTCTTTTCTACGACCATCGTAAGACAATTTCCACTCCGTTGTTTTCGGATTAAAAACTACATCCAAAGCAAATTTAGACAAACGTGCTTCAATATATCTAGATGCTGCAGCTCTATCTCCTGTTAAGATGTTACCCCAGTTTCCTTGCATGTCAATCAGCAATTCTTTCTGACCAATTTGCACCATAGCATCTGCAATAGAAGCATCTCCATGAGGGTGATATTGCATCGTATGCCCAACAATATTGGCTACTTTGTTGTAACGCCCATCATCTAAATCTTTCATAGAATGCATAATTCTACGCTGCACAGGTTTTAAACCATCTTCTAAAGAGGGCACTGCTCTTTCTAAAATTACATAACTAGCATAATCTAAAAACCACTCTTTGTACATACCTGTAACTTTGGTAATGGTTTCTTCTTGAGATGAGTCTAATTGTTCCCCCTCATTTGTTAATTCTTCTTCGTGTTCGTTTTCGTTTATTTCTTCACTCATAAAAAACGTTAAATCGTTTAATTGTGTATTTTTTATCTGGGCGTTACCTAAAGGTCGGGCTTTACGTTACAATCTTTTTACTTGTGCTGCATTTATTTCAGCATCTGCTCCTTAAACTAAAAGATACTGAGCCAAGTTCAGTTTGTAAAAAGGATTTCCTCTTCAATCCCTAACGCAAGCTTACTTGCTAACTTATAGTTTTATTCCTAAACTTTTTTATTACCAATTTTTATTTTTTTATCTCTAGACCTCACAGGTTTTGAAAACCTGTGAGGTCTATTTACTTTGATAACACACCTATTTTTCAGCATTAATAGCCAATCAAAGTCCTTTCCTTTGGAAAGGATTTAGGAAAGACTCTCTTCTTCTACGTAATCTAATTCAACTTTTAAATTATTGATGATAAATTTTTGTCTATCAGGAGTATTTTTTCCCATATAAAACTCCAACATTTGTTCAATAGACATTTCTTTGTCTAACATAACAGGGTCTAAACGAATATCATCACCTATAAAATGTACAAATTCATTAGGTGAGATTTCACCTAAACCTTTAAATCGAGTAATTTCTGGCTTTCCTCTTAATTTATTAATTGCATTTTGCTTTTCCTCGTCAGAATAACAATAAATAGTTTCTTTTTTATTTCGAACTCTAAACAAAGGGGTTTCTAAAATATATAAATGCCCTTCTTTGATTAATTCTGGAAAAAATTGCAAAAAGAATGTAATTAACAATAATCTAATATGCATTCCATCAACATCAGCATCAGTTGCAATTACAATATTATTGTAGCGTAAATCTTCTAAGCCATCTTCTATATTAAGAGCAGCTTGTAATAGGTTAAATTCTTCATTTTCGTACACAATTTTCTTACTCAATCCATATGAATTTAAAGGTTTCCCTTTTAAACTAAAAACGGCTTGTGTATTTACATTTCTAGATTTTGTAATCGAACCAGAAGCAGAATCTCCCTCTGTAATAAACAAAGTAGTATCTAAATAACTTTCTTTTTTAGTATCTCCTAAATGAATTCTACAATCCCGTAGTTTTTTATTGTGTAAACTTGCTTTTTTTGCTCTATCTCTCGCTAATTTACGTATTCCTGATAATTCTTTCCGCTCTTTTTCTGCTTGTAATATTTTTCTTTGCAGTTTGTCTGCAACATCCGAATTTCTATGTAAAAAATTATCCAATTTTGTTTTTACAAAATCGTTGATATAAGTTCTAACCGTTGGTAAATCTCCTCCCATATCTGTAGAACCTAATTTGGTTTTTGTCTGACTTTCAAAAACGGGTTCCATTACTTTAATAGCGATAGCTGCAATAACAGATTTACGAACATCGGAAGCTTCAAAACTCTTACCAAAAAAATCACGAATGGTTTTTACAATGGCTTCTCGAAATGCAGATTGATGTGTACCTCCTTGTGTGGTATGTTGTCCATTTACAAACGAATAATATTCTTCTGAATATTGAGTTTTACTATGGGTTATAGCAACTTCAATATCATCTCCTTTTAAATGGATAATAGGATATAACATATCTTCTGTATTGTTATTATCCTCTAACAAATCTTTTAAACCATTTTTAGAAAAGAATTTTTCTCCATTAAAAATGATGGTTAAACCTGGATTTAAATACACATAATTCTTAAGCATTTTTGCCACATATTCATTTCTGAATTTGTAGTTTTTAAAAATACTATCGTCTGGAACAAAAGAAACTTTAGTACCCTTTCTACGAGAAGTTTCTTCTAAAAACTCTTCGTTTTCTAAATTTCCTTGACTAAATTCTGCAGATGCTGATTTTCCTTCTCGTGAAGATTCTACTCTAAAAAAAGATGATAAAGCGTTCACAGCTTTTGTACCCACTCCATTTAAACCTACAGATTTTTTAAAGGCTTTGGAGTCGTATTTACCACCAGTATTCATTTTAGAAACTACATCAACTACTTTACCTAAAGGAATTCCTCGTCCATAATCACGTACGGTAACTTTGTTACCTTGAATGGAAATTTCAATGGTTTTCCCAGCGCCCATTACATATTCATCAATAGAGTTATCTAACACTTCTTTGACTAAAATGTAAATTCCGTCGTCAGCTGAAGAACCATCACCTAATTTTCCTATATACATTCCAGGACGCATTCTAATGTGTTCTTTCCAGTCTAATGATCTAATATTATCTTCTGTATATTTTGTTTGTTGACTCATAAAAAATCCTTACTGTGATTAGGTTTGAAGCTATTGCAATATAACATTAAACTTACTAAAAAGAAATGGCATTTTACGATAGTTATTAACAGGATTTCAACGGTTTTTTATAGCACAGCAATTACATCATACCAACCTTAATGAACCTAAAAGACTTGATGTTTTTAGAAAACAAAACAACATGAGAAGTAATTATTTACAGAAATAAATTCAGTATTTAAAACAAAAAAAAACAATATGTTATATTTTTAAACATATCGTAAATAAATGAACAAATAGATTACTTTTGAACTCAGTAATTAAATCAAAATAAATTGGAAAGAACACAGCTTTTAGAATTAGCAAACAAATACGGAAGTCCTTTATATGTTTACGATACAGACAAAATTGCATCACAATATAACAGGCTAACAAGTGCTTTTAGTAACGTTAAAAATTTAAAACTAAACTATGCAGTTAAAGCATTATCGAACATCAATATTTTAAAATTTTTTAAAAATTTAGGTGCTGGTTTAGATACAGTTTCTCATCAAGAAGTGCAGTTGGGATTAACAACAGGTATTGATCCTAAAAATATCATATTTACACCAAATGGAGTCTCTTTACAAGAAATTGAAGAAGTGGCTAATTTGGGAGTGCAAATTAATATTGACAACCTATCGATTTTAGAACAATTTGGGCAAAAACATCCTGATATTCCTGTTTGTGTTCGTATCAATCCGCATATTATGGCAGGTGGAAATTCTAAGATTTCTGTAGGTCATATCGACTCTAAATTCGGAATTTCGATTCACCAAGTACCACATATTAAGCGTGTTGTAGAAAACACAGGTATGAATATTAACGGAATTCATATGCACACGGGTTCTGATATTTTAGATATTGACACCTTTTTACGTGCAACTGAAATTTTGTTTGATGTTGCTAAACAGTTTAAAAACATTGATTTTATAGACTTTGGAAGCGGATTTAAAGTGCCATATAAAGAAGGAGATATTTCTACTGATATTGAACAGCTGGGTGTACAACTATCTGAAAGATTCAATGAGTTTTGTGCAGAATATGGTAAAGATATCACTTTAATGTTTGAACCTGGAAAATTCTTGGTTTCTGAAGCAGGAGTTTTCTTAGCAAAAGTAAATGTGGTAAAACAAACAACATCAACAGTTTTTGCTCATGTAGATTCTGGTTTTAATCATTTAGTAAGACCAATGATGTACGATTCTTATCATAGAATTACTAATATTTCTAACCCTGAAGGACGTGATCGTTATTACTCTGTTGTGGGTTATATTTGTGAAACAGATACATTTGGCTCTAATAGAAGAATTTCTGAAATTTCTGAAGAAGATATTTTGTGTTTCCATAATGCTGGGGCATATTGTTATTCGATGGCTTCTAATTACAATTCTCGTTATTTACCTGCAGAAGTTATGTTGGTTGACGGACAAGATTATTTAATTAGAAAAAGGCAAACAATTCAAGATATTTTGCACAATCAAGAAGTGATTGAATTACCAATTAAAGCTACAAAAAAAGAGAAAGCTACTGCTTAAAAAAGCAATATAAAAAAACATTAAATCCACTAAAAATGTATTATTTTTAGTGGATTTTTTCTTTACATTTACAAATAAATTAACACATTATAACAAATGAAAGTATTAGGTATTGGTAGTAACTATGTAACTGATTTAAACGATATAGAAGAAAAAAAGAAAGGCAAAAAATTCATTTTTTCTAAACCAGAAACAGCATTGGCTGTAAACTGTGATGTGGCATACCCACACAAAATTACAAACGAACTCATTTATGAAGTAGAGTTGGTTATAAAAATAGGAAAAACAGGAAAAAACATCGCGAAAGAAGATGCAAATTCTTATATATCTGAAATTGGTGTTGGAATTGATTATACAGCTAAAGATATTTTTAATAAAGCTAGAGAAAACAACCATCCTTGGGAATTTGCCAAAGGTTTTGATGGTGCAGCACCAATTTCAAGTTTCAAGTCCATAACAAACTACCCTAATTTAGCAAACATCAACTTCAGTTTACATATTAATGGTGAAGAAAAACAAAAAAGTAACACTGCTTATATGATTCATGACTTTGCAGATATTATTTGTTTTATTTCTGAATATATGACCTTAAAACCTGGTGATTTAATTTTTACAGGTACACCTGCTGTAGGAAAAGGAGAAATTTTTAAAAATGATCATTTACAATGTTTTATTGAAGATGAATTATTCCTTGATTTTAAAATGATTTAAGTCGTGAATATTAGACTTTCTACTTTAACTGATGTTCCAAGAATACTAGAAATTATAGACGATGCAAAAGCGTTATTAAAATCTTTACATATAGATCAATGGCAAAATGGCTATCCAAATGCTGAACAGGTAGAAAATGATATTAAAAATGGAGAAAGTTATGTAATTGTGAATGATAAAAATGCAATTATGGCAACTACCATGTTTACTACAAGACCAGAACCAACTTATAAAAAAGTGATTGATGGCAATTGGATTATAGATGAAACTTTACCTTATGGCGTTATTCATAGATTAGCCATGGCTAAAGAATTTCGTGGTTTGGGTATTGCAAAATTTGTTTTCGAGGAATTGCATCAAAAACTAAAGGAACAAGATATCAAAAGTTTAAAAATTGACACCCATGAACAAAATTTGGGTATGCAATCTTTAATTAAAAAAATGGGCTATCAGTATTGTGGAATTATTTACACCAGTTACAATGCAAAACGTTTGGCTTTTGAGAAAATTATTTCCTAAAATTAATTGATGTCACTTCGAGTGATTTTCTGATGAAAGAAGAAAATAGTATCGAGAAGTTTTCTTACATAAAAGCAAAATAAAACTATATTTACAACCTCATAAATTCATTTTTATGAGGTTTCTTTTTTTAAAAAAATTAATTCAAAATGCAAATTCATCAATACATCATTCAACAAACTCAGATTTCAGAAAAATCTATAAAAAACACACTTTCTTTATTAAATGATGACGCTACTATTCCTTTTATAGCAAGATATAGAAAAGAAATGACTGGAAATTTAGATGAAATTCAAATTGGTGAAATTGTAAAATTTAAAGAACTTTTTGAAGGATTAGAAAAGCGTAAAAAAGCAATTTTAAAAGCGTTAGAAGAACAAGATGTTCTTACGCAAGAATTGACTTCTAAAATCAATAATACAAAAGACATTACCACTTTAGAAGATTTGTATTTACCCTTTAAAAAGAAGCGAAAAACCAAAGCAAAAACTGCGCGTTTGCAAGGTTTAGAACCGTTGGCAAAAATGATAATGAGTCAACGTGTAAATGATTTGGAATACACCGCTTCAAAATACACATCTAAAGATATTGAAACTATTGAAGATGCATTAGAAGGTGCTCGTTTTATTATTGCTGAATGGATTAATGAACGAACAGATATCAGGAATAATATTCGTTATCAATTAGAACGTTTTGCTCAAATTTCCTCCAAAGTGGTTAGCACAAAAAAAGATGAGGAAAAAGCACAAAAATTTAAAGACTATTTTGATTGGAGTGAATCTTTAAATCGAATTCCATCTCACAGATTATTAGCCATTTTACGTGCAGAAAAAGAAGGTTTTATTCGTGTAAAACTCCAGATTGATACTGAAAGAGCACTCCAAAAAATGGAAGATCGAATCATTCGTTCTAACAACGAATGTGTAGATCAAATTCAATTGGCTATTCAAGATGCATTTAAACGTTTGTTGTTTCCTTCACTTTCTAATGAAGCAATTTCAAAAGCTAAAGAAAAAGCAGATGATGAAGCCATTCAAGTTTTCTCAAAAAACTTAAAACAATTATTATTAGGAGCTCCTTTAGGCGAAAAAAGAGTTTTGGCTATAGATCCTGGTTTTAGATCTGGTTGTAAAATTGTATTTTTAAATGCACAAGGTGAACTAAAACACAACGAAACTGTGTTTCCACATGCGCCTCAAAATCAATCTTTTGATGCGATTAAAAAAATTAGTTCTTTGGCGGAAGCACATAAAATTGAAGCTATTGCTATTGGAAATGGAACAGCCTCTAGAGAAACCGAGCAATTAATACAGAAAATTCAGTTTAAAAATGCCATTGATGTTTTTGTGGTAAGTGAAGCTGGAGCGTCTATTTATTCTGCCTCTAAAATTGCTAGAGACGAGTTTCCAAATTATGACGTTACAGTTCGTGGAGCAGTTTCTATTGGTAGACGCTTGCAAGATCCTTTAGCTGAATTAGTAAAAATTGACGCCAAATCAATTGGTGTTGGGCAATATCAGCATGATGTAGATCAAACCAAACTCAAAAAATCATTAGATACCACTGTTGAAAATTGTGTAAATACGGTTGGTGTAAACATCAATACTGCAAGTGAATCTTTATTAAGTTATGTTTCTGGAATTGGCCCAAAACTAGCAGAAAACATTGTGAATTACAGAAATGAAAATGGTTCTTTTTCTTCAAGAACTGAAATTAAAAAAGTACCACGTTTAGGTGGCAAAGCTTTTGAACAAGCTGCTGGTTTTTTACGAGTTAAAAACGGAAAAAATCCTTTAGACGATTCTAGTGTACATCCTGAAAGTTATGCTATTGTTGATAAAATTGCCCAAGATTTAAAAATGAAAGTCGCGGATTTGATAAGCAATAAAGAAATCTTGCAAAAAATAAATATAAGAGATTACCTTACTGAAACTGTGGGTTTACCAACATTAGAAGATATCATCAAAGAATTAGAAAAACCAGGAGTTGACCCAAGAGCAAGAGCAAAAGTATTTTCTTTTGATAAAAATATTAAAACAATTTCAGATTTAAGAATTGGGCAATTGTTACCAGGAATTGTGAATAACATCACCAATTTTGGCTGTTTTGTAGATATTGGTATTAAAGAAAGTGGACTCATTCATGTTTCCAATTTATCAGATACTTTTGTAAAAGATGTGAATACCATTGTGTCTTTGCAACAACAAATTGTAGTAAAAGTATTAGAGGTTGATGTGGTAAGAAAACGTATTCAATTGGCTTTGATTAAATAAAATAATAATTTCGTATTATTAGCATAAAATTTAAAGAAATGGGAAAGAAATTAACTGTTTACATGATTGATGGAACTGCTTATGGACCTAGATTAAGTGAAATTGGAAATTGGGTAGGTAAAGCAATTTATAGTCCTAGGTCATCAATAAACAAAATAATTGATAGAAATGAGTTTGATAATCCTGGTGTTTATTGTTTAAAAGGAGACCCAACTGATGATGCTTTTGATGAAAAAATTTATATTGGTGAAGCTGAAAATATAAAAGCAAGATTAAAACAACATTTAAGTGATCCAAATAAAGATTTTATGGAATTAATATTTTTTGTTAGTAAAGATGAACTACTAACAAAAACACAAATAAGATATTTAGAATCAAGATTAGTGCAAATTGCAATTGAGGCTAAAACAGCACAAATAGATAACGGAAACTCTCCTAGCCTCCCAACTTTACACGAAGCAGATATTTCTGATATGGAATATTTTCTAGAGCAGATTAAATTAATTTTACCTGTTATGGGATTTAAATTTTTAATTTCATCAACAGTAAGTGAAAGTGATAAAAATATTATTTCTGATAACAAATCAATCCATGAAATTTATTTGATTAAAACTAAAACTTTCAAAGCAACAATGAAAGAAACAGATCAAGGTTATATAGTTTCTAAAGGAAGTGAAGCCAAAAAAGTACTATCTAAATCTTGTACTGAAACTTATAGAAATATGAGAAGAAAACTTCTTGAAACAGGAATCCTTAAAGAAAAATTAGATATTCTTATTTTTTAGAGGACACCATTTTTAATAGTCCTAGTGCTGCTTCAAATATGGTGTTAGGCAGAAATTCAAATGGTTTTACAGAATGGATAACTAAAAAAGGATTGACTTTTAAAGAAGTTCAAGAAAAATTAAATAATTAATTGTTGATTATTCAATTACATAAAATTAAAAGAAATAAATAGATTTAATTAATTTCTTATCTTTATAAAAAAGAAAAAAATGAACATTCAAAAGAAAAAATTAGCGTTAATAAATGAAATTTTGGCAATTGAAAAACCAGATATTCTTTTAGAATTAAAAAAGGTATTAGAAACATTTAGTTTTAACGCTGAAGAAGTAAATGAAAAAAGTTTAGATTATGACAATCTAAAATCTTCTCAAGAAAATAGAAAATTAACATTTATAAATGATTTTATCAATTTAGAAAATAAAGAAACAATAGCTAAACTTGAAAAAACACTCTTTGAAAATAATGATTTTTGGAATGCATTGAGTACTTCTGAAAAAGAAGAAATAAATTTGGGAATAAAACAGTTAGATGAAGGAAAAAGACATTCTTACGAATCTGTTTTAAAAGAAATTTCCTGATGAATATTTATTTTTCTGAAATCGCAAAATTTAGATTTAAGAAGCTAACAAATTATTTATTAGAAAACTGGAGTTTACAAGTTAAAAATGAATTTCTTAAAAAATTTGATCTTAAAATTTCACAAATAAAAATGCATCCTTATAGTTGTATAGAATCTTCTGAATTTAAAGGACTTTATAAATGTGTTGTTACAAAACAAACAACTTTATTCTATCGTGTTTCAGAACAACTTAAAGAGATAGAAATAATTACCATTTTCGACACCAGACAAAATCCCAATAAGTTACAAAAGGATATATAAAACTTCTCAAATATTTTCTTACTTTCGATTCCGCGAAAAACATAAATGAAAGTCTGTATAGCCGAAAAACCATCTGTAGCAAGAGAAATTGCTAACATTCTAGGAGCCAAAACAAAACGTGATGGTTTCTACGAAGGCAATGGCTATGCTGTAACCTATACTTTTGGGCATTTATGTACACTTTTAGAGCCTAAAGATTACAAACCACATTGGAAAAGTTGGGATTTGAACAATTTACCCATGTTACCAGAACGTTTTGACACCAAGGTTACTGGCGATTCTGGCATCAAAAAACAGTTTAATATTGTAAAATCTTTATTTGATAAAGCTGAAACTGTAATTAATTGTGGGGATGCAGGAACAGAAGGAGAATTGATTCAAAGATGGGTCATCAATCAATGTAATTACAAAGGAAAAGTACAACGTTTGTGGATTTCTTCTTTAACGGAAGAAGCGATTAAAGAAGGCTTTGAAAATTTAGAATCCTCAGAAAAATACGACAATCTCTATTATGCAGGATATTCTAGAGCTATTGGAGATTGGTTGTTAGGTTTAAACGCAACTCGTTTATACACTGTTAAATTTGGTGGTTACAAACAAGTATTGTCTGTGGGTAGAGTACAAACTCCTACCCTAGCCATGTTGGTGAATCGTTATTTTGAAATCCAAAATTTTAAACCACAACCTTATTGGGAATTACAAACAACCTACAGAGATACACTTTTTAATTACGAAGATGGACGTTTCCTAAAAAAGAAAGATGGTCAAATTTTAGCGGATAAAGTCGCGCAATCTGAGTTTGAAATTGTTTCCGTAAAAAAGAAAAAAGGGAAAGAATATGCTCCTAAACTGTTCGATTTAACAGGCTTACAAGTCTATTGCAACAATAAATTCGGCTTTTCTGCAGATGAAACTTTAAAAATGGTTCAGAAGTTGTATGAGATGAAAGTGGTAACCTATCCAAGAGTTGATACTACATTTTTACCCAATGATTTGTACCCAAAAGTGCACGGAATTTTATCTAAATTAACCAATTATAGTGAACTCACGCAACCGCTCTTAGGCAAGAAAATTAAGAAAACTAAGCGTGTTTTTGATGATAAAAAAGTAACCGATCACCATGCCATAATTCCAACAGGAATTCAAGGAAATTTACAATACAATCAACAACAAGTGTATGACATTATTACCAAACGTTTTATTGCTGTTTTTTATCCAGATGCTGATGTTTCTAATACTTCTGTTTTAGGAAAAGCTGCAGAAGTTCCTTTTAAAACAACGGGTAAAGAAATTATTAACAAAGGTTGGAAAGTTGTTTTTGAGGCTAAAAAAGATAAAAATGAGATTTCTCCACAAGGTCGAAATGACAATAACAATTCTAATGTCATTTCGAGCGCAGTCGAGAAATCTCAAAATAATAAAGACGGATTACCTTCTTTTATTAAAGGTGAAAAAGGAAAACACGAGCCTTCTTTTTTAGAAAAAGAAACCAAACCACCAAGAAATTATACTGAAGCTTCTCTTTTACGCGCCATGGAAACTGCTGGTAAACAAGTAGATGATGATGAAATGCGTGAATTGATGAAAGAAAACGGAATTGGAAGACCCTCTACAAGAGCAAGTATTATTGAAACTTTATTTAGAAGAAAATACATTGAGCGTAAAAAGAAATTGGTTTTACCAACTCAAACAGGTATTGACTTAATCAATATTATTGATAATGAATTATTAAAATCTGCTGAACTCACAGGACGTTGGGAAAAACGTTTAAAAGAAATTGAACGTGGCGAATTTAACGCAGGAACATTCATCAATAACATGAAAAAAATGGTGGATGAATTGGTGTATGAAGTGCGTTCTAACACTTCTAAAAAAAGAATTTCGTTTAACTCTGATGTCATTTCGAGTGAAGCAAAGCGAAATCGAGAAATCTCTTCAGATCAAAAGATTTCTCCACAAGGTCGAAATGACAAAAAGAAGTCTAAAACAGTTGTAGGCAAAACTTGCCCAAAATGTAAAAAAGGGAAATTATTAAAAGGATCATCTGCTTTTGGTTGTTCTGAATACAAAAACAACTGCGATTTAAAAATTCCTTTTGAAATTTACGGTAAAAAGATTTCTGAAAACCAAATCATTAGATTGATAGACAAAGGCTGCACCACCAATTTAAAAGGATTTACTTTAAATAATACAAAAACAGAAGGTTTAATTCGTTTTGAGGATGATTTTAGTCTAAAATTAGAACCAAAAGTCATTACTAACAAAGTGAAGCAATCTGAAAATAATAAAGAGATTGCTTCGTCAAATACTAGCAATGACAATTCTAATGTCACTTCGAGCGCAGTAGAGAAGTCTCAAAATAAAATAACTTGCCCAAAATGTAAAAAAGGAACCATTTTAAAAGGAAAAACAGCTTATGGTTGTTCTGATTATAAAAAGGGTTGCGATTTTGTTTTTACATTTGAAAACATCAAAAAAATTGCCAACGGAAAACCTTTGACCAAAGCATTGGTTTTAGAGATTATTTATCAATAATTTATTACATTTTAGTTTAATTGTTATACTGATAATAATTACAAATCTTTTGTTATTCTCTAATTTTTGATTTAGTTTTAGCCAAAACTAATTATAAAGAATGAATTTTACAAACCCTTTGGTTTATGGTGTACCTTGCTTTTTAGGTTTAATTTTATTAGAATTAACCTACAGTAAACATCACAAAAAAGAAGAAAACAAAAAAATATACAAATGGAAAGATTTATTGGCTAGCCTTTCCATGGGAATTGGCTCCACAATTTTAGCGCCACTTACAAAAACAATAGCTGCTATTGTTTTATTTAATGTAGTATATGATTTTTTTAACCCAATTGTAGATGGTGTTCGAACCAATATTATGGGATATGAGTCATTTGGTTACGCATGGTATATTTGGATAATTTGTCAGGTACTAGACGATTTTAGTTATTATTGGTTTCATAGGCAAAATCATAATATCCGTTTGCTATGGGCTGCTCATATTGTACACCATTCTTCCTCAAATTTCAATTTAGGTACAGCTGTAAGAAATGGATGGTTTACGATATTATACAAACCTTTTTTTTATATGTGGATTCCTGCAATTGGTTTTCCTCCAGAAATGCTAGTAGTTTGCTTAGGTATTGAAGCTTTGTGGCAATTTCAATTACATTCTGTATTTATCCCTAAATTGGGTTTTATAGAAAAATTTATGAACACGCACACTATGCATCAAGTGCATCATGCACAAAATTTTGAGTATATGGATAAAAACCATGGTGGATTTTTAAATATTTTTGACAGAATGTTTGGTACTTGGAAAGAATTGGATGAAAATATCGATATCAAATACGGAGTTACGCATCCACCTAATTCCTATAATCCGTTAATTATATTAACTCACGAATACAAAGATATTTGGAACGATATGAAAAAGTCTAAAAACTGGTACCATAAATTTATGTACGTTTTTGGTGCTCCTGGTTGGAGTCATGATGGAAGTTCTTTAACCATAAAACAACAACGCAAAAAATTATTAGAATCTTAATTACTTATTGCTTTAAAAAGCATTTAGAAGTTAGTCAATCAATCATATTTTTTAGATAAAATTTTTCAACTTTTTCTCTAGCCCAAGGTGTAGTTCTTAAAAATTTTAAGGATGATTTATACGTTGGATTTTTCTTAAAAGCATTGATATTTAAAGAATATCCTAATTCTTCCCAGCCATATTCTAGATATAATTCTTCTAACATTGTAGCTAGTTTTATACCATGTAATGGGTTGTTGGGCTGTTCTTTACTCATTTATATAGTTTTTGATATTTCTACTATTTCATCAGAACTCAATATAACTTGCTCGTTAGTTGTGTTTGCCAAAACCTGCATACAAGTCGCTATTTTTTCGGGATGAATCATTTTATACTTTTTTAAATTTCCAATCATAAAAGGATTTAAAAAACGCATAACAACTTTTCCTATCCTTTCTCCTAAACGATTCTCTTCACGATTTCCTCCAATTAAAGAAGGTCTTAAAATATAAGTGTTTTTAATGTTTTGTTGCAAAACATCTCGTTCCATTTCGCCTTTAGTTTTATTATAAAAAATGGTGCTATTAGCATCTGCTCCCATTGAAGACATCACTACAAACGTATCAATTTTATGTTGTTTTGCGATTTTTGCTGCACTTACAGGAATTCCATAATCTATTGATTTATAAAGCTTTTTATCTTTTGTTTTAGCTGCTGTAGTACCTATACAACAAAAGACCTCATCTGCTATGAAGTCTTTTGAATGGTTTTCCAATTGCAAAACATCTATAAGATGTTCTTCTATTTTATCTGAAGAAATATGAACTGAATTTCTTGAAAACAATTTAATTTTAGAATATCTATTATCTCTTATTAGCTTTTGTAATAAAATGCCACCTGTTAAACCTGTAGCTCCTAAAATAATAGCAGTTTTACTCATTATTTGTCTAAATCTGGTAAAATAAATTCGTCTAAAATCGATTTTTTAGCCATCATTTTTTCAATCTCATCTGATTTTCTTGGAGATTCTCCAGAAAGATTAACAGGTGCTCCATCAGTAACTAAAATATCATCTTCAATTCTTACTGCAATTCCCCACCATTTTTTATCACAAGGACTCCCTTCTGGAATATAAATACCTGGCTCCATAGTTACTACCATATTTTTCTCGAAATTACCATAATTTCCAGGATCGTGAACATCTAAACCAATATGATGTGAAGTTCCGTGAGGAAAATAGTTATGTCTTTCATCAACCGATTTTATTATCCCAAGCTTAAACAAACCTTCATTGATAATTTTTCGTGCAGCCTGATTTGGAGCTTGCATATTTGTACCAATAGTATACAGAGCAATACCAGCTTCTTGCGCTTCATAAACCAAATCATAAATTGCTTTTTGCTCAGCAGTAAATTTTCCGCTTGCAGGAATTGTTCTAGTAACATCTGCAGTGTATCCTCTATATTCAGCCCCTAAATCCATTAAAACCAAATCGTTACCCACTTTTGTTTTATTATTTTCTATGTAATGTAGAATACAACCATTATTTCCTGCTCCTACAATTGATGGATAACCTTCATATTCTGCTCCGTATTTTTTATACACAAATTCATGAATACCTTGCAATTCGGTTTCAGACATATGAGGTTTCATGGCTTTCATCACTTCATTTTGTCCAACAGCAGAAATACGAACAGCTTTCGTTAACAACTTTAATTCTGCTTCAGTTTTTACCTCACGCATTGTTGCTAAATTTGATGATAAAAATGTTAAGTTAATATTTGTTTTAGGCTTTAAAGCTAAAGAAATTTTTTGTTGAATTTCCTTTTTCAATTCAGCTGTTTCTGCAGATTTATATTTATTCAATAATTCATCATTTTTAATTTCTGATGAACGATCAGCCAATCTATCAATAATGCTAATTACGTTAGCACTGCTCTCAATAGGCGTTGCAGCAACGTTGTTATAGACATATTCTTTCATTCTTGATAAAAAAATAGAAGGATCATAACCCGCTTTTTGCTTAAAACTTTTTACCAAATCAAAAATATCTGCACCACCCAAATCCCTATAATCGTCATTAAACTTTTCAATATAAACGTTATCAAAATTTTTAAAATTTAATTCATCAGTTAAAAATTCATTGGCGTTTTTAGATATATCAAAACCTAATTAGCTTTTTGATCCTTCTACACCTAAACGTTTTCCATTCCATTGTTCTGCTCTCGGATCTCTTTTTTGCACATACAAAATCTCATCATAGGTATTACCATCTGCATCTGTTTGCTCATCAGAAAATAAAACTAACACTCCATTTGGTTCTCTATATCCTGTTAGGTAATAAAAATTAGGATCTTGATGAAAAACATAATCTACATCATTAGCTCTATTTCTTAGTGGATTTGCAAAAACCACAGCAACTGAATTTGCTGGCATTTTAGCACGTAATGCTTCTCTCCTTTCTTTATGAAAGTCCGCAGGTAAATAATCTGTTGGTGTTTGCGTAAAAGTAGGTACTGAAATACTTAAAAATAAAATGGATAAAATTTTAAAAATCTTCATTGAAATGGATTTAAAGGTTGTATTTTCAAATGTAACATTAATATTTTTTTTGAATCCAAATATTAACAAAATATTAGTGGTTGTTAATTGTGAATTTTTCAATAATTTAGCCCAAATTTAAAGAAATCTACAAATGAAAAATATAGCATTACACAAAATTCATGTAAATTTAGGTGCAAAAATGGTTCCTTTTGCAGGTTATAATATGCCTGTTTCTTATGAAGGTGTTACCACAGAACATTTAACAGTAAGAAATGGAGTTGGTGTTTTTGATGTAAGCCACATGGGAGAATTTTTAGTATCTGGTGAAAATGCTTTAGCGCTAATTCAAAAAGTTACATCAAATGACGCTTCTAAATTAGCCATTGGTGATGCTCAATATAGTTGTTTTCCTAATGAAGATATGGGAATTGTAGACGACTTAATTTGCTACAGAATAAAAGAAAATACGTATTTATTAGTCGTAAATGCGTCTAATATTGAAAAAGATTGGAATTGGATTTCGAAATATAACCAGGAATTTGGAGCGGATTTACGAGATTTATCAGACGATTATTCCTTATTAGCCATTCAAGGACCTAAAGCTGTTGAAGCGATGCAATCTTTATCGTCTTTAGATTTGGCTGCCATTCCGTTTTATAAATTTAAAGTTGGTGATTTTGCGGGTATTGAACACGTAATTATCTCTGCAACTGGGTATACAGGTTCTGGCGGATTTGAAATTTATTGTAAAAATGATGAAGTGGAACACATTTGGAACAAAGTTTTTGAAGCTGGTGCTAATTTTGACATCAAACCAATAGGGTTAGCTGCAAGAGATACTTTACGCTTAGAAATGGGGTATTGTTTGTATGGCAATGATATTAATGATACTACTTCACCAATTGAAGCTGGTTTAGGATGGATTACAAAATTTACCAAAGAATTTGTAAATCATAAGGCATTAGCAAAACAAAAAGAAGCGAAACCTGAAAGACGTTTAGTTGCCTTTGAACTCAATGAAAGAGGAATTCCAAGGCAGGGTTATAATATTGTTGATGTTGATGAAAATGTTATAGGTAATGTAACTTCTGGAACCATGAGCCCAAGTTTAGGCAAAGGAATTGGTTTAGGTTATGTACCTAGAGAAATGACCAAAACTGGATCAGAAATTTATATACAGGTTCGTAAAAAAGCAATTCCTGCAACTGTTGTAAAATTGCCTTTTTATAAAGGATAAAAAATTCATCTTATTACATTATAAATAAAACCTTGCACTTTGCAAGGTTTTATAATTTTAAAAAAACTATTTTCGTTACCTAAAATTTTTCGATAAATATTACTATGAATTGTTTATTAACTGGTGGAACAGGTATTGTTGGAAGTCATATAATTTTTGAATGGTTGCACAAAGCAATTATCGATAAAACTGTTGATCATCTTTTTGTAATTATTAGAAATGGTGAGAAATCTGCGCAACAAAGATTAATTGCTATTTTAAAAGATGAATCTCGCCCCGAGTTTTTAAACCAATTTACACTCGATGCATGCCTAGAAAAAATTACGGTAATTCCTCAAGATTTATCAACAATAACAAAAGAAACACTTTGCAAATATCCTTTTGATACTATAATTCATTGTGCTGGTTCTACAAATTTATTGAATACTAGTGATTCTAAAGAAAAAGTACACACACAAAATTATTTAGTTACGCAGCAACTTTTACAAGAAATCCCAAAAAATGTTACTCGTTTTTTATACATCAGTACTGCGTATTCTTTCGGAATTCAAAATAACAAAGTGAATGATCGCATAGAAAATTACGAGGTTACTAGTTTTAGAAATCCCTATGAAAAATCAAAATATGAAAGCGAACGTTTTGTAAAAGAAACCTGTAAAGCTAAAAATATAGAGGCACAAATTTTAAGACCAAGTATCATTTGTGGTCGTTTAATTGATAAGCCTTTTTACGAAACTCCTAAATTTGATGTTTTTTATTCTTGGGCCATATTTTTAGATAAATATGCTAAAAAAGCCAAAGATAATTTTAGAATTTGGGTTGATAAAAAAAGTGGTTTAAATATTGTTCCTGTAGATTTTGTATCAAAAGCTATTTTACACGCTTTTTTAAATCCTACCATTAAAGAGTTAAATATTGTAAATCCCAAACAGATTTTACATAAAAATTATGTGGGTGATGTCTTGGAATCATTTAATATTAAAACCTACGAATATGTAGATCAAAAACCAGAAAATTTAAACGCTTTTGAACAGTTGTATTACAAAAGTATTGGTGGCCTTTTTGAAAAATACGTTTCTGTACCAGATTTGCAATTTAAATCGGAACAAATCTTAAAATTAATAGATCAATTGCAATTAGACATTACTTTAGGTGTACACGAAAACTTTATGAATTTAATTGATTTTTCTGTGGAAAAAAAATTTAGAAAAAGTTATTTATAAAATACAACTCTTTTGGATTCATTAACACAAATCGTTTTAGGTGCTGCAGTTGGTGAAGCTGTTTTAGGAAAAAAAATTGGCAACAAAGCGATGTTGTATGGAGCTATTGCTGGTACAATTCCTGATTTAGATGTCATAGCAGGTAATTTTACAGATACTGTTACTTCTTTAGAAATTCATAGAGGGTTTACACATTCCTTACTTTTTTCAATCATTTTTGCACCAATTTTTGCCTACTTAGTTTCTAAATTTGAGAAATATAACTCTAGAAAAGGTTGGACTTTTTTTTTCTTTCTAACATTTTTTACGCATCCAATTTTAGATGCACACACCACTTGGGGAACTCAATTATTTTGGCCTTTTGAGATTCGTTTGGCATTCAAAAATATTTTTGTGATAGATCCTTTATACACCATTCCTTTTTTAGTTTTCTTACTTTTAGCAATGTTTCAAAAACGAGCTTCTAAAAAAAGAAAATTGTATAATACTTGTGGTTTATGGGTTAGTACTTCTTACTTACTATTAACCTTAATTTTAAAGGGAGTTTCTTATCAAAAATTCACAAAAGAATTACAACAACAAAACATTACGTATACTGAAATTGAAACAAAACCAAGTCCGTTAAACACTATTTTATGGACCGCGAATGTGGAAACCAAAGATGCTTTTTTAATTGGGAATTCTTCCTTTTTTGATAAAAACCCGGTTCAATTTTCAGAATATCAGAAAAACCATCATTTGTTGGGCGATTTAGTTCATCACTCAAAAACAAAACGGATGATAGCAATTTCAAAAGGCTGGTTTACCATCAACAAAAAAAATGACACCCTTTATTTTAACGATTTACGATTTGGCACTTTAAGCATACAACCCAATGCACAAAATTTTGTTTTTAAATACAAAATTAAAATTGATAAAAATGGCACTCCCTTTTTTATTGAAGAAAAAAAGAAAAAACGAGATGCCAAAAAACTTTTGACTGAATTATGGCAAAGAATTCAGGGTAATTAAGATAGTAGGGTAAAAGTTAAATTATTGATTTATCTTTAAAATAAAACTAACTTAGCAGACGGTTTTTATTTTAAAAAAACTAAAAATCAAAGTATTACACAGTAATTTTTCGTAAACTGCAGTTTAAAAAAGAATGGATAACAATTGATTTTTAAAGTGTACAATGATTAAAATATGATCAATTTTAAAAAAATAAGTAAACTTACTTTTCTTTTATTATCAACGATTCTTTGTGCGCAACAAACCATTTTAACCAATAGCAACCTGCCTATTTTAATAGTAAATACTGAAATTAACCCGAGTACTAAATTACCTTTTGCGATACTTGATTCCCCTAAAATTTCAGCGTCCATGAAAATTATTTATAGACCAGATGAATCCAGAAATTATGCAAGCGATATTAATAACAGCAACTACCTTAATTATAATGGTAAAATAGGAATTGAATTAAGAGGAAGTAGCTCTCAAGATTTAGATAAAAAACCTTACGGATTCGAAACCTTAGAATCAGATGATGTTACTAATAACAATGTCAGTTTGCTTGGGTTACCATCAGAAAATGATTGGGTTTTAAATTCTTTGGCTTTTGATCCTTCTATGATTCGAGATTATTTATCGTACACCTTGGCACAAAATATGGGCAATTATGCACCTAGAGTAAAATATGTTGAAGTAATTGTTAATAATGACTATAAGGGTGTATACATTTTAACAGAAAAAATTAAAATTGATTCTGACAGGGTAGACATAAAAAAGTTATCCGAAAATGATAACGGACCTAGAAGTATTACTGGTGGATATTTAGTAAAAGCTGATAAAACTACTGGAGGTGATGCTGTAGCTTGGACTTTGCCCAACACAAATGGTTGGTTTACCGAATTTTTACACGATAACCCAAATTCTGAAGATATAACAAATCTGCAAGCTGCTTATATTAGAGATGTTTTTAATGATTTAGCGAATAAAACAAACCCTATAAATTCATCAATTATTGATGGTTATCCTGCTATTATAGATGTTCCAAGTTTTATAGATTTTATGATTATGGCAGAATTAACATCGAATGCAGATGCTTATCAATTTAGCACTTATTTTCACAAAGACAAAGGTGGTAAACTTAGAGCTGGCCCAATTTGGGACTATAATCTTACCTTTGATAATGATTTATTTTTATGGGGTTTTGACAGAAGTCATTACAACGTATGGCAGTTTGATTATGAAAATACTGGAACTAAATTTTGGAAAGATTTGTTTCGTGACAAAACCTTTAAGTGTTATTTTGCAAAACGATGGTCTGAATTAACAACCACCAATAGCGCCTTAAATTACAATGTAATTGAGGCTAAGATTGATGAACTTAGGGATCTATTAAGAGAATCTCAAATAAGAGAACAACAACGCTGGGGAACTGTAGCAAATCACGCCGAAAATATTGCTGCCATAAAAATTTGGATTCAAAACAGAATAGATTGGATGGATACCAACCTTGGTACTTTTACCAATTGTCAAAATGTTTCAACGCCCAATTTAGTGATCAGTAAAATACATTATCATCCATTAGAAGATGGCGATTATTCTAGCAAAAAATTAGAGTTTATTGAGATTACTAATAATTCTAATACAAATGTTAATTTAAGTGGATATTATATTTCTGAATTAGGCATATCTTATCAATTTCCTCCAAATAGTAGCATCGCTGCAAATAAACAAATTTATTTATGTAATGATTCAGAGGTTTTTGAAGAATATTATGGTATTACTCCTTTTGGCGAGTACCATAGAAGTTTAAGTAACAATTCGTATCACCTTGTATTAGCTGATGCGTTTGGGAATCGTATTGATGAAGTGATGTATAATGATGAAAATCCTTGGCCAGCAGCAGCTGATGGATTGGGTGCTTTTTTACAACTTAAAGACCTAAATTCTGACAATAATATCGCTAGAAATTGGCTAGCAAATCCTTACACACTTGCCAATACTGACATTTTTTTAGAAAATAAAATAGTAGTTTACCCAAATCCTACAAATGGAAATATTTACTTTAGATTAAATTCTAAATCCAAAAACATCACATTACACTTTCGCGTTTTTAATGCTATTGGGCAAAAACTTGGAGAATTTAAAATTGATAATCATAACCCAAAATTAGGTTTACATCATCTTAAAAAAGGAATGTATTATTACACCATTTCAAATGGAACTGGAATTATTAAGAAAGATAAAATTATAAAGAATTAAAAGAAGTACCAGTTTTCACACAAAAACTACGCTTCTCTACCTACTTTTTTTATTTTTCGTGAACCTTCATACAGTTCATATTTTACAAATTTACAGTCTAAATCTCCATTCTTTAACGCTATTCGTTTAGAAGTTCGTAATCCTACTGACTTTAAAGCATCTGTGTCAGACGTAATTAACCAAGCTGTAGAACCAGGATAATTGTGTTTTAAAGTATCACCTATTTTTTTATAAAATTCGTTGGTATCAATATTTAAACGTTCTCCATAAGGTGGATTAAACAAAATGGTGGTATTGCCAAAAACCTCTTTAGTTGAATTAAAAAAATTAACATGATGTACCCCAATAAACTCCTCTAAATTGGCAGAAATCACATTGGCTTTTGCTTTTTGTACTGCAGAGGGTGCTTTATCAAAACCCATAATTTTAAAATGAGAATTCCTTATTTTTTTCAATAACGCATCTTGTATTACAAAATATAAATCTTCATCATAATCTTTCCATTGTTCAAAAGCAAACAATTTTCTGTTGATGTTGGCAGGAATATTATTGGCAATCATTGCAGCTTCAATCAAAATTGTACCAGATCCACACATTGGGTCTATAAAGTTTTCATCACCTGTATAACCTGATAATAAAACCATACCAGCAGCCAAAACTTCGTTTATAGGTGCAATGTTGGTAGCAGTTCTATAACCTCGTTTATGAAGTGAATCTCCAGAAGAATCTAAAGAAACCGTTAACCATTCTTTTTGAATATGCACATGAATCTTAACATCAGGATATTTTAAATCTACATTGGGTCTTTTATGGTATTTATGCCTAAAATAATCTGCAACAGCATCTTTAGATTTTAAAGAAATATAATGCGAATTTGATGTAAAGTTTTTAGAATTTACAACAGCGCCAATGGCAAAAGTACCTTCAGCATCTAAATAATTTTCCCATTTTATTTTCTGTATTGCTTCATATAAATCTTCTTCATCATAAATTTTACAGGTTTTAATAGGCTTTAAAATACGCACAGCAGTTCGTAAAGCAATGTTTGCTTTATACATAAATCCCTTATCACCTTTAAAAGAAACACTTCTAACTCCTTCTTTTATATCTTGAGCACCAAGTTGTTTCAATTCTTTTGCCAAAACACCTTCTAAACCAAAAAGTGTTGTTGCTGTCATTTTAAAATCTCTGTTCATACTTATAAATTCTTTGCAAAAATACATTTTAAAAAAGGATATTTCAGAAATACAGAATTTCATTTTTTCTAAAGTAAGATTTAATTACTTTTACAGACTTATTTAAAATATGAAAAACAAAGATTGGTTTACGGAATGGTTTAATACACCCTATTATCATATTTTGTATAAAGATAGAAATGATGAAGATGCTCAAGTATTTATGAAAAATATTACTGAGTTTTTAGTTTTACCCAAATCGACTCATATTTTAGATTTACCTTGTGGTAAAGGCAGACATGCCGTGTTTTTAAATTCTTTAGGATACAAAGTAACAGGAGGTGATTTAGCTGAAAATAGTATAAATAATGCAAAAAAATTTGAAAACGAAAGGTTAACTTTTAAAGTGCATGACATGCGCAAACCGTTCAATAATAAATACGATGCTGTATTTAATTTATTTACGAGCTTTGGTTATTTTGATGATGATAAAGAAGACCTATTAATCTTAAAAAACATTAAAAAGGGTTTAAGGAAAAATGGGTATTTTGTATTCGATTTTTTAAATGCCAGTTTTGTTAAAGACACATTAGTATCAGAAGAAACTAAAATTGTTGATGATATTACATTTTACATCAAAAGAGAAATTAAAGATGGTTTTATTTGTAAAAATATTTCTTTTTTTGCTGATGATAAGCAACACACTTTTACAGAAAAAGTAAAATATTTAGATAGTACTAAATTGACAAATTATTTTACCAAAGTTGGTTTTACCATAACCAATATTTTTGGTGATTATCATTTAAATGAGTTTGATATAAAAACATCTAACAGATTAATTATAGTAGCAAAGTGAATTATATACTATTAATTATAGCAGTATTGCTAGGAGCTCTCATTGTTTTATTTATAAAACCTAGTAAAAAACTTGTGCGTTTACTATTGGCTTTTAGTGGCGCTTACCTGCTATCTGTAACAATTTTACATTTATTGCCAGAAGTTTACTCTGATAATACAGATACTAAAACAATTGGTGTTTTTATTTTAATTGGTATTATTCTACAATCTGTTTTAGAATCTTTTTCTAAAGGCGCAGAACATGGTCATATTCATTTACATTCCGATGGAAAACAATTTCCAACCTTATTATTTATAAGCTTATGCATACATGCGTTTTCAGAAGGATTACCCATTCATCATGCAGGAGACAATTTATTGTGGGCAATTGTAGTGCATAAAATTCCGATTGCTATTGTACTGACAACCTTTTTATTACAACCAAAATTCGACAAAAAAATTGTCTTTGTCTTTTTAGTAATTTTTGCACTTATGAGTCCTTTAGGAGTTCTTTTAGGTGATAAAATAGTGTTTTTTACTACTTATGCATCCGAAATTACAGCATTAATTATAGGTGTATTTTTGCATATCTCTACCATTATTCTTTTTGAAAGTACTGAAAACCATAAATTTAACCTTCAAAAGTTTACAGCAATTCTTTTAGGGGTAATATTAACGTTACTTACTCTTTAATTTATACTTATATTTAGTGGTATAAAAATACCTATTTGTAGGTATATTTATGTTTTGAATATTGTTGATATTTGAAAATATAAAATTTATTATTTATGAAAGAATTAAAATCAAAATTAATTACCCAAAAAGAAGAAATTATTTTTAAAAATTTACTAAATTTTGATTTAGCTGATTGGAAAAAAAAGCATAGTTATATAAATAAAAAAGGTGAAAAATTTAAAATAAAGACTCCTTTACCTAATGATAGATTTAAGGTAAAAAAAATATTCTTATATGAGGTAATTGGGAAAGACTGTATTTTCATACACTTAACTGATGATAAAATAATTGAAAGAAGACATGATCATAAAGTTTTTATTGGAGAAATAACGTTTGATTTAGCAGATATTGAATATCATGCCAATAGAGATGGTTTAATTAATTATAATGAAATTAAAGTTATTATTTTTAATAGTACAAATATATTATCATCTCCTGAAGATCTCCCTGTATTGGGTCCAGATATTTTTGACTTTAAAAGAAGTATAGCTTTACCCGATGATACTGGAGGTGGTGTAATTGTAGAAGGCCCGTAAAATGTATTTTTTTAAATACATAAAGCATGTAAAACTACAAATCTTATTTTTATTGGTTTGTAGTTTTTGTTATGCTCAAAATGCTACATTAGATTCTGCATATTTTTATTACAAAAAAGCAAAACAATTTGACTACGAGAATAAGCATTTTAAAGCTTATAAAAACTATATAAATTCTCTAGATTTATATAAAAAACTAAATCTTGAAGATAGTATTGCAAAATGTAACTTAGAAATCTTTGAATTAATTACATCTCAAATTAATTTAGAAGGCAACTCAAAACCTTATTTAGATGATTATTATGCATATGCTTTAAAAAAAAAGGATTCCTTTCTAATTTTAAAATCTTTAAATAGATATGCTCAATATTACTGGAATAAAGATTCTATACAAGTACCAAAATCATATTACTTAAAAGCTTTACAACTAACAAGCAGTAAAAAGCTTTCAAAATATAAAGTTAGTACATATTCTAATTTAGCGTATTTACATACTAAGAAATATCCAGATACAGCAGCATATTATTTTAAAAAAACATTAGATTTAAAGGAGTTAATGAATAAGCGTCAGTTGGTTGGTACTTATATTAATTATTCACTTTTTTTAACAGGTCAAAATAAAAAGATTGAAGCCTTAAAACAATTAAAAAAAGCTGAGGCTATAAAATTAGATAGATATCAATTAAAATATAATAAAATTATATATGGCTATCTAGCAAACTGTTATAAAGAAGTTGGAGACTACAAAAAAGCCTACGAATACTATGAAAAATATAATATTGCTAGAGATAGCTTAAATAATACTGCTCAAAACATAGCAATTTCCGATTTAGATAAAAAATATAAAACAGCTGAACAAGAAAAGGAAAACCTTCAACTAAAAATAGATAAAGAACAAAACAGAAATTTACTAATAGCCTCTCTCCTATTTATTTTTTCGGGTAGTATTATAGCCGTTTTAGCGTTTAAAAGTTCTCAAAGAAAACATAAACTCGCAGAACAACAAAAACAGCTCGAAAAACAAAAGAATTTAAACTTAATTAAAGAACAAGAAATAACCACCATAAACGCTATGGTAGATGGCCAAGAAAAAGAACGTAAACAGATTGCCGAAGATTTACATGACAATTTGGGCTCTGTTTTGGCTACCTTAAAATTACACTTCGAAAATTTAAAAATCAATAGAGAAAAAAAGAAAATAAATCAAGACGAATTATTTAATAAAACAGAGAATTTAATTGATGAGGCCTATTTAAAAGTACGCAGGATTGCTCATGCCAAAAATGCCGGAGTTATTGCAAACCAAGGTTTGTTATTGGCTTTGCAAATGATGGCCGATAAAATATCATCTGCAGATAAAATTAAAATAGAGGTGATTCATTTTGGTTTAAACAAACGTTTAGAAAACACTTTAGAACTTACTTTGTTTAGAATTATTCAAGAATTGGTAACCAATATCATAAAACATGCAGAGGCTAAAAATGCTACAATCAATATTTCTTTATATGATAAAAACCTAAATATTATTATTGAAGATGATGGTAAAGGTTTTGACGTCAAAAAAGTAAACTTAAATAACGGAATGGGTATAAGCTCAATAAAAACTAGAGTTGAGCATTTAGGGGGTAATTTTACTATAGATGCTACGCTTGGAAAAGGAAGCTCTGTTATTTTAGACATCCCTATTGCTTAAATCATTATTTGTAGGTAGGTATTAGTTTACTAAAAGTTGTATTTTTAATCAAAAATAAACTATGATAACAATTGTAATGGCAGAAGATCATCAAATGTTGATTGATGGTGTCACTTCTTTTTTTGAGTATGATGAAGAGATTAACATCATAGATTCTGTAAATAATGGTGATGATTTGGTAAAGGTGGTTGCTTTAAAACGTCCAAAACTGGTAATTACTGATATTAGAATGCCAATTATGGACGGAATACAAGCAACAAGAATCATAAAGCAAAAATTTCCTCACATTTTTATTTTAGCCATGACTATGTTCGATCAACCAGAAGCCATTAAACAAATGTTAGATGCAGGTGCAACAGGGTATATTTTAAAAAATTCAGGAATCAAAATGTTATCTGAAGCCATTGGTAAAGTTGCTAGTGGTGAAACTTTCTTTGACCCCAATGTAGCCTTTAATTTTATGAATAATTATATTGATGATAATGTTACAATTGGAGAATCTGAAAACATCATCTTATCGAACAGAGAAAAAGAAATTTTAGGTTTAATTGCCAATGGAAAAACATCCAAAGAAATTTCAGAAATCTTGTTTATTGCCAAAACAACAGTAGATACCCATCGTAAAAACATGATTCGTAAACTTGAATTTAACTCAGGAAACGAATTGGTAAAATATGCTATTGATATGAAATATCGCTTTTAATACATTTTCATAATTTTTTTAACATAAAAAATACCTATTAGTAGGTATTTTAACATTACTTTAATTTTTATATATTTGGTTATTAACTAAATTCAAATATTATGAAAAAAATAACAAAAGCTTTTTTTACTTTTTTATTACTGTTCTGCTACCACCTTAATGCACAAAGTAATTATGCAGACTTAAATACAGTAGTTTTAAGTGATGTAAATTTAAATGATGTTTCTATAGACAAAGATATCGTTAATGATAACTCTATTGAAACCTATTCAGGAAGCTTTACCATACAACAAGGAAAGCTTGTTTTTTTACCCAACGATTGTACTTTAAGAAGCGATGGTTTATTAATTAAAGACATTGACAATAAAGCTTTTAAATCAAAAAAGTGGATTAAAAAAATAAAAAAAGAAAAGAACAAGAGGCTAGACTATATTCTTATAAAAGGTGTTAAGTCACCAAATCATCCTGTAATTTTTGTGAAAAAAGTAACAAAGCCACTTAAACAAGCAAAATATTGGTCAAGAGGTAGCTCTAAACTATACCTTTCTGCGGCCCAAGAATTATATCAAAAAACAATTGAATTAAGAGAAAACTACAATTTATTTTCGGTAGATATTAAAGAAGTTGATGATCCTACACTAGGAAAAATTACAGAATACACCCTTTTTGATGCAAAGTGTAATAAAATGTCTCCAGAACAGATAAAAAACTTAAGTGATAAAGAATTAGATGGATTGAATAATTCTTTAAAAATCGGAGGTGGTTTACTCCTAAAACAAGCTGCATTAACAGGCTTAGCAGCATTAAGCAGTAAAGAGATTGCAACTGCTAGTCCTTTTCAAAAAATTCCTATGGGAAAAGATGCAGTAACTGCTGGAGTGTTTCAAGCTGCAATTATTGCTCAGTTACCCAAAATTGTAAACAACCTAAAAGAATCAAAAAAATATATAGAACAGCTAAAGGCAGAGTAAAAAAATGATATATAAAATCACAAAACTATTCTTTTTTGTATTCATATTAAGTTCTCAAATTTATAGCCAAGAAACCGATGATTATAGGTTAATAGTTGGTGTTGCAAAATTTACCGCAAATAATGTAAAACAAGAGCGTTTTGCACCTATGGTGTCTGAACGGGTTTTAGATGTTTTAAACCAACAAAACAGATTTCAAGTAATTGATTTAGATGGTACAGCTCGAAAAGAAGCCATTCAAAAAGCACAAGAAAATTACAAATCTGAAAATTGGTTAGAGGCTAACAAATCTATTAGTGCAGAATATACATTAACAGGGGTTTTAACAAGTATTAAATTTCTTAGGCTAAATGCGGGTAAAGGTTACAAAGCTACTATTACCTACACCACAAAAATAATTAATACAGAAAGTGGAGAAATAATACAAAATGGCACAGCAACTTTTTCATCAGGAAATAGTGAAATAAAACTTACTCCAGAAAGTGCTTTACAAAGCGCAATACAAACCACTATTAACCCTTTAAAAGAATATTTTTCTTCTAGTTTCCCTATTAAACTTAATCTTGTTAGAATTGAAGAAGAAAAAAAATCTAAAGCAACTGTTGTATTACTAGATGGAGGCTCTAAAATAGGGATTACTAAAGGACAAAAATTTCAAGTATATTTTATAGACAACTCTCTTGGAAAACCACTTCCTAGAATTATTGGCGAAGTAAAAATCACTAATGTATTAAGCGAAGATTTTTCTGATGCAAAAGTTACAGATGGTGGTAAAAAAATATACAAAACATTAAACGAGAATAAAAAATTAATTTGTAAAACAATAAATAATGACTAATAAATTAAACTATATTTTACCTCTACTATTTATTTTATTTTTAAATATAAGTTGTGGATCAAAACAAGTTGCTTTTTTTCCAACATCAGAACTTACTTACCAAAGCTATACAGGAGACATTCTTAATGTAAGAGTTTTAGGTTATGGTGTTAATGAAAATGCGGCTATTGAAGATGCTCAAATTAGAGCAATTGAAACATTATTTTTTAGAGGAATACCAAACTCTAGTATTTCTAAACCCTTAGTTTCTTACAACGAAAAAACAGCAAAACAAAAAAATCCGGCTTACTTTAATGAGTTTTTTGGTAGTAAAAAGTTTTTAACTTACATCTCTGAGAGCATATTTGTTGGAGGGCAAAAACAAAAAGTTATTGCTACTAAAATTAACAAAAAGCAAGCAAAACAAGAAATGGTAGATGCACTTGTAGTTGCGGTTGATGTGCTTATCAATGTTAAACCACTTCGTAAAGATTTAGAACAGAATAACATAATTAGAAAATTCGGATTTTAAAACAGTATTATGAAACAAAAAATTTTCCTATTTCTATTTATTGCAATAATTGCTAATAAATTAGCAGGGCAAGAAGTAGAACAAATTCAGCCGACAATAATGGTAATGCCTTTTACTAAAGGAGGGCAAAATGCACTAGAATTATTTGAAAATGATTTTAAATGGCAATCTATAATTGCTCGAGTAAACAATGCATTTCAAGAAAGAGGTTTTAGACCTAAAGATTTACAAGAAACCATAAATCAAGTTAAAAGAACGAAGGCAATAAACTCTCTTAAAAATGCTAATTTTAATGTAGAGGAAGCAATTTATGCAGAAGCTAGAACCGATATTATTGTAAAAGCCTTTATAAATATACATTCAGAAGATGGTGGTACCACTAATAGTGTTCAAATTTCTTTAAAGGCTATTGAAACTTCATCAAGAATGTCTCTATATGATTTACCTGTAGCATCATCTCCGCCCTTTAAAACAACCGATTATGGATATTTAGTGGATAGAGTATTAACTGAAGAAAATAGAATAGAAAAATTTATCGACGGTTTAAATGAGGCTTTTGGACAAATAATTGAGCTTGGTAAAGCCATAACCATTGAAATTTCTGTTACTGAAGATAGCAAAATAAAATTAGATGATGAAATTGGTGATAATGCGGACTTTGTTTCAGAATTAATTACAGAATGGGTAAAAAATAATGCATACAAAAATCAATATAGAATAAAACAAGACTCTGAAAACGTATTAAGTTTTGATGAAGTAAGAATTCCTTTAAGAACAGAAACTGGTAACAATTATACAATTAATGATTTTTCTAGAAGTATATCAAGAGCCATAGCAAAAATTTGTAGAGGAACAGGCATAAAAGTAAAACGAACAAAACCCTCTATTTCTGAAGGAACTATACGAATTATTCTACCTTAAAAATATATATTATGAAAACTAAAGCAATATGGTTTATCTTTTGTTTACTTACTATTAGTAATACAAACTCTCAAGAAACTCAAGAATTATTAAATTCTAGAATAGTATTATCTATTGTAATGCCTCAAAATGAGGAGAAAATTAGTTCGTCTAACTTTGCTAAAATAAAATCTAAAATTAAACAAATCATTTCTAAAAATGATGTTGCAGCAAGTGGGTATTATTCAGATTTTTTGATTTATCCTAGCATTGAAATTTATGATGAAGAAACAATTGATGCTGGTTTACAACCAACTACAATCATTAGTGGTGATTTTACACTTTTTGTAAAACAAGCTTCTACAAATAATCAATTTGGTAGTACAACAGTGCGTTTTAAAGGTTCTGGAAACAGCAAAACTAAAGCTATAAAAAATGGAATTCTGAAGATTAATACAAATCATCAAGAATTTCAAGAATTTTTAAAAAATGTAAAAACAAAAATTGTAAATTACTATCAGAATAATTGTGATTTATATATTGCAGAAGCAGATAAGTTAAATGCTAGTAAACAATATGAACAAGCATTGGTTAAATTAATTTCTATACCTTCTGGTGTTACCACATGCAGTTCAAAGATAAATGCACGAATTGTAAACTACTATAAAAATTATTCAAATAGTATTTGTGATAAAAAAATAATGATTGCAAATGGTTATTTTTCAGATAAAAACTATGATAAGGGCTTAGAAATTTTAAGAACTGTTAACCCTGAGTCTAAATGCAAATCTTCAGCTTTAAATTTGATGAAAAAAATTGAATTAAAAATTGACAAAGAAGACAAACAAGCTTTTGATTATACTATGAAACTTTACAATGACAAAGTAGCTATTGAAAAAGCGAAGATTAACAATATCAAAGAAATTGCATTAGCTTATTACAAAAACCAACCAGACACTAAAATTCACGTAATCAAATAGTTATTTTTTATTTTTAAAGACATTACCAAAAGTATTATTTGGAGCTGTCTAAAAACAAATAGCTAAATATTTTAAATTAAGTTTCTTTATGTAAAAACTGCTAGGAAAGTTTTCTTTCATGGCAGTTTTTATTATTTAATTCCCTACCTCATTGATAAACTTAATGCGCATTAAACGCAATTCTTCTTCATCGTAATCGCCATCAAACTCTTCTAAAGCCTCTTCAATATCATCGGATTCTGCTTCCATAAAATAGTCATGAATTTCTTCTTGTTGCTCTTCATCTAACAAATCATCCAAAGCATAATCAATATTAATTTTGGTTCCAGAAAAAATAATTCTTTCCATTTCACGAATCAAGTCACTCATTTCTAAACCTTTTGATTTAGAGATATCTTCTAATGGTAATTTTTTATCCGTATTTTGAATGATGAATAACTTTAAACCAGAATTTACACCTGTACTTTTTACAATAAGATCATCAGGTCTTAACACATCATTTTCATCTACATAAGAAGAAATTAACTTAACAAATTCTTTCCCAAATTTTCTAGCCTTTCCCTCTCCTACTCCATGCACTTTAGCAAGTTCATCAATCGTAATAGGATATTTTAAAGCCATATCTTCTATAGAAGGGTCTTGAAAAACTGCAAATGGTGGTACTCCTGATTTTACAGCAACTTTTTTTCGTAAATCTTTTAAAAGTTTTGTCAACTTTTCATCAGCTACACCTCCAGAAGATTTTGTGTTGGTAACTATAGAATTATCATCGTTCTCATAATAGGTATGATCTTCTGTCATCATAAACGATTTAGGTTTTTGCAAATACTGCAACCCTTTTTTTGTTAATTTTATGACACCATATTGTTCTATCTCTTTTTTGATATAATTAACTACCAATACCTGACGAATTAATGCCATCCAATAAGATGAAGCTTTCTCTTTCCCAATTCCAAAAAAGGGTTGCAAGTGGGTTTTATGAGAAGTTAATAAAGCATTTTCTTTACCAATTAAGGTATTTACAATTTCTTTAGCTTTATACTTTTGTAGGGTGTCTTTTACAACTTCTAAAAGTTTTACTACATCTTCTTTGGCTTCATGTTTTTTCTTAGGGTTTCTAGAGTTATCATCCATATCAGCTCCATCTCCATTTACTTCATCAAAATCTTCCCCAAAATAATGTAGCAAATATTTACGCCTGTTCATAGAGGTTTCTGCATAACCTACAACTTCTTGTAATAATGCATGCCCAATCTCTTGTTCAGCAACTGGTTTACTCGACATAAATTTTTCTAACTTTTCTATATCTTTATACGCATAAAAAGCCAAACAATATCCTTCACCATCATCTCTACCTGCTCTACCTGTTTCTTGATAATAACTCTCTAAACTTTTTGGAATATCGTGGTGTATTACAAAACGAACATCGGGCTTATCAATACCCATACCAAATGCAATGGTTGCTACAACAACATCACAATCTTCCATTAAAAACATATCTTGGTGCTTCACTCTCGTTTTAGCATCTAAACCTGCGTGATAAGGCACAGCTTTAATTCCGTTTACTTGTAAAACCTGAGCAACTTCTTCAACCTTTTTTCTACTTAAACAGTAAATAATTCCAGATTTACCTTCTCTTTGTTTTACAAAACGAATAATATCTTTATCAACTTCTTTCGTTTTAGGCCTAACTTCATAAAATAAATTTGCTCTATTAAATGAAGCCTTAAAACGGTTTGCATCTGTAATGCCTAAAGTTTTTAAAATATCTTCTTGTACTTTTTCTGTTGCAGTAGCCGTTAAACAAATAACGGGTACATTATCAATAGCGCTAATAATGTGTTTTAAATTTCTGTACTCAGGTCTAAAATCATGACCCCATTCAGAAATACAATGCGCTTCATCAATAGCTACAAAAGAAATTTTTTGTGTTCTTAAAAAAGTAACATATTCTTCTTTTATTAAAGATTCTGGAGCAACGTACAACAATTTTGTAATACCATTTGTAATGTCTTCTTTAACTTGAGCTATTTCTGTTTTATTGAGAGACGAATTTAATACATGTGCTACCCCATTGTTTTCTGAAATGCCTCGAATAGCATCTACTTGGTTTTTCATTAATGCAATTAAAGGAGATACTACAATTGCAGTACCCTCTTTCATTAAAGCTGGTAATTGATAACACAGAGATTTTCCACCTCCTGTTGGCATAATAACAAAAGTATTATTATTGTTTACTATGCTTTTTATAACTTCTTCTTGTAATCCTTTAAATTTATTAAATCCAAAAAATTTTTTAAGAGGACTATGTAAATCCATATAAATATTAATTAATGATTTATAGAAACAGAAACCAACTACTATATGTTTGTTGGAACTTTTTTTTATAGTAAATTTGCCTGTTTTATATATCTAAAGATATAACTTTTTTTTATTCTGATAAAAACATAACGCTTGAAAGATAGAACATCTATTATTACAAATGCAAAAAACACCATATTAGCCGAAAGTAAAGCTATTGCTAACTTGGCTAATTTTGTAGATTCTGCTTTTGAAGAGGCTGTAAAATATATTTATAATTTTAAAGGGAGAGTTATTATAACAGGTATAGGCAAAAGCGCAAATATTGCCACTAAAATAGTAGCTACTTTTAATTCTACAGGTACCCCTGCTGTTTTTATGCATGCAGCTGATGCTATTCATGGAGATTTAGGAAATGTTTTAAATGACGATGTTGTAATATGTATTTCTAAAAGTGGTAACACTCCAGAAATTAAAGTTTTAGTTCCCTTAATTAAAAATTATGGTAACAAAATTATTGCAATCACAGGAAATATTGATTCCTTTTTAGGTAAAAATGCAGATTTTACATTAAATACCTATGTTGAAAAAGAAGCTTGCCCTAATAATTTAGCACCTACAACAAGCACTACTGCACAATTGGTTATGGGAGATGCATTGGCCATTTGCTTGTTAAAATTAAAAGGATTTACGAGTAAAGATTTTGCAAAATATCATCCAGGTGGTGCTTTGGGAAAACGTTTATATTTACGAGTTTCTGACTTGATTAAAAACAATGAATTACCCCAAGTTTCTGCTGAAGACAGCATTGCAAAAGTAATTATTGAAATGACTGAAAAACGCTTGGGAGTAACAGCTGTTATCAATAATAAAAAAATTATTGGTATTATTACAGATGGTGATATTAGACGAATGCTTAGCAAAAGTAGTGATATTAAAAATTTTGTAGCAAATGATATCATGAGTAAAACACCAAAAACTATACATCAAGATGCCATGGCTATTGATGCTTTAGATGCTTTAGAAGCGCATAGTATTACACAAATTTTAGTAATCGATGATGCAAATAATTATACAGGAGTTGTACATTTACATGATTTAATTAAAGAAGGTATTTTTTAATGGCTACACAACAAAAAGAAATGTCTTTTTTAGGACATTTAGAAGAATTAAGATGGCATTTGGTTAGAAGTGCTGCTGCTATTTTTATCTTAGCAATTACTTTTTTCATTTTTGCGGAAGAAGTTTACACCCACTTTTTGCTTGCACATACCAGCCCAGATTTTATTACGTATCAATTATTTTGTGATTTCTTTAATCTATTTGGAATGGAAAGCGATTTTTGTTCTATAAATATTGGCGAAAAAAAGTTACAGAGTATAAAAGTTACTTCGCAATTAATGAACTCTATTTGGTCTTCTTTAATTTTAGGGTTAATTGTTGCTTTCCCTTATTTATTATGGGAAATTTGGCGTTTTGTTTCTCCAGGACTAACAGAAAATGAAATCAAAAAATCAAGAGGATTTATCTTTATTGCTTCACTTTTATTCTTTATTGGGGTCTTATTTAGTTTTTACGTAATTGCCCCTGTATCTATAAACTTTTTATACAACTATCAAATTACAGATACTATTGAAAATAGTTTTACACTAGAATCTCATATTGGATTGGTTACCAATATGCTGTTAGGGGTTTCTATTTTATTTGAATTGCCTGTATTAATTTATTTCTTAGCAAAAATTGGTTTAATAACACCAGAATTTTTAAAACGCTATAGAAAACATGCCTTAGTGGTTGTATTAATTTTAGCAGCAATTATAACCCCACCAGATGTTGCAAGTCAAGTTATTGTTGCAATACCTATCTTAATTTTATACGAAATCGGAATAATTGTTGCACGAAGAGTTATCAAAAAACAAGAAAAGAATGCCTACAAAAGTTAAAGAATTTAATGACTATCGTTCTAAGATGAACGAAAAAATTTTAGCTTCAGATAATAAAGTTATCAAACGAATTTTTAATTTAGACACCAATGCTTTTGCAGCAGGTCACCTACCTGTAAAAACTAAAGAACTGTTAGGTTTGGTAGCTTCTGCAGTATTAAGATGTGATGATTGTGTACAATATCACCTAGAAGCTGCAATGAAAAATGGAGTTACTAAAGCAGAAATGATGGAAACGATGTCTATTGCCAATTTAATTGGTGGCACCATTGTAATTCCGCATTTAAGAAAAGCAGTTGAATATTGGGAGCTTCTTGAGGAAGAGGAAAAAGTTTAATTGTTTATTTGTTGAATCGAGTAATTGTTTAATATTCTTTTAAGAATATAACAGCATTTTATTAAATACATTTACACAATTAAACATTTACACATTTACACGTTTTTATAAATATGATTTTAAAAGCAAACAACATTCAAAAAATATACGGAAGTAGAAAAGTTGTAAAAGGCATTTCTTTACAAGTTGAACAAGGTGAAATTATAGGACTATTAGGCCCTAATGGAGCTGGTAAAACAACCTCTTTTTATATGATTGTTGGTATGATAAAACCGAACGAAGGTCATATTTATTTAAACGATGAAGAAATCACTAATGATGCCATGTACAAACGTGCGCAAAAAGGGATTGGGTATTTGGCACAAGAAGCTTCTGTTTTTAGAAAATTATCTGTAGAAGATAATATAATGTCAGTTTTACAATTCACTGATTTATCTAAAAAAGAACAAAAAATAAAATTAGAATCGTTAATTGAAGAGTTTAATATTGGACATGTACGCAAAAATAGAGGAGATTTGTTATCTGGAGGTGAAAGGCGTAGAACCGAAATTGCACGTTGTTTAGCTTCTGACCCTAATTTTATTTTGTTAGATGAACCATTTGCGGGTGTAGACCCTATTGCTGTAGAAGATATTCAAAGTATTGTAGCTCAATTAAAAAATAAAAACATAGGTATTCTTATTACAGATCATGATGTGCAAGCCACTCTAGCCATAACAGATAAAACATATTTAATGTACAATGGTAGTATCTTAAAAGAAGGAACTCCAGAGGAATTGGCTGCTGACGAAATGGTTAGAAAAGTATATTTAGGTAAAGATTTTGAATTGAAGAAAAAGAAAATTTATCAATAAATCTTTATCACATAAAGGAATCTATACTTTAATAAAAACAACCTATATGCCACAGAATTCCAGAAGGGTCGTGTAAAAAGAATTCTTTTCCCCAATCATTCTTTACTATTTTAGATAATCTTACACTTGGAAAATTTTCTGCCAATTTTTTACTTTTTAATAGGTTTAAATAGTCTTCGATATTTTCTACCTCTAAAAAAAGCATGGAGTTATCTACCCAATCTTTCACATAAGCTTTTTGCAAATAAAAGCCTAAATTTTCATCAACTTTAAAATAAGACATGTTTGTGGATAATTGTAACTCAATAAAATCTAATGCTTTATAAAATGCTCGCGACTCGTTAAAGTCTTTTGCACCAATAAATGCTCTTATCGATTTAAAATTCTCCATAGTTATTCGTTAACTTCATGTATAGCTATAGAGAAATGAAAACTAGCACCTTTTTTAAGATCTTCTCTATCTTTAGTATAAATAATACCTCCCAAACGTTTAATAATTGATTTCACAGTAGCTAAACCTATCCCTGTATTTTCGTTATTGGTGTTTTCTAAAGTTTCAAACATATCAAAGATTTTTTTCCAATATTCTTGTTTAATTCCTGGTCCATTATCTTTATAAACAAAGTAATAATGTGTATCGTCTTTAGAGAACTCCACCTCAAGATTTACCTTTTCCTCATCACAGAATTTTCTAGAATTCGATATTAAATTTTGAAATACTTGTACAAAACCGATTTTAGAACTTCTTATGTTGATATCTAAACTATCGGAGTTTAAAGAAATTTTATTTTCAAAATCAATATTTTTAATAACACTATCTAAAAGAGTTTTTAAATTAAAATCCTCATAAACAATATGTTCTGTATTTACTTTCGTATATTCTAAAATTTCATCAATAAGAGTACTCATGTAATTCATTCTACTAGAAATGAGGTTAATGTACTCTTCTGCTTCTGTTTCTTTAAATAAATCTTTATAATCTTCTTTTAAAATCTCAACCAAAAAATTCACACCACTTATAGGAGATTTTAAATCGTGTGTTAATCGATAAGCAAAATTATTAAGCTGTTCATTTAATTTTGTAACTTTATCATTAACTTTATTAAGTTGGTGATTTCTTTTACGCAACTCTAATAAACGAACCGTTTGTTTGGCTAATAGTTTAAGAGCTTCTTTTTGTTCATTATTTAATTCTTTAGGTTTGCTGTCAATTACACACAATGTACCTAGTGCAAGACCATCTGAAGTTGTTAAAGGTGCCCCAGCATAAAAAATTACATTGGGATCATTGGTGGTTAATGGATTGTCAAAAAAACGATTGTCTTTTGTAGCATCGTTAATAATAAATAAATCATTAGGTTGTAAAATACTATGTGCGCAAAAAGCTAGTTCTCTTGGAGTTTCTTTTGCATCTATACCATGATTCGCTTTAAACCATTGCCTGTCTTTATCAATTAAAGAAATTAGTGCTATTGGTGTATCACAAATTCCAGACGCTATTTTAGCTATTGCATCATAATCTTCTTCTGGTAATGTATCAAGAATTTTATATTCATTTAATATCTTTAATCTTTCTTCTTCATTTTTGGGTAAAGCAGCTGTAATCATTATTGTTTAATTTTGGGGGTTAAATTTTTTAATGCTGATAAAACTATATACAAGGTAATAATTATTGGGATAGCTAAATAATTTGTTAACAAAATTAACACTAAAGAAAAAGTTAAAAATAAATAAACTAACCAATTGTTTTTAAAAGCATAATTTTTAAACTTTAACGAAAACAGCGTTATTTCAGAATTCATTAAATAGCTTAATATCAAAGTTATGGCTATTAAAAAATAATTATTACTTATAAGGCTTTGTACAAAAGTATAATCTGTTTTTGCCTGTATTAAAGGTAATGAAATTATAAATAAACTCATTGCTGGTGTAGGCAAACCAATAAAAAAATCAGACTGTCTTGTATCAATATTAAACTTTCCTAATCTATAACAAGCGGCTAATGTTATTACCAATCCAATAAGGGAGTAGCCTAAAATTGAATTATCGAAAATTCCATCAAAACTTTTATTTTCTCCAAACTCTACCCCATTAAATAAATTAATTTGCATCAATTTAACCATAACAATACCAGGCACAACACCACTTGTAACCATATCTGCTAAAGAATCGAGTTGTTTACCTAACTCACCAGATACGTTTAACAATCGTGCAGCAAAGCCATCAAAAAAATCAAAAATAATACCAATTACCACAAAAAAGGCTACACCTATAAAATCTTCTTGAACAGCTAAAATAGCTGCTATAGTTCCACATAAAAGGTTGCCTAGTGTTAAAAGGTTTGGTATTTGTTTTACAATATTCATCATAAAAAAATATTATTTACAACAAAAATAAGCAATCCCAGCAGTCTAATTTTCCATATTGTTAGTTTTTTTATCATATTTGTTATCAATAATTAAAAGCTATGCCTGTATTTGAGTCAAATTTTTTACCAACAATTCCTTTTAGAAATGGCCATTTTAATACTATGTTTAGGCCTCTTTTTATGAAAGATACTGCAACATACACAAGAAAAAGAATTACAACATGGGATCATGATTTTTTTGATTTAGACTTTTCTTTTGTAGGTTCTGAAACATTAGCGGTGTTAATTCATGGTTTAGAGGGTAGTTCAGCATCTAAATACATGGCATCAAATACCAACCATTTAAATAGTTTAGGTATAGATATGGTTTGTTTTAATTTAAGAGGTTGTAGTGGCGAAGATAATTGGTTACTTTCTACATATCATAGTGGCAAAACTGAAGATGTAGATTTTGTTGTTAATTATCTCTTAGAAAATTATAATTACAAAAACATCGTAATTATTGGTTTTAGTTTAGGTGGTAATCTTACCTTAAAATATTTAGGGGAAAAAAGTGATGCTGTTTCATCAACTATAAAAGGTGGAGTTGCAGTTTCTGTGCCTATTGATATTGCTACTGCTGAACAAGAAATGGATAAAATAAAAAACAAGCTTTATATGGAAATGTTTTTTAAAACAATGAAAAACAAAATCTTAGAAAAAGCACATAAATTCCCAGAATATAACTTAGATAAAGACAAATTATTTAAAGCTACAAAATTTAAACACCTAGAATACTTATATACAGTGCCTGTTTTTGGATTTGAAAGCCCAGAAGATTATTGGGAAAAAGCAAGTTCTAAACCATATTTATTAAAAATCAAGAAACCTACCTTGTTAATCAACGCTAAAGACGATACTTTTTTATCTCAAGAATGTTATCCATATAAAGAGGCTGAAAATTCTGAATTTTTCTTTTTTGAAGCCCCAAAATATGGTGGTCATGTTGGTTTTATGACCTCGTTTAAACCAGATGAAAACAGGTGGTTAGAACATAGAATAGCGCGTTTTATTAAAGAAAATATTAAGATTGATTTTTAACAAACAATATCTCTAAAAAACAGCAGTTATTTTAGTAGGTTTTAAGATATTTGTTATTCATAAATAATGCAACTTTTGAAGTATAGAATTTTATTTTTTATTTTCATATTTCCTTACTTTTTACATGCACAAGTATTTAGAAATTACTCTAACGAATTTTTAAATATTGGTGTGGATGCTGCTGCATTGGGTATGAGTAAGGCAGTTGTTGCCACCACTAATAATGTTAACGCAACGTATTGGAATCCTGCTGGTTTAGTGGGCATTGAAGACGTACAAGGTTCTTTAATGCACGCTTCTTATTTTGCAGGCATTGCCAATTACAATCATGCTGCTTTTGCCATGCCAATTGATGGTGAAAGTGCACTCGGAATTTCTGTAATACGTTTTGGAGTTGATGATATTTTAAACACCACAGAATTAATTGATAGCGATGGAAATATAGATTTTAATCGAATTAGCCTGTTTTCTGCTGCAGATTACGCATTTAATATTGCTTATGCTAGAAATTTAATTTTCAAGGATGTTAAATTTGGTGTAAATGCCAAAGTAGTTCACAGAATTATTGGGCAGTTTGCTACTTCTTGGGGATTTGGTTTTGATGTGGGCATTCAGTTTGAAAGAAACAATTGGAAATTTGGATTAATGGCAAGAGACATTACAACTACTTTTAACAGTTGGGCAATTAATGAAGCTGAGTTTGAAAAGATTAGAAACGCAATTCCAGGACAAAATCAAACCTTGCCAGAAACTACAGAACTTACAAAACCTAAAATACAATTGGGAGTTGCCAAAGAATTCAGAATTGGTCGCTTTTTTAATTTGATGTCTGAAGTAGATGTAAATGTACGTTTTGAACAAAGTAATGACATATTTTCATCAGAAATAGGTAGTATTGATCCTGCAATTGGGTTTCAATTCGATTATGACAGATTGGTGTATTTGCGTTTAGGCGTTGGTAACTTTCAGTACATCACCCAATTTAACGATGGTAAATCTTTATCTGTTCAACCTAATTTCGGAGTTGGTTTTAATTACAAAGGTATTCAAGTGGATTATGCTTTAACCAATATTGGTAGTGTAGGTAATGCCTTATTTTCTAATATTTTTTCGGTTACTTTTGATTACAGTTTCTTTAGACCTTAATATTTATGAAAAAAAGTTTTCTTTTAATTTTCTTTTTTTTATTGTTGATAAAACCTGTCAAAGCACAAGTTCAGCTTTCTACGTATGCTGAAATAAGTATTGTTACTGCAGGGCCTGGAACAGCATTGTATGAAGCTTTTGGGCATTCTGCTATTAGAATTAAAGATCCTGTATTACGTTTAGACATTATTTACAATTATGGAATGTTTGACTTTAATGCGCCTAATTTTTATGGGAATTTCACCAAAGGAAAACTTCTGTATAAATTAGCCAGATACGATTTTAAATATTTTTTAGCTAGTTATAAAAAAGACAAACGTTGGGTAAAACAACAAGTCTTGAACTTAAATAAAAAACAGCGTCAAGCATTTTTTATGTATTTAGAAAATAATGCTTTACCTGAAAATGCCACCTATTTTTATGATCCTTATTTTAACAATTGTGCCACTAAATTAAGAGATATTACGAATTCTATTTTAGGTGATAAATTACAATTTAGTGCAGAAAAAATAGAAGAAGAATTGTCTTTTAGACAACTAATGGACAATGAAAGTCCATGGAATACTTGGGGTAGTTTTGGCATCAATTTAGCATTAGGCAATAAATTAGATGCTAAAGCCAACTATAAAGAATACATGTACTTGCCAGATTATGTATATCGTATTTTTAATGAAAGTATGGTTTACATTCACAATCAACCCAAAAAATTAGTAAAAAGAGAAGATGTTTTACTAGACTTTAAAGAAGTTAAACAAACTATTCCTATACTAAATCCGTTTTTAGTTTTTACCGCATTTTGCTTACTTGGTTTGCTGATTACTTATAAGGATTTTAAGAAAAATAAAATTACCAAATGGTTCGATTTTGTGTTGCTTTTTACAACTGGTATTATTGGTGTTTTAATTGTTTTTTTATGGTTTTTTACCAATCATTCTACAACACCCAATAATTTTAACTTTTTATGGGCATTTGCACCAAATTTGATTATCGCTATTTTAACCTTTAAAAAAACACGAAAACAATGGATTACTCTATACTTTAAAATTTTAGTATTGTTAATCGTATTAGTTCCAATATTTTGGATTATTGGTATACAATCTTTCCCAATCGCAGTGATTCCTTTGTTGATTTTGTTTTTTGTACGTTATCTTTTTTTATCACGTAAACCGATTACAATCACCTAATAATGGTAGAAATAATTCCTTTTCAAGAGAATTACGCGCATCACTTTTATGATTTAAATGTAGCATGGTTAAAAAAATACTTTTATGTAGAGCCTTATGATGAAAAGGTTCTGAGCAACCCAAAAAAATATGTCTTAGACCCTGGAGGATTTATATTTTTTGCAAAATTTAATCATCAAATAGTTGGTGTTGCTGCCTTTATTAACCATCAAAGCTTTTTTGAGTTGAGTAAAATGGCAGTATCACCTGAATTTCAAGGATTAAAAATTGGAAGGAAATTGCTAGATTTTTGCATCCATTTTGCGAGAGAACAACGTTGGAAAAGCATCACTTTATATTCACATAGAAGCTTAGCTTCTGCCATTCATCTTTATAAAAAAGTTGGTTTTCAAGAAATTGAATTAGAAGAAAATTCTCGTTACGAACGCTCAGATATCAAAATGTTATTGCATTTATAGCTATAAATAAAAGCCTAAAAAAAAGTAAATTTTTAGTTGAAATTTTATTTTAAGTCGCTTTTTACAAACTAAAAAAAGGCCATCTAAAACATATATATTTTAAACCGCCTTTTTTATAGTCATTTACTATTTACAAACCACTTATAAAATTTCCATAAGGATCTTTAAATTGGGTACCTTCTGCAAACCTAAATTTACTTAACTTTTTAAATTCAACCATTCCCCATAACAAAAACTCTTTTACGAAATACGCATCATTTGGATTCATATTAGTTTGATGTTCTTCTAGAAATTTTTGCATTGGTGTAATTTTATCCAACTCATTTTTATATTGCCCATCATTAAAATCTTCTAACAATTCAAAATCATCATCAGCATTAAAAAACCAAGACACAATTTCGTCATAAGGAGATTCATCAGTCTGTTTTTCTAACTTTTTAATCTCAGGGAAATAGGTTGGAAATAAAGATTTAATGGCTTTTTTAATTAAATTTTCAGCAACCACTTGTGCACCTTCTTGTTCTCCTTCATACACCAATTCTACTTTACCTGTAATTGCAGGTATAATTCCGTCAAAATCACTTAAACGAATCATGGTTTCATCATCTCCAGATAATAACGCTCTTCGTTCAGCAGTACTTAATAAATTTTCGAAAGCAGAAATGCTTAAACGTGCACTTACCCCACTTTTAGCATCAATATATTCGCTTTCCCTAGCTTCAAACACAATTTGTTCTAGCAAATCTTTTGCCAATTCTGGCACTTTAATAAAGTCTTTTTGATTGTTTTTTGCTTCTTGTTGTGTTATGATTTTTGCAGTCTCAATATCGTATGGATAATGCGTTAAAATCTGAGAACCAATTCTGTCTTTTAGTGGTGTTACAATACTTCCACGATTGGTATAATCTTCTGGGTTTGCTGTAAATACAAACTGCATATCTAAAGGCAAACGCAATTTAAATCCACGAATTTGAATATCGCCTTCTTGTAG
>NZ_CBFHZT010000025.1:0-614 GCF_965660385.1 Polaribacter sp.
ATGATATCAGCTCTAAACCACCTGCAACTATAGAATGGGAATAAAGTATATGAAGCATTTTAAATTATTTATTTTCCTGTGTATTTTAACGTTCACAGTTTCTTGTGGTCAACAGAAAAGATACATTCAGTATAAAGTTAAGAAAGGCGAAACAATGAGCAAAATTGCTCAAAAGTTAGATATGAAAACCGCTAGCTTAATTCGTTTAAACCCAGATGTAAATGGAGAACCAAGAGCAAATTCATTCTTAGTTGTACCCGAAAAAAAACTAAATAATTTAAAAAATACTGTAAAACAAAAACCTGAAACAGTTACAGATTCTATTGTAGATTCTAATAAGCCAGAGTTAACAGAAGAAGAGCAAATCTTAGAAGATCTAAAAGAAAAATATGAAATTTATGAAGTTAAAAAAGGGGATACTTTTTTTAATATCAAAAAAAGATTTGGAGTTACAAGAGGTGAGTTATTACTATTGAATCCTGAGTTAAAAGAAGGATTGAAATTAGGAATGATTTTAAAATTAAAAGAAAATCCTGTTGAAATTTTGTTGACAGATGAAGATTATTACAACGATTATATTGATAGTGATACAGATTTAAAAGTTGCTCTTTTAT
>NZ_CBFHZT010000025.1:624-46189 GCF_965660385.1 Polaribacter sp.
CACTTTTGCTAAAAGAAATTTTTGCAAATAACTCAACTTTGGTAAATATTGCTACCGATTTTTATTTAGGGGCAGAAATGGCTGTAGATTCTTTGAGAAATCAAGGCGCAAAAATACAGTTTTCTGCTTTTGATACTGGTGATAGAAGATCAAATGAAATTAATAATATTATTGCTCAAAATAATTTGAATGATAATGATGTAGTCATTGGTCCTTTGTATTCAGAAGAAGTGACCACTTTAGCATCTCAAGTAAGTATTCCTGTAGTTTATCCTGTATATTCTAGTGATCAAGCTAATTTTACAGCATCTAATATCATAAAAACATCACCAGAGAAAAAAGTATTCAGAGAAGAGTTAGAAAGGTATATTATTAACAAGTTTAACAGAATTGATACCCTTTTTACAGATTCAATTGTAAATCAAAATATACTTCAAAAGGGCAATATTATAATTGTTAGTGATAATGATGCAAATGCAATTGAAACCAGTAAGTCTATGCAATCTAATTTAACCATTAATACAACTGCTAGCGTTCATATTTTACAGCCAGAAGAAGGTTATATTGCCAAGACTCGGTTTTTAGAATTATTAAAACCTAATGAAAAAAATTGGGTAATTATTACAACTGATGATTTACTTATTGTAAATGATGTTATTAACAGTATGATTAGTTTGCCTGAAGAAACTACTGCAAAAGTATTTACCTTCGATAAAGGGCGTGTTTATGATAAAATTGACAATACCAAATTGGCTAAAATTGGCTTTACTTATGTAAGCGATGAGTTTATTGATGAAAACTCCCAGAACGCACAATTATTTAGTAAACAATATCAAGAAAAAAATAACGCATTGCCATCTTTTTATGCTATTAAAGGTTTTGATATTACTTATGATATTTTAATGAGATTAGCATCCGGAAATGATTTAAAATCTACTTTAGATGCAGGAGTTTCAAGACGTATCGAAACTAAATTCGATTATAGAAATAGTGCATATATTTCAGAAAATAAAGGCTTATTTATTGTACAGTACAATGAAGATTTAACATTAACTCGCTTAAAGTAATTGCAGTATTGGTTGTAAGATTTTGGTTTTTAGAAACTAAGATTTTATTCAACTATTTTAATTTCATATCGTTTAGAATTCACACGCTTAAATAATTTAGCAATACTATCTTTTTGGGTAATTACTTTAATATGGTTTCCATTTGTAGTTATTTTTAATTTTTTAAGGTTTTCAGATAATAAGTTTCTTTTATATTCAGATTTAGGACTATAATTTCCAATCCAACCTATTTTAATAAATTGTCCACTTTGTAAACTACAAATTACAAATTTTTTATTCAAATCTATACTCAGTTCTGAATTTTGAACTTTTTTTAGTTTCGATAACCAATTGAGTTCCATTATTTCTGGGTTAGAAATAAACCCACCATAATTAGCTATTTCTTTAAATTCATATTCAATAGTAATCATTTTAGTGCTGTTATTAACTATAAAAAAATCTGTTTTTATAGAACAACTCATTAAAATAAAAAGTAGCATTAAAATAATTTTTTTCATTTGTTGAGTATTTAAATTTAAAAAAAGAATAAGATAAAGCATTAACAAAAAAAATCCGCATTAAGCGGATTTTTAAAATTTATAAAATTTAAGAGAAAAGAGTAAAACTTAGATTTTTTTCATCTGTTGTTTCATCATTTGCATTTGTTCTTTTAACATTCCGTGTTTATCTAATTTTTTAGCTTCTGCCATTAAATTAGTAGCTTCACGCTTGCGTCTTTTTGTCATTGCAATACCTGCTAATTGTAATTTGGCCATTGCCAAATCATGATCCATAGATAAGCCTAAACGAACCGCTTTGCGTAGAAATTTTTCAGCTTGAGTTATATTGGTTTGGCTCAACATAATTCCGTGTAAATAATTATAATATCCTTGTTGCTTTGTTATCAAAGCAGCTTCAGGGTTTTTAATATAACCCAACCATTTTTGAGCAGCAGGAAAGTTTTGTTTACGTAATTGAAGAAAAGCTAATAAAATAAATTCATTTTTAAAATACAATAACACAAAAATACCAGCTAATAATATAATGGAAATACCATTCATAATATTTACTTGACTAAATTCATAAATTGCCCAAACTGTTAATAAACCTGCTAAAATTAATTTTATATTTTTATTGAACATTGTTCTATTTTTTTATTGATGCGCAAAAATACATTTTCTTTGTATAAATACCTACATGGTTTTTAAATCCTTATACCAATACTTTTATTTTTTATAGTATTTCTTGTATTTAAACCAAGATAATGTTCCTAAAACTGCAACAAAACCAATAGAATAATATACCGAAGATGGTGTAATTACGCGATCTCCACTAGCATATGAATGTAAACCAGCCAAATAAAAGTTAACTCCAAAATAGGTCATCATAATAGAGGCGTATGCAATAATGGTCCATAAGTTAAAGGTGTATTTTCCTCGTAAACCAGGAATCAAACGCATATGAAGTACAAAAGCATAAATCATAATAGAAATTAATGCCCAAGTTTCTTTAGGATCCCAACCCCAATATCTTCCCCAGCTTTCGTTAGCCCACATACCACCTAAAAAGTTTCCAATGGTTAACATTACTAAACCAACAGTAACTGCCATTTCATTAATTATGGTAATTTCTTTAATATTAAGATCCATTTTCTTTTTATTGTTCTTGTTGGTAAATAAAATTAAAAAGAGAGAGAATACTCCTAAAATCATACCTAAAGTTAAAGGCCCATAACTGGCCACAATAATAGAAACATGTACCAATAACCACCAAGAATTTAATACTGGTTGTAAATTAGCAATTTCAGGATCAAGCCAATTCATGTTGGCTACAAATAAAATAATTGAAGCTACAAAAGTAGTAGCTGTGATGGTTAATGCAGATTTTTTACCTAAATACAATCCAAATAACATGGTTGTCCAGGCTACATAAATTATAGATTCGTAGGCGTTACTCCAAGGAGCATTTCCACTAATATACCATCTTGCAATTAAACCAGCTGTGTGTAAAACAAATAAAGCAACAACTATGGCAATGGCAAATTTCACGGCTATATTTAGCCATTTCTTATCACTAAATATTTGAGAAATTACAAAAACTAATAAAAATAAACTGGCTAAACCATAATAACGAACCAATTTCTTAAAAACACTAAATTTGTTGTAGGCAATCTCTACCTCGATTTTTTTGTCAGATGGATAAACTGCTGCACCAAATTTCTTTTGATATTTTTTAATACCGTCTAAAACCTGATTTGCTTTAGAGTAATCTCCTGTTTTTTTGGCAGTTTGTAACAACTGCACATAAAGTGGCAGCGATTTTTGTACAAAAACGGTATCCTGATCTCTAAAACCTTTTGTGGTTGTGGTTTCAGGCTGTGAAACCCATTTGTTATTTTCATCATTTGGTATTGGGTAAATTTTTAAAATACCACCTCCAATTGCATTGTAAAGCAAGCCTAATCGTCTATCTATTTTTATAATATCTTGCTCAAATTTATTTTGAATCTTTTTTTTCTGTGCTTCTTCAATTTGTTTTTTAATTCTGTATTCTCCACGAGCAGTAAAAAAATCGGATAAACGTGCATATTTAATGGTATCAGCAACACCTAATTGATTTCTAATTTCTAGATTTCCTTTTTCTAAATAAATCATTGGTACTTCATACCAAAGTCTTGGGTTTTCTATAATTGATAGTAAAACCTGGCTAGGTTTCATATCATTAAAATTTTCTGTTTGTGCAACTTTACGCACTAATTCTGATGCAAAGGTATGTGCTGGTTTCATTCTACCTCCAGCATCTTGAATAATTAATTTACTAAAACTTTCTGCGTGCTCAGCTGCAACTAAATTTGCTTTTAGTATAGAATCTATCTGTTGATTACCAACTCTTGTAACAGGTAAAGCTGGGTGTGGTGCTGCAGTATTTGTTGTTTGTGCAGGTTCATGAGTATGATTAGGATCACTATGGTCGTGATCATGTTCTTGAGCAAAAAGAAAACTACTTGCAAGTAATAACGTTATCATTGATAGCGTTTTTTTCTTTTCACGAATCTTTTTTAGTGAATTTTTTAAACTATCAAAACGTGTATATTTTGCAAAGAAAATCGTAATCATACCTGTGTATAAAAGTGAGTATCCTAAATAAGTAATAAAAGTTCCCCACCAATCATGGTTTACAGACAAATGCGTTTGTTCTCTTTCGCCAGATAAATCGTAACTAGACTGGAAAAATTTATATCCTTTATGGTCTAAAATATGATTCATAAAAATACGATAATCAAATTTTTCATCTTTATCAATTACAGTAACTTCACTAGCATAAGAAGCTGCGCTCTCTGAACCTGGATATTTCTCTAATTGAAAATCATTTAATTTAATACTAAAAGGCGCTTTTAAAATTTTGGCACCATACCACATTCTAAAATTTAACCCATCAACAGAAAATTCTTTTGCATTATCGTTATTAAATTTACCTCCCGAAAGTGAAACTCTTTTGGTTTCGTTTTCTGTTTTAACATCCAAAACAATTACATCTAATTTTTTGTCATCTTTTGGGCCACGAATTACTTCCATTTTTCCTTTTGATGGATATTGAGGCACAACAAAAGGCAAACCAGCAACATTATACAAGGCTCTTAACTTAAAATCTTGAACACTATCTTTTTTTATGGTTCCTTTGTTCATAGTTGCCATAACCTGATACATACCATCAGATTTTGTGCTAATTTTTAAAGAATCATTTCTTTTAAAAATGTTGATAGACGCATTGTTATCAGCATTATTATACCCCACTAAAATATTATGAATATTTTGAACTGTACCAGATTTTATAAGATGTTCATGTCTGTTTCCACTTGAAGATTCCACAAGAAATAAATATTCATCTCCAGTATCACTTTCAGTAAATTTCTCTTCTGCCCAAGGAATATAATCAACTAAATTAACCTCATAATTTTTTCCTTTAAAATCATCTGAAAAACTCCATGAATTAGCACCCCAAGCACTCAATAAAATTGGTTCGTGCTTTGTTTTTTGTACTTCATTATTATCAACAATAACATTTACATAAGTAGTTTCAGATAAAAAGGTATTGGTTGTTTCACCTTCATCAATTAACATAATGCCTTCATAACCAATGTATCTAGTAACTCCAGCCCCAATAATGATAAATAAAAATGCCAAGTGAAACATAAGCACAGGCCATTTTTCTTTTCTCAATAATTTGTATCTAAAAATATTACCAAAAAAATTGATAATAAAGAAAATCATAATAGTTTCAAACCACCAAGAATTATACACAAGCGCTTTAGAGGTTTGGGTACCAAAGTCGTTTTCTATAAAGGTAGCAACGCCCATTGCAATTGCAAATAGAAAAAACAAAACAGCCATTAAGCGCGTAGAATATAGAAAATTAAGAAAATTTTTCATCAAAAAAAGTACTTTTAAAAGAGCAACAAATTTAAGTATAAAAGCACAAATTTAAGGATGGTTTCCATTATATTTCTGTATTAAGAATAGTTAAAAATTACACAAAATATATGCAAAAGAAACACATTATACCCAAACCTATAAAATATAGAGTTGAATTCGCATTGGCTCATTATCCAGAGTTGAACGATGTTCATATAGAATTTAAAATCAAGAAAAACATTAAAAAATCTACAATGCAGGCAAGACCTACTTTTGATAGCTTTTTTAAACCTAAAAAAGAACGGAAATTTTTAATATTAATAAGTGATAAATTTAAAATATCGGATAAAAAATTCTCAACTTTAGACATTCCTAATGATATTTTTATTGGTTGGATTGGTCATGAGTTGGGGCATATTATGGATTATCAAAATCGAAATAGATGGAATTTAATTTGGTTCGGAATTAAATACTTATTTTCAGAAAATCATATTGTAGAAGCAGAGAGAGTTGCAGATCGTTTTGCAATTGAACATAATATGGAAGATTATATTTTAAAAACAAAAAACTTTATATTAAACCATGCAGATATTTCTGAAGTTTATAAAAATAGAATGAAGCGTTATTATTTATCTCCTGAAGAAATAATGTTTTTGGTTAAAGAGCGCGATAAGATGAAAGAAGCTTTACTATAAATTCGGTTGTTTTTCGCTTAAATATTTCCAATATCGTTTGGGAATATGGTTGATATGTAATTTCATATTTTTTCGTTCTTTAATGTTAGTGCTTTCAAAGTAATCTTTCCAAAGTTTTTGAAATTTCAACTCTTCATCAGTAAAATAATTTGTATCGGTTTTTGTAAAATCGAAATTACTAGGAAAACTCATGTTAACGAACTCTAGAGTCTGTAAATCATAAAATAATCCGTAATTTCTTTTGATGTCGAAAATTACCCATTTTTGATCTGCATACCTACTTTTAAAATGTTTTGCAATTAAAGGCAGTACATTAAAATCAGGCGCAATATTAGCAAAGTAAATGTTGTCTTTTGTTAATTTAAAACGTACAAAAGCTTCCATTCTGTGTTTTTCTCTACTCACATTTTTGGCAATTTGTGTTACTTTTAAAATACTTGGATGCGTAAAATCAGTATCTACTCTTTTTTGGTGTTTAAAAATATATTGAATGTAATTTAATAACATATTTTCCACACTTTCTTGTTCACTTAAGAAAGCGTAATATATTTTGGCAGAGGTACGTGTAGAAGTTTTACTTTTTATGCCTTTCCAAACTCTGTCTGCCTTTATAAAATCTGTAATAATTTTTTCATTTTCAGAAAATAATCCGCTTTGTTTTACAAATTCATTTTGAATAGTTGCGTTTTTGACTTTGTATTCAAAAACAAAAAAAACACAGGATAAGAATCCTTCAAAAGTACCATCGTAGATTAGTGTTTTTTCTTGCATTTTATTCTTTTCAGACCTTTTAGGTTTTAAAAACCGGAAAGGTATTTTGCACTTTATTATTCAAACAAATTTAATTGCGGACTTAATATTTTCTCGTATTTGCTTTTTGAGTTTTGTAAAATTAGTCCTTTTAATTGAGTCGCTGTTAAATCTCTTCTTTCAAATAATGGACTATCACAAACTATAAAATATTGTGCTCTGTTGAATGCAATCCCTATTTTTTTAAGGTGATCCCAATTTAATCTTCTGTATTTTCTAGCCATTAAGATTTTGCCCACAGATTTCATGCCTACACCAGGAATTCTTGCTAACATTCGTTTGCTGGCTTTGTTTACATCTATTGGAAACTCATGTAAATTGCGTAAAGCCCAACTCAACTTTGGATCGATATCTAAATCTAAATTTTGATGATTTAAGTTCACAATTTCATTAGTTTGAAAACCATAAAATCGTGTTAACCAATCTGATTGATACAATCTGTTTTCACGTAACATGGGTACTTCACTACCAATTTTTGGTAATCTATCATCAAAAGAAATGGGTACATAACCAGAGTAATAGACTCTTTTTAAATGAAAGTTTTTGTAATAATGTTCTGCAGTTTTTAGAATTTGAAAATCATTTTCGCCACTTGCACCCACTATCATTTGCGTGCTTTGACCTGCAGGTGCATATTTTGGAGTACTTTTTATAATTTTCTTTTCGGCTTTATATTGTATAATTTCATTTTTGACCTTATCCATAGGTTTGATAAAATCTTCAAAATTTTTATCTGGCGCTAATAATTGCAGTCCAGATTTAGTGGGGATTTCTATGTTTACACTTAATCGATCAGCATACAAACCAGCTTCGCGCATCAATTCATCTGAAGCTCCTGGAATGGATTTTAAATGGATGTAACCATTAAAATTCTCTTCCACACGTAATTTTTTGGCAACAGCGACCAAACGTTCCATAGTAAAATCTGCATTTTTAAAAATACCAGAGCTTAAAAATAAGCCTTCAATATAATTTCTACGATAAAAATTGATGGTTAAATCAACTACTTCTTGCACTTGAAAGGCTGCTCTTTTAACATCGTTACTTTTTCTGGTAACACAATAGGCACAATCGAAAATACAATGATTGGTTAATAAAATCTTTAATAGTGAAACACATCTACCATCTTCTGTATAGGAATGGCAAATGCCCATTGCTGATGCATTTCCTAAACCTTTATTTTTGTTGTTTCGCTTACTGCCACTTGACGAACAAGAAACATCGTATTTAGCAGCATCTGCTAAAATTTTAAGTTTCTCTAAAGTGCGTTCAAATGACATAAGTTGTTGGTATTTATTGTTTTAATTTAGTAGTGATTCGTCAAAAACAAAAATTCAAATTAATAAATTAAACGCATGAAATTGACATTATTTATAATTCTTTTCAACAAAAAAACCGATTCAGCTGTAGAATCGGTTTTAGAATTACTTTTGTAAATACTAGGCTAAAGCTTCTTCATTAATTCTTTTTTCTGCCATTTGCCCTAAACTTTTATCTACAACATATTTATAATTTAAAATTTCTTGTAGCTTTTCTGCAGCAGCATTTTCGCCAATTTCTTTTGCAAACCGAACTGCTGTGCCATAACCAGAAATTTCGTAATGCATTATTCTTTGAACTCTAGCAATAATTGCGGCATCCATAACTTCTTTATTTGCATCATGACTTAACATTCCTTCGCATTCGTTAATTAAGCCTTCCATAGCTTGACATTTTGTGTTTCTTGGGTTAGAATTTAGTTCATCACAAATAGATTGAATCATTTCATAATGATCAGAAATTTTTTCTGAATATTTTTTTAGGAAGATTTTTAAAGTATCATCTGTTGTGGCATTTATCATATTTGGAAAAGCATTTGTTAATTGTTTTTCAGCTGAATATAAATCGTGTATTTCATGTTTAAATAAGTCTCTTAAAGTGTTCATTATTAGATTTTTTTAAATTAATATTACTTCAATATAACTTTATAACTTGCATTTTATGTGCTATAATAATGTAATTATTTGTTTGTTTGCTAAAATTTGTTGTTATAAAAACCTTGAAATTAATTTACAAAAGCTTCCCACTTTTTAAATTTCTTTTCTTTCATAACACGTTCCATTTTTACTTGCCCTCCTTTTTTCTTGTTTTGATCATTCCAATCATAAAACTTCTCTACAGGAATAATCTTTACTTTTACTCCCTTTAAAGCCTTACTTCTTGCAACTTTGTAATTTTTATTGGCTTTCTTTAGTGAATCATCTAAGGCTTGTGCCACTTCAGTTTCATTGGCGTTTACATCTGTACCCAAGTACCAAGAATGATAAAACTCGCCATCATCAAATCGTTTTGCACAAATGGTGTATTCAGAGATTTTGGTAGAGAATTTTTCTTCTAAATGTTTGATAGCATCATCCATTTTATTAACTGATAATTGTGAGCCCACAGTATTTAAAAAGAATTTGGTTCTTCCAGTAATTTTTATTTCTGCTTTTTCAACGTTGGTGAATTTTATGGTATCACCAATTAAGTAACGCCAAGCTCCAGAAACTGTACTGATAATTAAAATATAATCTTTCTCTGGCTCAACATCTTTTATGGAAATTGAAGGTGCGTTTTTCTTTAAAGAACCATCAGGTTTTATATAATCTGGATGCATAGGTACAAATTCAAAATAAATTCCATTATCTGTATTTAATTGCATGGCATCCGTTTCTGGTCTTATTTGTGTTGCTATGTAACCTTCAGAAGCCAGGTAGGTATCAATAACTGTAACTGGTTTTCCCAAAAGTGCTTTAAAACTTTTTTCATAAGGCCCAAAAGCAACACCACCAGAAGTATATACTTTTAAGTTTGGCCAAATTTCATGGATATTGTTTAAATTGTGGTATTTTATGACTTCTTTAAGCATCAATTCTATCCAAGCAGGAATTCCGCTTAAAGCACCAATATCCCAATTTTTTGCATTTTTAGCAATATGCAAAACACGTTCGTCCCAATCGTCAATTTTGGCGATATTTTCGCCAGGTTTATAATAACCTTTAAACCAAAAAGGAATATTGCTAGCGCTAATTCCGCTAATTTCTCCCTCTAAATGGTTGTTGTTTTCTTGCAAATCTGTTGAGCTTCCCAACATCATAATTTCTTTTTCAAAAAAATCTGCTGGTAAATCAAAATTATTTAAAGACAAAATTTGTTTAGTTCCAGAGCTTTTAATAGCATCAATCATAGCGTCTGTTACAGGAATTTTTTTGCTTGTTTTACCTGTGGTTCCAGAACTTAATGCAAAATAAGAAGGTGAACCTGGCCAAGTTACATTGGTTTCTCCTTGATGTAATTTACTCCACCATTTTTTATTGATTTTATGATAATCAAAATAGGGAACTTCTTTGGCAAAAAACTGATGAAAATTGTCTTTTAGTAAAATGTTTTTAAAATGATACTTTTTACCAAATTGAGTTTCTTTTGCGGTTTCTAAAAGCTTTTTTAAAACTTTTTGTTGTGCTTCAATATGGTTTGTTTCTGTTGAAAGTGAGTCAGCTACATTAATGACTCCTTTTATAAGGTTTCCTAAAATATTCATAATTGTTGGTTTTTATGTAAAGATGCTTATTTTACTCAATGTTCATTAACCTTATTACAATAAAAGTTAATGCATTTCATTAGTTTTTAAAATCTTTAGGCATCATTTTTATGTATAGTATTTGTTTCTTTAACCAGTTTTTTTTATTTTATAAGGAAATTAAAAATTATGAGAAATACACCAAATGTTTTAGAATTGATAAAAAAATATCAAGCCAAAGGTTATGTAGATAACTTTAGAATTGAAAATAATACATTAATAGATGTAATCAGTAAGCTTGAATATTCACCAAAGGAAATTCATATTGTTGCTGAACATAGATTTGAGGGGATGAGCAACCCTGCTGATATGTCAATTTTATACATCATCAAAATAGGAAATGAAATTAAAGGCACATTTTTAGCCTCTTATGGTTCTGTTGCAGATACAGAGGCAGCTGAGTTTTTTAATGAAATACCACAAGAAAATGTATCTAATTCTGAAAATATTTTAAATTAAATATAATGTGGTTTTTTGTCGTATAAAAATGATACTTTTCACTTTACATCAAATCATTTAAAGAATTATTTTTTATTTTTTTCATGATGGTTAAAGTAAGTGGTACCCATTAGTACTATACCAATTAAAATACTGTAATAATAAATACTTAGATTTTTTCCACTAAACATTTGGTAAATACCAGCAATTATGGCTAAAGCACCTAAACTCATTAATAAATAATACGTTACTTTTTTCATATATTGATTTTTTTAAGAGCTATTGCCTATTATACTTTTTTAAAGTAGAGTTTTTCATTGTTGAGTTGTTTACTCAAATATACTGAAAAATGTAGCGACTCGTTTTTATCTTTAAGGACATAATTTTTTATAGATTCGCTAAGGTTTTTGTTTATGTTACATTTGGTGGTATTAACATTAAATTTAGTAAATAGCTACAGAATCGAAAAATTGATGCTTATATCACAAAGGATAGGAAGTCTCTGAGGAAAATGATTGAGCCCTTAAGAAAGTCAAGCAATTTAAACTTTGAGTTTATTGATTTAACCTTTCCTCTTAATAATAAATTAGGAAGATTGTTTTAAACTACTCTACAACACTATCAATCAAAATGGTAATCAAATCAATAGCAGCTTGTGCAATTCTTGTACCTGGACCAAAAACACCAACAGCACCAGCATCAAATAAATATTGATAATCTTGTGCAGGTATTACACCACCTACAATAACCATAATATCTTCTCGACCGTATTTTTTAAGTTCAGCAATTACTTGAGGTACTAAGGTTTTATGACCAGCAGCTAACGAAGAAATTCCTAAAATATGTACATCATTCTCAACAGCTTGTTTGGTAGCTTCTTGTGGTGTTTGAAACAATGGACCAATATCTACATCAAAACCTAAATCTGCATATCCTGTAGCCACTACTTTTGCACCTCTATCATGACCATCTTGCCCTAATTTGGCAATCATAATTCTTGGCCTTCTACCTTCTAATGCTGCAAATTTATCAGCTAATTCAGTTGCTTTTTTAAATAATTTATCGTCTTTAATTTCTTTACTATACACCCCAGAAATGGTTTTAGTTACAGCTTTATGTCTGCCAAAAATTGTTTCTAAAGCATCAGAAATTTCACCTAAAGTAGCTCTATTTCTTGCAGCTTTAACAGCCAAGTCTAATAAATTTTCTTTACCAGATTTTGCAGCATTGGTTAAATGTAGCAAACATTTTTCAACTTCTTTCTGATTTCTTTTAATCTTTAAATCATGTAATCTTTGAATCTGTGAATTACGAACAGCTTCATTATCTACCTCTAAGATATGCAAAGGATCTTCTTGTTTTAATTTGTATTTGTTTACACCAACAATTACATCTTGACCACTATCAATTTTTGCTTGCTTTTTAGCAGCAGCTTCTTCAATTCTTAACTTCGGAATTCCCTTTTCAATGGCTTTGGTCATACCTCCTAAATCTTCCACTTCCTGAATGAGTTCCCAAGCTTTGTTGGCAATACTTTCTGTCAATTGTTCAACGTGATAACTTCCAGCCCAGGGGTCTACAGTTTTGGTAACCTGAGTTTCTTCTTGCAGGTAAATCTGTGTGTTTCTTGCAATTCTTGCAGAAAAATCGGTAGGTAAAGCAATAGCTTCATCTAAAGCATTGGTGTGTAAACTTTGTGTACCACCAAATGCAGCAGCCATAGCTTCTATAGTTGTTCTAGCTACATTGTTAAAAGGATCTTGCTCTGTTAAAGACCAACCACTAGTTTGACAATGTGTTCTTAATGCTAAAGATTTTGGGTTTTTTGGATTGAATTGTTTTACAATTTTTGCCCATAACATTCTTGCTGCTCTTAACTTTGCAATTTCTGTAAAATGATTCATACCAATTGCCCAAAAAAAGGATAATCTTGGAGCAAAAGCATCAATATCCATACCTGCTTCTAAGCCTTTTTTGATGTATTCTAAACCATCTGCTAATGTGTATGCCAATTCAATTTCTGCTGTGGCTCCAGCTTCTTGCATGTGATATCCAGAAATAGAAATCGAATTGAATTTCGGCATATTTTTACTGGCATACTCAAAAATATCTGAAATAATTTTCATGGATGGAGCAGGAGGATAAATGTACGTATTACGTACCATAAACTCCTTTAAAATATCATTTTGTATGGTTCCAGATAATAAATTTGGAGTGACTCCTTGGTCTTCTGCAGCAACAATATAAAATGCTAAAATGGGTAAAACAGCCCCATTCATGGTCATTGAGACCGACATTTTATCCAAAGGAATTTGATTGAACAACACCTTCATGTCTTCTACAGAATCTATGGCAACACCAGCTTTACCAACATCACCTTGTACACGTTCATGATCGGAATCATAACCTCTGTGTGTAGCTAAATCAAAAGCTACAGATAACCCTTTTTGACCTGCTTCTAAATTTCTTCTATAAAAAGCATTACTTTCTTCTGCAGTAGAAAAGCCTGCATATTGTCTTATGGTCCAAGGTCTACGAACATACATTGTAGCATATGGGCCTCTTAAATTTGGGGCAATTCCAGCTATGAAATCTTCGTGGTTAAAGCTGTTGGCGGTTAGATTTTGGCTATTAGCTATTTTTATCTTGGAAACATCTTTTCTACTCATTGTCTAAACGTGTTTTTTCAACTGTTTCAGAAAGTCGTTTTCTAACAATTGGAGTGATTAATGTTTTAATATTTCTTTGTTTTACAAAAGGATATAATTCAAGGTTTTGTTTCATTTTATCGGCTGCATTTACTTGTAAATTTGTACCTAATAAAACAATTTCATTCAAATTAAATTTTTCTTCTTCTTTTGCAGCAGATTCTTTTATTTTTCTTTGGATGACTCCTTTTTTCAGTTGATGTAAAAATCCTCCACTTTTTTCAATTTGTTTAAAAATGCTTAGTGCATTTTCTGCCAATTGATTTGTAATAGCTTCAATATAATAAGCGCCATCAGCAAAGTTTTGAGCTCCTTCTAAGTAACTTTCATCTCGTAAAATTAACAATTGATTTCGAGCAATTCGTTCTCCAAATTCATTTGATTTATGATAAATTTCATCATAAGAAACATTAGAAATTGTATTTGAACCACCTAAAATAGCACTCATACATTCTGATGTTGTTCGCAGCATATTTACATTGTAATCATACAATGTTTTGTTGCGTAAACTAGGTTGGGTAAAAATATGAGCTTCTTTATGTTCAACTTCATACTCACTTAATAATGATTCCCATAAAATTCGAAAGGCTCTTAATTTTGCAATTTCAAAAAAGTAATTGCTACCAACAGCAAAATTAAATGAAATTTTAGAAGCCACTTCTTTACCAAAGTGATTTAAATATTCATTGGCATGTGCTAAAGTATAGGCCAGTTGTTGTGTGCAATTTGCTCCTGCATTCTGATATAAATCTGCAGTAACAGCAATACAGTTGTTTGAGTTTTTTACAATTTTTTCTAATTGATTATGGTCTTCTTTTAAGTTGCTAAACCAATTGCCATTTTCTGCTAAATTGCCAATAATGTCTGTTTGAATGTAGGTGTTTTCTGAATCACAAAACTCAGCTAATTCAATTTGAAAAGCTACATCTAAAAAGCTAAGCTGAAAATACAAAAGAGTTTTCCCTGGAAATCCTTTAAGAAGTGATTTTGGGTTAAATGGTTTTGAGGCTTTAAATTTTATGGTATTTGCGCCTCTTTGTAAAGCATTAAGGGCTAGTGAATTCGCTATTTTTTCATCATCGATAAATATAATTTGACAAATATTGAAGCTGGATTTGGAGGTTGGAATTGGTATGTTTTTTCTATCCTCCTTGGTGTAAAAAGGTTTTACAGTTATACCTTCATCAGTTTTCCAAAGTAAGGTTTCATTGTAATCTGCACCTTTTAAATCTACTTGAATTTTTTGTTTCCAAGCTGCTGGTGAAACTGCATCAAACTCATCAAATAGAAAATTATTCATTATTTTATGGTATCAAATTCAATAATATAAATGTCTTCGTTTTCTTTTTTCATTAAATATTTTTCTCTTGCAAAACGCTCTAACTCTAAAGAATCTTCGAGTTTTTTAATGGTTTCTTTATCTTTTTCAATTTTAGATTTGTAGAATGAAATGGTACTTTCTAAATCTTCAATTTCTTTGTCAAATTTACGATGTACTAGATACGAGTTTTCATCAAAAAAAAGCATCCATACAATAAAGGGAATTAAAATAATTACAAAAACATTCGTAATTAATTTAAATATAAAATTATTTTTTAAATCTTTAAAAAAGCTCATTCAGAGATTGTTTACAATCGTTCGTTTATTACACTTCTTACAATATCTATGGCTACAGTATTGTGCCTGTCATTAGGTATAATTATATCAGCAAAATTTTTAGTGGGTTCTATAAACTGTTGATGCATAGGTTTTAATGTGGTTTGATAACGAGTTAATACTTCATTTACATCTCTACCTCTTTCTGCTACATCTCTTTTTAATCGTCTAATTAAACGTTCATCAGTTTCAGCATGTACAAAAATTTTGATATCAAATAAATCTCTTAATTCTTCATTATTAAAAATTAAAATACCTTCTACAATAACCACTTTTCGTGGATGAGTTTTTAAGCTATCTTTCGTTCTATTATGCGTTACAAAAGAATAGATTGGCTGATGTATTGTTTTTCCTTTTTTAAGTTCTTTTAAATGTTTAATTAACAACTCAAAATCAATAGCTCTTGGGTGGTCGAAATTGATTTTTGTGCGTTCTTCGTAAGATAAATTGTCGGTAGCTTTGTAATATGAGTCTTGTGAAATGACACAAACTTCATCAGTAGGTAATTGTTTTACAATTTGATTGACAACTGTAGTTTTTCCACTTCCAGTACCACCTGCAATTCCTATAATTAGCATAACTTTTGATTGATTTGATCTTTTTTACTTTACGAAAGTAGTAAAGATTTTACAAATTCATAAAATTAGTGATTTTAATACCTTGCGCTTTTAAATCGAACATTAAATTATATAACCCAAAAAAGGTTCTATTCATGTAAATAAAGTGCTTTGAGCCTCTGCTTGCATTGTAAGAACGCAATTCTACATTTTTTGAATATCGCTCTCCAAATTCTGAAATTTTACCGAAAAATTCAGCATCAGAAAAATCAAATTCTTCTACGTGAAAAGGTTGCGTAAAAATGGATAACATTTCGTGAAACATAGCTTTAAAAAACTCAAATTCTTCTTTAGGATCTTCTTTTCTTAAAATGTCTAAATCAAACATTTTTTCTACAAAAAGAGCTTCATCAACCAAAGTTTCTTTTCTGGCTAGCACAAAATATGGATTGTAAAAGTCTAAAGGTATGGTTTTCATACAGCCAAAATCTAAGGCTATTAATTCTCCTTTATCAGATACCAAAAAGTTTCCAGGATGTGGGTCTGCATGTACTTTTTTTAATATATGTATTTGAAACATATAAAAATCCCATAAGGCTTGCCCAATTTGGTTCGCCATTTTTTGGTTGGTATTTTTATTCGTAAATTCAGATAAATGAATACCATCCATCCAATCCATTGTTATGATTTGTTTCGACGATAAATCCGAATAATAATTAGGGAAAGTAAGATGATTAATATTTTTACAAGCATTTACGATTTCTTTACTTTGTTGAACCTCTAAGATATAATCTGTTTCTTCTAATAATTTGTCTTGTACTTCAAAGAAATATTCGTCAGACGTTTTGCCTTTCATGTTAAACATTCTAATAACGAATGGTTTTAACATGGCTAAATCTGATTTAATACTGTCTGAAACGCCTGGATATTGAATTTTAACCGCTAATTTTTTACCATCTTTTTCGGCTTTATGAACTTGCCCAATACTTGCTGCATTATAAGCTTGTACATTAAACTTATCGTAAATCTCAGATGGAAATTTACCAAAGCTTTTCTTGAATGTTTTTAATACTAAAGCTTCAGAGAGTGGAGGTACTGAAAATTGAGCTAAAGAAAATTTTTCTACATAAGCTCTTGGTAAAATACTTTTTTCCATGCTTAACATTTGTGCTACTTTTAAAGGACTTCCTTTCATATCCTTTAAACTGTCATAAATGTCTTCTGCATTTTCTTTATTCAGTTTTTCTCTTGCTTCTTGCTCAGATTCAGTGATTTTATTACCATAATATTTTAAGTAATTTACACCAACTTTTGCACCTGTTTTTACGAGTTTAGAGGCTCTTTGAATTTTTGTAATCGGAATTTTACTGGCTTTTTTCATAAGTTTAATCCGCTTTTTTTTGGAATTTTTCTTTGTATACAAATTTCCCTAGGTCAAAAATATTTTTCAGGAATTTGTTTTCTATTAATTCGAAGCTAGTATTGATTGATTTCTCGATAAAAATATCTGTTTTTTCAAAGGATTCTGAGGTGTCTTCTAACCAAAATTTAATGGTAATTAACAACTGAATCCAAGCAGATTGGCTAATAAGATTTGATTGAAATTTTTCTAAACCGTCTATAGGTAAAATACTTTCGTTTAAACCTAAATTATCTACAAATTGAATAAAACTTTTCTTTAATGTAGAAAATGTTTTGTGTGATTTTAATTGATTTTTACATCCTTTTAAAACAACTTCTACATACGTTCTATTTAAGTTTAAATTTTCAAAAAAAGTAAAGTATAAACTGATGAGTTTGTTTTTGCCATCAAAAGAAAGAAACTCTTCACTTTCATTTAAAACTTCTAAAGAGTTGTTAAATAGTTCGTTAAAAATAGTTTTTTCTACTTTTTTTAACGATTTAAAATGTTCGTAGAAAACGTCAGTATCTAACTGTACATCTTCACAAAAACTATCTACATCATCTGGTCTCATTTTAGTTTCTACAACCAAATCCATGTACAACGTAAGGATATCTAATTTAGAGATTTTTTTCTTTTTTGTCATAAAAAAATATATATAGCAAAAATACGAAACCTTTTATTGTTTAAAGACAAAAAGAGTTTTATAAAACAAAAAACCAAGTTAAAATTTAACTTGGTTTTTTAATTTTTATGTAAAGGTTTTAAGCAAAAATTTCACGAAATCTTTTTCTACCTTTTACAAAGTGATTTTTGTATGTTTCTAAGGCATCAAACATAATATTTTGCTGATTTTCTAACAATTGAACACCACCTTTTAATGCTTTTTCAGTAACTTTTTGCCACTGATTGGCAATTTCTATAGTATCAGTTACTACTTCTTCTGTAGTATTTAGCGCATAATCATTTACTTTTGTAGCCTTTACTTTTACATCTTTCATTGCTTTTTCAACCTTTTTGCTGAAATCTGTTTTTCTGTTTTTTTTAGTTGTCATAACTTTACTTTTTAATATTGTAAATTCAATTTTATTTCAAAAAATGATGTCATTTTAATCAACGATTCTTATTATTTTCTTTCCCAATTTTTAACAGCTTCCATATCGCCTTTTAGCGCTAGTTTAGCTTGAGCTTTCCAACCAGATAAATCGTATATTTTAGCATTAATGCCTGCATCTGTTAATAATTTTGTCATGTTCTTAATGGTCATCTTTGCAATTTGGCTGTAGGCAGTTACATTTAATTCGTTTAAAGATTTTTCTAAAACAGGGCCTATACCTTTAATTACTTTTAAATCGTTTATCTCATCAACTTTTTCTACAACGATTATTTCTTCTACAGCGATCTCTTTTTTAACTACTTTTTTCTTGGAGGTTTTTTTTGACTTAGTAGGTTTGCTTTTTTCTAATTTTTCGTTGACTGTGTTTAAAGCATCTTCAGTATAGTCTTCAATTTTTTCTTTAACTTCATCAATAGTGTCAGCAATATTTTTCTTTAGTTTATCCGACATTTTTTCGGCTTTCTTCACCAATTTATTCTTAGCAACTTCTTTTTCTACTTTATCTTTCATTTCCTCGGCTTTTTCTACCAAAGGATTTTTTTTAACCATCTTTTTTGCATCTTCAAACATTTTTGGATCATACCCAACTAATGTTTTTAGGCGCTCAGTACTATTATCTAACTGACCTTTGATAGATTCTGCAGTTTCCACAACCATATTAATTTGTTTTTTGGTTAGTGGTTCTGCTTTTTTGACCAATTTTGCTGTTAATTTTTGCCATTTTTCACCGGTTTTGACAGTGGTTTCTATAGCGTTGAAAGAAGCTTCAATTAAATCGCCATTTATTTTTTTAACGATTGCTTTTGCTTTACCTAATTTATCTTGATTCTTGTTTTTTTTTGTTGCCATGATTTATTTCTTTTTTATTTTTGACATTACAAATATAAAGTCTCTTAGTTACAGATGAGTTACAGTCTAGTTTGTGTTAAAAATATCTAAGTTTATCTTAGTAATTTTTTAATTTGATACAAATTTAGTTTATGGGAGTTACAAACGAGTTGCCAATTATGTTTTGAGAAATTGACAATATTTTTTATTTACAACAATTTGAAAGTTTTATTCTTATTTTGAAGTAATTTTTTTAGAATAATCTGTAATAATTTGTGGAAGTATTGTCATTTTTTTTATTGAATTGACTCAATTTCTTTCAATAATTTTTTAGTCTCTGGCAAAGGAGAAATGCCATATTCTTCTTCTAACACAACTTCACATTTCATATAAGTTTTAATTGCTTGTGGTCTGTTGCCTTTTTTAATGTATGCTTGCATTTGTATTCTGTAAGCATCTTCCCAAGCTTTATCTATATTCAATACGTTTTGTGCTAACCGAATACTTTCTAAAGGGTTTTCATCAATCAAAATTTCTGCTAATGTAATGTAAGCACTTAAAATTAAGAGTTGCGATTTTTCTCTTTCTTCGGATGCCCAATCTTCATAAATTCTGTTGGGTAAATAAGACCCCTTGTACAAATCAATAGCATTTTGGTAAGCTCGTTTTGCAATTTTGTTATCCTTACCAAAACTTTTATTGCCAATAATGATGTATTTTTCTAAGGCTTCTACATCAATCCAAACTTTATCCAAATCGATTTGATAACTTACGCCTTGTCTAATAATGTAAATAGAGTCAGTTCTTGAAGGTCTGTTAGGCTCTAACACTTTGTTAATTCCATGTAAAGCCACTTTAAAGTCACGATCGTTCCAATCTTCCCAAAGATGATCCATAATTTTTTCTTTATGAAGCGCGTTTCTTTGTCTGTAAGAAATTAGATATTGCAAAAGTTGAACGGTTTTATCACGTCCCCATTCTTTATGGTCTATTTTTTGTTGATGTCTCCAAGCGCAAAAATTCCCAAGAGTTTCTATGCGAATAATTGCATTTTTTTGGAAATTATCAAGTTCTTTTAATTGTTGGAGTAGGCTTAACATAAATAAAGTAGCGTTTTCAATTTAGTTATACCTTTCAGGTTTTTAAAACCTGAAAAGTTTTGGGCTGTGAAACCTTATGTTTTATTGATATTATCAACTTTAGTCGTCAGTTTTTGGATTTGGTAAGCTAGACTTTCTATCTGATTTTGAATTTTATTCAAATCAGATCGTGAAGCGTTTCTCCACTCATCAACTTGGGCTTTTTCGTAAATTTCACCACCAATTACTGTGATTTTATCTTGAATTTCATCTTGTAAGTGCGAAAATTGCTTTTTAGGATCTTTGATGGTTTCACGAATTACCTTTGGCCCAACATCTTTAATGGTTTTCCACATCGATAAACTTTTGTCTAAAATACTTTCTTGTTTTTCTGAGGGTTCATGTTTGGTGGCTTGCTCAGTTAATTCCGCTAATTTATTTTGCATAAACGTTAATGCATCATTAAAATCTGAAAACCGTTTTTCATCTCCATCTTGAACGTGTGTAATTTTTCCACGCCATTGTATTTTAGCGTCACCATGTTCTTCAAAAATTTGCTGATTAAAACGCACCATAAAAGAAGCGTTTTGGTCTTGTTTTTTTATCATTTTTTTTACTTTTAACCTGGTTCTTTTTCAGAGCCTACTTCATATTTTAATAAACCTTTAAAGGCATCATTTACGGTATTACCTTTATATAAAATCTTGTAAATTTCTTTAGAAATAGGCATATCAACTTTATATTCTTTAGCCAATTCCATTACCGCTTTTACCGTTTTTACCCCTTCTGCAACTTCACTCATTTCATTAATAATTTGATTTAAGCTTTTGCCTCTACCTAATTGAAAACCAACATGGTAGTTTCTACTTTTTGAAGAAGAGCAAGTCGCAACCAAATCACCCATTCCTGCTAGTCCATAAAAGGTTCTTTGCTTGCCTCCCATGGCTGTTCCTAATCGAGTAAGTTCTGCCAAGCCTCTTGTTATGATTGCTGCACGCGTATTATCTCCTGCATTTGTACCATCACTCATTCCTGTTGCAATTGCTATTATGTTCTTTAAGGCGCCACCTAATTCACAACCAACAACATCGGTATTTGTGTAAACTCTAAATAACCCAGAACTAAATATGGTTTGTAATTTAGAGGCAATAGTTTTATCAACCATAGCAATAACAGCAGCTGCAGCACTTCCAAAATGGATTTCTTTTGCCAAATTAGGTCCTGTTAAAACTCCTGCTGGATGACCAGGCATAATTTCTTTAATAATTTCTGTCATCCGCATTTTTGTGGTCAATTCAAGTCCTTTTGCCAAATTGATAATCGGTACCCAAGGTCTAATATGTGGTTTTGCTTCCTCTAAAACTTGACGCATATTTTGAGACGGAACCCCTAAAACAATAACGTCTGCATTCTCTACAGTTTCTTTTATGGAGTTCGATGCTACAAGGTTTTTGGTAAGTTTAGCATCTGGTAAATATTTTTGATTTGTATGATGTTCATTAATCTCATCCACCGTATTTTGATCTCTAGCCCAAATAATAGTGTCTGTATTTTTTGCAGTTAAAGAAGCTACTGTTGTGCCCCAAGAACCACCACCTAATAAGCCTACTTGTAGTTTCATAAATAGTTTTTAGATTCCTTTTTTTTTAGGAATTATATTTTATAAGAAACTTCAAAAAAACGTTTTTGAAGCGTCAAATTTCATTAATTTTCTAATTCTTTTATATACAAATTACGTACTTTTTCAATATAGCTATCTATATGTTTTGGTTTCCACTCAGAAGTATCTACAGGGTCTAAAACCACCACTTCAATATGTGTTGGTTTAAAGATTTTGCTTCCTTTTGGCATTGCCATATATGCATTTTTTATTACGATTGGCACAATGGGTACACCCGCTTTTATAGCCAAATGAAAAGCACCTTTTTTAAATTTTCCTAATTCTTTACTACCACTTCTAGTACCTTCAGGAGCAATGGCTACAGAAGTTCCGTTTTTAAGTACTTCAGCAGCATTTTTCATAGAATCTAAAGCTTTCTTTTTGTTAGATCTATCAATAAAAATGGCTCCCATTGCTTTAAATATTGGTCCAAAAGGAGTGAGTTCTAATTCTTTTTTTGCAATACCAGTGACATCTTTTTTTAATAATTTTAGAATGATAAAAAAATCTGCCGATGATTGATGATTAAAACAAAACACAGCTGGCCTATGATCTACCAAATTGTGTTTATTTTTTACATTAATGTCTAAGCCAGCAAGTTTGGTTCCTAAATCTCCAATACTTTCTATAGTAGTATTGATGCCTTCTTTTTGAGACATTGAAAATGCGGCTTTGAGCAATCCTTTTAATGCTGATGGATATAAACTAGCAGCAGCCAAACCTGTTCTGACCCCATTAACTAATGGTTTTTTTGTATTGACTTTAAAACGAAGAATTTTCCAATCGTTTTCAAAAGCAAGTTGCGATAACTTATTATCCGGATTTGTCGCAATCGGTTTTCCCACAATTTCTAACAGAGGATAATCGTCTATACTATCTGTGTAAAAAAAACTTTTTGATAAATCGATATTATTCGCTTTTGCGAACTTTCTGCCTGCTCTTGCTTTTCCTTCAGACCAACACATTTCAGAAATAATTCCGGTAAACTTTCCTTTTTTTATTTCCATTTCTGTGCAATAGATTTCTTTGATACCTAACTCATCAGCTATAGGTTTTACTTGATAACGTGTTGCAGCAGAAATAATAACTACTTTATGCCCTTTTTCTAAATGCGATTTTATTAAAGTTCTTGATTCTGGATAAATAGTAGAAAATAAGTGCTCATCAAAAATTTCTTTTCCTAAATCTGTAAACTGTTTTTCTTTGATGCCTTTAACACCTAAGGCTGATATTTTAGTTAATATTTCAAAATCTCGATTACCACTAGCATAGGCAATTAGTGTAATAAATTGAGAAAGAACCTCTTTAGGTGTAGATTTGCCACTTAAAAACCTGGATTTTACAAATTGTTTTGCAGAAAAATCATTGATTAGGGTTCTATCTAAATCGAAAAAAGCAGCAATATGTGGCCCTTCTTCTTCATCTAAAACGTCTTCAGTAATACTTTCAATTTCAGCTCCAGGCACTTTTTCGTTTTCTTCATTTTTTTGTTTTGATTTTTTTATACTTTCAGATTCTAGCTTTTGTAAAAAGTAGATTCTTTGGGTTAAATTATCTAACAAATCCATCCAAATATCTAATCGTTTAAAATCGATTGTGTTATTTTCCGGAATTAATTTACTATTTTTAGCTAAGCGTAAAGCACTAATTAAAAATGGTTTAGAAACGCTATCTAATCTGCTAATTTTATTTTTCCAATGTAATTCTTTGCCTTTAAATAAACAGAGTTCTATAAACTCAGATTCAGAAAAATCATCTTCTAAGTCCCAAGATTGTAACGTTTTACAAACTACTTTATTGGCTTCAAGGTATATGAGTAATAGGCCTTTAGAGACAAATAATTCTTGTTTTGCCAATAAACTTTCAATATCACTTTCAGGGTCATTGATAATATTTCTCCAATTTTTATCAAATAAATGTAATTCCGCTTCAATTTCTGAGCTAAATTTTGGTTTGTTGGTGTAAAAAAACTCAAATTTAAACAAGTTGCGTAAACGCATAATTTCTTCCCAAAAAGATACGATTCTATTTTCTTTTTCATCTTTAATTTTTACCAAAGCCATTTCTATAAAAGCTCTATGGTACAAATGAGCAGCAGCCATATTTGCATAATATGTAGCTGGTAAAAATTCTGAAGCGTTTAATGTATATTTTGTTTTGTAACCTGCTTTGTTTTTCTGAACAATACCAGAGCTTTTTAATAAATTCAATGCCTTTTGTACAGAAGCACCAATACTTTTTCCACGCTCTATGAGTACATCATTTTTACGTTGATCAATATAATTCATCAATTTAATAACACTGAATTCAATTTCACTTTTGGTAAGCGCAAAATTGTTCAGTAATACATTACAAACCAATGAAACCGTAGTTACAGGTGTAATCATATTGGCTTTATGAATCAACTCAAAAGCAAAACGTGGTAGCGTATTTTTATCAGAATAACTATCTTCTTCAATATCAGGAATTATGGCATTATGATGCGCACTTGCGTCTACAGGTTCACCAAATCTAATGGCTGCTTTTCCATATTCATTGCCCAATTTTTTAAAGTATTGTACAAAGGCTTTTACATCTTCCGATTTCTTTTCTTTTCCTTTGCCTTCTTCAGTCATTTGTTTTACGTCAGGAATTAAATCGTAAACAATAGAAACAGGTACATATTTTATTTTTCTGGTGCTTTGCTGTTCACCTTCCATAATGTACTTTAAAATACCCATTTGTGGATATACAATTTTTCCTGTTCTAGAGCGAGTACCTTCTATATTCCAAGTTAAATGATCACCATTTTCAATCATACAAGAAATGTAATGTTGTAAAGCAGCTTTATAAATTTGGTTTTCTTTAAAACTTCTTCTTATAAAAATTAATCCAGAATTTTTACCCAATTGTTTAAAACCAGGAAAAGCCAAATTGATGCCTCCAAACGTATACGGAATTGGCATTCCATAACGTGCTAAAGTGGTTACTAGAACAACAGTATCTAAATATGTTTTATGTGTTAAAATAAATGCAACTGAATGTTGTCGCATTAATTTCATCAATTTTTTAATTTCTTGACGATCAATATCAATCTTATTATTATATGCTTTAGACATCATAAACTGAAACCCTTTTACAGATAACATGTTGGCTATGGGATGCTGTTGCGAATACAACTCGTTAATATATTCTTCTCCTTTTTGTTTTACTTCATCAAGCTCTATGGCTTCTTCTTTAGCAATAGCAACGAGTTTTTCTTTAAATTTAGGATGATTTACGATATTTTTTAAAGTATATTTCATCATCTAACTAAAAATAAGATTTGTAAATTTTGATACCCCTTTTTTTTGCCAAAAACTTGGAAAGAATAGTGTTTCTACTTTTTGAATAATGGATTTTTTGGTGTTTAGTTCAATATTTGCGTTTAATGCATTTGCCACAGTTAAAAGTACTGTTGCATTTGCGCCCAATCCACAATGGCTTCCAAAAACTTCAACATTTTTTATATCATCTCTATAGGTTTCGGCTTCCATACAGTTTTTCCAGGGAATTAAGCCATCGGTTTTGGTGTATACACAAGTTATAGGTAGGTTCGGAATTTCTTCTAATTCTTTGATAAATTTTTCATTACGCTCTCTTAATTTTGCACCTCTTATAAACTCTAAAGTTTGGATAATTGGCGTTTTCATATTTTTCACACCCCAAACAGGAGAACCTATTGTAATGAGTTGTGCTACTTTATCAGGAAATCGATTTGCGATTATTTTGGCGAAAATTCCACCACCACTCCAGCCAACAAGACTTACTTTTTCCTGATGTTTCTCGAAGATTTCGTCTAATTTTTCAATTAGTTTTGGGAGTGATTTTGAATTGATCATATTCACGCCCAATTCCCATTTATAGGTTTTAAACCCTAAAGATTTTAAATATTTTCTTACAAATGTAGTTGAATTGTCATTTCCTAAATAAGGAGGCATTAACAACACAGGTTTTTCACGATTACTTTTGTGTTTTGGGATAAAAGGATATAGCCAAAACATAGAGGTCCATTCTGCAATAGCACGCGTTTCTAAAATTACATTGTATAGAGGAGGAGCAGGAATATTGGCATTAATTCTTTCGATTGCAGCTTTAAACTTATGGATAATATTTAAAATAGTATCTTTTTCTACAGCTTCGAATTCTTCAATTTTATAGATTTTTTCTAGTAATAACACTAATGTGATGTAATCTCTGTCTGGCCCAAAATCTTCACAAATTGAAATACAGTTATTGCTTAAAATGTTCAGGTTTTCTTTATTAAGTTTTACTTTTTTTATGATTTTAGAAACTTCTTTATGAAAAGGATGTCTTTCAAAACTCTTGATAATTAACTTTTTTGCTTTTGGCAAGGAAGCACCTTGCGAAACTGCAATAGCAACTGCCAATTTAGAAAATGATGTATATACTATTTTATTACTCTCCATATTTTAATTTTTGGCTTCAATTTGGTTGTTTAACCAGTTTAATAAATCTTGTAAAACCTCTTTTCTGTTCACTTCATTTAACATTTCGTGTCTTCCTCCTTTATACAATTTTAATGTAACGTTTTGAACGCCTGCTTTTTTATAATTTTTAGCTACTTTTTTTACACCTTTTCCCATTTCTCCAACAGGATCCTTGCCTCCAGAAAATAGATATATAGGAATTTCTTTTGGAGTATTTTCAAAGGTTTCAAATTTGCTTATTTTTTTGCTTCCTTTTAAAATGTCTAAAAAAACACTTAATGAAAAATCTTCAATTCGTAAAGGGTCTGCTTCAAATTTATCAACTTGTTTTTCATCACTACTAATCCAATCTACTTTAGTTCTATTGGGTTTAAATTTCTTATTGAATTGATTGAAAAAAAGGTTTTTTAACAATTCATTACTTCTATGTTTGCCATTTAGTTTGCTTAAAAATTTTGCACTCATCATTCCAAATGAGCCTAAACCTTTCATAAAACTTGCAGTTCCTGATAAAATCAAGATGTTTACATCATCATCAAATTCAGTGATATATTGCCTACTTAATAAAGAACCCATACTATGTCCGAACAAAATTATTTTTTTATTTGGATGCTCTTTTTTGATGATTTCTGTGAGTTTGTGCATGTCTAAAACTGCATCAGCAAAATAATCTTCGCCATCATAAAAACCCAAATAGTCGCTACTTTTTGCCGATTTTCCATGAATTCTATGATCGTTAGCATAGACTTCATAACCTTGTTTTATCAATTTTTTAGCAAACCATTTGTACCTACCTGCATGTTCACCAACTCCGTGTGAAATCTGAACAACACCTTTTATGTCATTCTCTTCTTCAATCTTCCAATTGTAATAGAAAATTTGTTCTCCGTCAAAAGAAGTATATGTGTTCTTATAACAACTCATTACTTTTGCGCTAAAAAGGTGGCCAATAATTTGTAAAATTTATCAGTATTCTTTTTTGTCCCTGTTAATTTTAACCTACTTTGAATCATTACCTCTTTTAACAATAATTTCTTTTTATAAAGATTGATTAAATTTTCGTCATCGATAGCAATTGAAACGAGTGGTTTTGAAGCTTTTTTCTTTCTAACAGAAACTGTTTTTTCAGAGATGGTTACTTGATAATTTACGAAGTCATCACCTAAAAACAATTCAAAATCATAAATCCCAATATGTGCTGCTTTCAAATTGTCATCAGCATTTAAAAACTTTTTAAATGCCGTGAAAAACGGAGTGCTTTTAGATTTTTTAACTTTAGTAGTTTCTTTTTGTTTTCCTTTGGATAAAATAATCTCTTCCAATTCATTGGCAGATTCACGAATATATCTTGAAAATTTATCAGCATCTGGCATTGTTTTCGCATCCGAAGTTGTTGTTAAAGAAACCAAACCATTGTAGCTAAATGCAGCTATTATCAACCCAAAACCATCTAAAACGGGTGTTAATCCGAATATAGATAAAATTTTATGACCTCTTAAATATAAAGGCATTTGTGGCCCTGGAACATTGGTGATTGTAACGTTAAAAGGGGGTCTGTGAAACTCTTTAATATTGTATTTGCTATACAAACCAGAAGCTAGATTAGCCAAACCAAAAGGTACAGCATCTGCCATTTTAGCGAGGGCTTTTGCGCCTACAGCTTTATGCCGAGTTTTACCCATATTGGTTTGTTCTTGAATGTATTCTAAACGTTCAATAGGGTCTTTTATGTGTGTGGCAATACGAACTAACATATTGGAAATTTGGTTATTCATTTCTTGCTTTTCGCCTTTAACACGAATCGAAATAGGAACATTAGCCACTAGAGGTTGTATAGGTAATTTTTCTTTTTCTTGTAAATATTTACGAATTCCACCAGCACAAATTGCCAAGATCATATCATTAACACTTACATTCATAAGTTTGCGAAGTGTGTTAATTCTATCAAAAGATAAAATGGCTGTACCCCAAGTTCTTTTAGGGGATACAGAATTGTTAAAAATGGTATTTGGTGTTGAAAATTTATTTTTTACTGATTTCTTTGCACTAATCTGTGTTTTAATGTTTCCTTTAATAAAGGAAAACGCACTTTCTCCAAACAATTTTGGAATTCGTAAAGGATCTTTAAAAAAGGTTTGAGAACTTTTAACCAATAAACTGAATTCATCAGGGAGTTCATCTGCCTCAAAAGGTTTCGGTTTTGGAATTGGTTTATCCTTATCTTCTAAATTTTTGTCAAATAACAAGCCCATAATTCCTACACCCGAGCTTCCATCAATCATAACATGATGCACTTTAGCAACAATAGCGACAGAACCTTTTGGTACCTGAGAAACCTCGTCTAAACCTTCAATAAAGGTCATAGACCATAAAGGTCTTCGTAAATCTAAAGGGCCACTAAAAATAGTAGAAGTAGTTTCTCTTAAGGTTTTCCAGTTGCTAGGTTCTGGTAAACGTTGTCTTGTAATGTGCAAGTCGATATCGAAATTTGGATCATCTACCCAATATGGATAATCTAAATTCATGGGCACATTTAACAAGCGTTTTCTAAACTTTGGGATTAAATGAAGTTTAGAAGCCACAATTGCCTTAAAATCCTCAAATTCTAAAGAACCCTCAACAACAGTAAGTGTGGCAATATGCATAGGACTTGATGGTGATTCTGCATATAAAAAACCGGCATCAGAACCTGAGATTTGTTGTATCGAATCATCTAAAGCATTTTCTAAAAAATCTTGAATTATTTTTTTTGGCATTTATTTGTAGTACTATTTTGAATTATAATTGTGAATTTGTCAAAAATTAATGCTAAATTTTTGCAACTCTGCAAGATAATTAATTTTAACTACATTTTCTAGCTCCTAAATTTGATTTTTTTTGTTTACAATTAAAATAAATAAGGCCTTTTTTGCAAGGTTTTTAGAGGGTTTTACTGATGGGTAAAACGTGCAATAACATCCCTATGTTTTGGAAACTCTGTTGTTAAATTTTCACGCGTTGGCAACACAAAATCTCTAAAATCGAAACCTGGAGCCACTGTACAACCTACAAATGAAAAGGAATCTTTTTGTAAAACTTCTGCTGCAAAATAGTGATGTGCAGGTACTGTAAATTGAGGAATTTCTCCGTTTGTAAAATTATTGCCAATTAAAACATTAGAATACTCTCCTAAAGGAGAAATTACATGTAATCTTAATGCAGTACCCTTATAAAAATGCCATATTTCATCTTGACTGATTTTATGAAAAGCAGAGAATTTATCCGAAGTTAGTAAAAAATATATACTGGTACAATAGTTTCTATTTCCTTCAAAATATTCTGGTAAATTTTGCTCTAAAATTTCACCTTTACTTCTATACGTTTCTTTAAAAAAACCACCTTCAGGATGCGCCTTTAAATCGAAAAAGCCAATGAGTTCTTGTGCATTCATTCGTTAAAAATTTCAGTATTTATAATAAAATTTGCCATATCTTTTCCCCAAGTTTGATAGGCTATTTTAGAAGGATGGACGCCATCACTAAAAAAAATAGTAACATCTCCCTTTAAATTATATTTTTCTTGCCAAGATTGTAAAGTAATTAGTTCGCTATTGTAGAAAACATTTCTTTTTTTGTCAATTCCTTTCTGTAACCTTGTGCCAAAAATTTCTACTAAATTACCAACTATAAATTTTATGATGCGCGTAAATGTTGGGAATTCTTTTATTGGAGGCATATTTGTGAAGTAAATAGGCGTTTTTGGAAATTTTCTTTTCAAAGTTTTAACCAATAAGTTAATTTGGTGCATCCACAAATCAGGAGAATTTAAAGCAAAAGCATCATTGCCACCCAAACCAATTACAATAATATCTGCATTAGATTCTGCTATTTTTGGAACAATTCTCTTACGAACTAATTTAGCTGTGTAACCACTTTTGGCATACACCCTCCAAAGAATAGAGATATTTTTTTGTGATGAAATTTCTTGAGCAAGTGCACCAATAAAACCATTTTCATGAAAATCTACACCAACACCAGCAACAGTACTTTCGCCAATAGCTAATATTTTTAAAGTTTTATCTGAAGCTTTTTTTATATATCCACTAGGGTTTTTTGCTTCTGGAAGTTTGGGAACTTCTTCGCGTATTTTTTTTCCTTGAAAATACAAAATAGGCAAAAGCGGCACAGCAAGAATTGCACCTAAGTAATATTTTAAACTCAAGATACGTTGTTTTTAAATTCGTTTGCTTTTTTTATGATGGCCTTTAGTCGTTCTTTATTTTGTTGTTTTTCTAGCTTAACTTTATTGATTTTTCGATTCATTAACTTGGTGTGTTTAGCTTTATTAACCGTGTTTTTTGCTTTTCCTTTTTTTGGCATAGGTTTTAAATTTATCATAAATAAATTATCAATGGCAACTCTGGACGTAAATCAAATATTTTTTTTTGAAAGTTCTTATCAAAATACAACTCCATTACATGTTCTGATCCTTTTTTAATCAATACATTTTCAATTCCATTTAATGCTTTTATGGTTGGTGTTGAGGTATCTAGTTGAGGTGATGTAATTGTAATTTGACTTACTTTTTTAGCACCATTTGGATGTTTAAATAATGTTCTGTAAAAAGAATATTCTTCTGGAATTTTTTGTAAATCAGCTAAACTTTCAAATTGATCTGATTCAATTTCTGGGTAAACCACAAAAACTGAAGGTTCTTTAAGATTGTTTTTAGAACTCTTAGCAGCATAAATATTGGCGTTTTTTGTCATCCAATCTTGGTGATAAGCTATTTTTTTAAAAGGTATTTTATTAGTGTTGTAATCTTTTACTTTTAAAGCAATACCAAAAGGAGATGCACCATTATTTTTAAAGTTAGCTCTTTCAGAAAAATCTAAATTTTTATTTTTGGCGTTATTTTCCTCAAATTCTTTTTGATCATTTACATAAATCAATTCCAAATAATTATTTAAAAAATAAAAATAGCGCCCTGTAGTACCTTGTCCATGATGTACTTTAGATAATGAATCTGGCAACGCAATAAACCCGAGGTTAATTAATTTTTCCTTGGCTAATTTTGGTGATTCTGTCCAAATATTAAAATGATCAACTTGTAAATTTGATGATTTCTTTTGGTTTTGTTTTTCTTTATCACAAGCAGAGAAAACGAACACTAAAAATGCAATATAGTAACGAAAATTCATTTTTACTCTTTTATAGCTGTCCACACTCAGCTAATTTATCGATTTTAAACGGATAAATAAATTATTTTTAGGAATAAGATTTTTTAGAATTCTTTCTAAATCGCTACTCTAAAATTTTTAGTATCATCAACGTTTTTTCTATCTTTAAACAATAATTGGTAAATTCATGAATTTAGAAAAATATAAAGTAACATCTACTATAAAATTAAGCGATTTTGCGACCAAAGAAGTAGAAGAGGATGCCAAAAAAGCATTAAAAAAAATCAGAAAAAAAATTAGTGATTTGCAAAGTGCAATGTATGCAGAAGGCAAATATGGCTTGTTAATTTGTTTGCAAGGTATGGATACTTCAGGCAAAGATAGCCTAATAAGAGAGGTGTTTAAAGATGTAAATGCAAGTGGAGTAGAAGTGCATAGTTTTAAAGTACCAACTGCATTAGAGTTAAAGCACGATTTTATGTGGAGGCATTATATTGCTTTGCCACCAAAAGGAAAAATAGGAATTTTTAACAGAACACATTACGAAAATGTATTGGTTACAAGAGTGCATCCTAACTATATTTTTGGCGAAAATATTCCTGCTGTAAAAAGTTTGAAAGGTATTGATGATGCTTTTTATCATGATCGAATGGAAAGAATCAATCAGTTCGAAAATCATTTGGCAACGAATGGAACAATCGTCTTGAAGTTTTTCTTAAACTTATCTAAAAACGAACAAAAAAATAGATTATTAAGAAGATTACGTTTGCCAGAGAAAAACTGGAAATTTTCAGCTGGCGATTTAAAAGAGCGCAAACTTTGGGATAAGTATATGTTTTGTTATGAAGAGGTGTTGAATAAAACATCTAAAGAAAATGCGCCATGGTTTGTGGTTCCTGCTGATGATAAACCAACTGCAAGGCTTATCTTTGCCAAAATTTTGTTACAAGAATTAGAAAAGTATCATTTTGAAGCACCAACACTATCCTCTAAATTATTAGCACAATTAGACGATTTTAAGGCGCAATTGAATAACGAATAAATAAACGTATAATAGTTGCAAAGTACAAAGTTTGAAAGTAGTTAATGTTGAACTTTTAAATTTTTAAAACTGCCAATTTTACAACTAAAATAAAATGAATTTAGAACTAAAAAAGCCGATTGTATTTTTCGATTTAGAAACTACTGGTGTAAATATTGGAAACGACAGAATTGTAGAAATTTCAATTCTAAAAGTTTTTCCTAATGGAAATAAAGAAAGTAAAACTTGGCTGGTAAATCCAGAAATCGAAATTCCACAAGGAGCAACAGATGTTCACGGAATTACCAATGAAAAAGTGGTAACTGAACCAACATTTAAAGAACTAGCACCAAAAGTAAACGAAATGATTGCGGGTTGCGATTTGGCAGGATTTAATTCTAACAGGTTTGACATTCCGTTATTAGCTGAAGAATTAATGCGAGCAGGAATTGACTTTGATATGAAAAACAGAAAAGCAATTGATGTACAAGTTATTTTTCATAAAAAAGAGCAACGTACGTTAGGAGCTGGTTATCAGTTTTATTGTGGAAAAGAGTTAGAAGGAGCGCATGGAGCAGAGGCAGATACCAATGCAACTTACGAAATTTTGTTGGCTCAAGTTGAGAAATATGATGATATTGGAAATTCGGTTGACGAATTAAGTGAATTTTCCACACATGGAAAAAGAGCAGATTTCGCAGGTTTTATTTTAATGAATGATGAAGATCAAGAAATCTTTTCTTTCGGAAAATATAAAGGAAGAACCGTTGAAGAGGTTTTAAAAGAAAACCCTGGTTACCACAATTGGATTCAGAATGCAGATTTTCCTTTATATACTAAAAAAGTGTTGAAAGAGATAAAAGATAGAATGACTGCGCCAAAGAAACCTAGAATGACAGATGCCGAAAAATTGCAAGCTTTGCAACATAAGTTTAATTTGAGGTAAAAAATAACATAGCAGTGTATTCTTTTGCTAAAATTATGAAAGAACTACTTTTTTTTACTGATTTTAACAACCGAATTTTTGTAAAGAATTAACTTAAAAGGAAATCTATTTGATAAAAAAAATACAACAACCTTAATACAAGGGAGCATGCTACCTTGCAAAAACAAAAATATGTTTACAGAATATAATAATTTACCCGATAATTCTAGAGTTTGGATTTATCAAGCAGATAGAGAATTTACAGAGAAAGAAGTTCAATTTATTTCAGAAAAAGCAATTGAATTTATCAATTCATGGACAAGGCATGGAGATAATTTAAAAGGATCTTTTACCATTAAATACAATCAATTTTTAGTATTGGCTGTAGATGAAAGTTTTAATAACGTTTCTGGATGTTCTATTGATAGTTCTGTACGTTTTGTGCAAGAATTAGAAAAAGAATTAAATATTGATTTAATGAATAAAATGAACGTTACTTTTAAAGATGAAAATCATATTAATCTTGTTAAATTTGCCGATTTTCAAAGATTTGCTAAAGAACAAAAAATTACTGCAGAAACCATTGTTTTTAATAATATGGTAAATACCAAAGAAGAATTTGAAAACAATTGGGAAGTACCCGCAAAACAAAGTTGGCACAAACGCTTTTTGGTATAACAATTGATTTAAAAATACATAGCGCTACTTAATTAGCTGCGTTAAGGATTGAGCGATTTGTTTGAGCTCTTTTTTAAGAGTTTGTTCGAGTAATTTTTATGACAAAGGAAGAAAAATTGTATTGAGAATAAACCTAAAAAAAGCGAGTAGCGAAAGCCTTTTAAAACGCCCAAAAAATACTTAAAATTTACAATGAAAAAAGAGTTATTGTTATTGATGTTGGTTGTATTCACCATAACAACAAATGCACAAACCATAGACCCCTTACAAACTAGAGATTTTGAAGCGCAAGAAATTTGGGTAGATAGTGTTTTAACCCATATGTCTGTTGATGAAAAAATTGGGCAGTTGTTTATGGTGCAAGCTTATTCTAATTTAGATGATAAACACGAAGATTTTATTACTGAAATGATTACCAAATATCATGTTGGGAACTTAATTTTTATGCAAGGAACTCCAGAAAAACAGGCTGTTTTAAATAACAAATACCAAGCACTTTCTAAACTGCCTTTAATGATTGGTTTTGATGGTGAATGGGGTTTAGATATGCGTTTGCAAAACACCTACAAATTTCCATGGAATATGACTTTAGGTGCCATACAAAACGATTCTCTGGTAAAACAATTTGGCGAGCATTTAGGGAAACACTGCAAACGTTTGGGGATTCATATTAATTTTGCACCTGTGGTTGATGTAAATGTAAACCCAGAAAATCCCATAATTGGAAATCGTTCTTTTGGGGAAAGTAAAGAAAATGTAACTCAAAAAGCCATTGCATTTACCCAAGGAATGCAAAAATATGGAGTAATGGCAAATGCAAAACATTTTCCAGGACATGGAGATACAGCATCAGATTCACATTATACTCTTCCATTATTAGATTTTGATAAAGCACGATTAGATTCTATTGAATTATACCCATACAGAAAAGTTTTTGATGCCAGTATTGGTAGTGTTATGACTGCACATTTAAACATACCAAGTTTAGAATCTAATAACAATTTACCAACCTCATTGTCTAAAAATGTGGTGACAGATTTATTGCAAAAAGAATTGGGTTTTCAGGGTTTAATTATTACTGACGGGTTAAATATGAAAGGTGCAACAAATTATGCTACGTCTGCAGAAATTAATTTGGCTGCAATTAAAGCAGGTAATGATGTATTGTTAATTCCTCAAGATATACCAGCAAGTGTGCGTGTTATAAAACAAGCTTTATTGCTAAAAACATTATCTGAAGAGCGTTTAGATTTTTCGGTTCGTAAAATTTTAAAAGCAAAATATTGGATGGGTTTACACAATTACAAACCAGTTGTTTTAGAAAATTTACAAGAGGATTTAAATACTACAGATGACGAATTGTTGCATAGAAAATTGGTAAAAAATTCCATAACATTAATTAAAGATTCAAAACAGAATCTACCCATTGCCAATTTAGATTACCAGAAAATAGCCTATGTAAAATTGGGTGATGATTCAGGTAGTCATTTTTTAAAAATGCTTAAAAATTATACAAAAGTAGATGAGATTGCTGATGATAATTTAGCTGGATTACTTAAAAAACTAAAGCCTTACAATAATGTAATTATTGGTTTTCATAAATCAAACAATCACCCTTGGAAACCTTATAAATTTAGTCAAAAAGAGTTGGTTTGGTTGCAAGAAATTGCTAGAAACCATACTGTTGTTTTAGATGTGTTTACAAGCCCATATAGTTTGTTACAAATTAAAAGTTTTACTAATATCGAAACCATTTTGGTGTCTTATCAAAATAGTAAATTAGCGCAAGAACTTTCAGCACAAGCAATTTTTGGAGCGTTTAAATTAAAAGGAAAATTACCAGTTTCTATTGGTGACGATTTTAAAGAAGGTTTTGGAATAGATACCTATAGCTTAAGCAGGTTAGAATATACCATACCAGAAGAAGCCAAAATGTCTTCAACAAAACTAGCGATAATTGATACCATTGCTAAAACTATTTTAGAGGAAGAAATGGCACCTGGTTTTCAAGTTTTAGTAGCGAGAAGTGGTAAAGTAGTGTATCAAAGAAGTTTTGGATATCACACCTTAGAAAAAATAAGACCTGTTCAAAACTCTGATATTTACGATCTAGCTTCACTTACCAAGATTTTAGCTTCACTACCTTTAATCATGAAAGCTGAAGAAGAAAAAAAACTAAGCCTAACATCAACTTTAAAAGATATTTTACCAAGTTTTGAAAACACGAATAAAGCAGTGCTTTCTGTGCAATCAATTTTATCTCATTATGGCAGATTACCAGCTTGGATTCCGTTTTATTTAAAAACACAAGATAGTGTTACACATAAAAATTTACCAGATTATTACAGCACAAAAAGAAAAGGAAAGTTTAATGTAAAAGTTGCTGAAGATTTATATATCAGAAAATCTTATAAAGACAGTATTTATAAATATATTCGAGAAGTAGCTCAGCGAGAAACAGAAGGCTATAAATACAGTGATTTAGGCTATTATTTGTTTAAAGAAGTTTTAGAGCAAAAATACGGTAGTAGTTTAGATATATTAACGCATCAAAAATTTTACAGTTCTTTAGGCGCAAATAGAATGACGTATTTGCCCCTTCAAAAATTTGATAAATCTGTGATTGTACCTTCAGAAAAAGACAATTATTTTAGACATCAAATTGTACAAGGGTATGTGCACGATATGGGAGCAGCCATGTTAGGTGGTGTTGCAGGTCATGCAGGTTTGTTTGCCAATGCTAATGATGTAGCCAAGGTAATGCAAATGTATTTGCAAAAAGGTTTTTATGGAGGTAGACGTTATTTAAATTCAGACACCATAGATAAATTTAACAAACGTTATTACCAAGATAAAAAAGTAAGACGAGGTTTGGGATTCGATAAACCACAACTAGATCCAGAGGTTGAAGCCACTTGTGGTTGTGTTTCTGATGAAAGTTTTGGACATTCTGGATTTACAGGTACTTATGCTTGGGCAGATCCTGAAAGTGAAATTGTTTATGTGTTTTTGTCTAACAGAACATATCCTACCATGGAAAATAGAGGTTTGGTAAAAGAGAATATTCGGACTAAAATTCAGCAAATTATTCAAGATGCAGTTTTAAACTAGTTGCTAAAGTTGAATTTGTTTCAGTACCTCATTCTTGTTTTTTTTTTGAAGCTTTTTCCAGCTTTCACTACTCGCTTTTTTTTGGCTGAATTTATTTTCAGCATCTTACCGTTAAAAGAAAGTAATTTCATTATCAAAAACAGACATTGAATAGAGTTCAGCATAAAAAAAGAGCTCAAACAGGTCGTTCAATCTGGGCTAGACTTGTTTGCTGGCTTTTTGTAGTAAATTAATTTTTTTGTGTTGCTTCGCTAACGGTTTTGTACAAGCTTAGTTGAGTGGTTTAGCACTTAACTTTGCATGTACACACCAAACTGAAAATCTTCCAGGATTTTCAGAAGTAGACGAGAACAAGTAATTATTTATAGCCATTGTAGGGCGTTCGTTATTTTTAATTAAGTTCTCATTTGGTTAATTCATTGTCAATTAATGATATAAGTTTTTTACATTTTTTAATCATTTTCAACAAAGTTCCATTCATCCCTCCAAAATCAAGTATTGCTAAAGCGAAACCATTCTTTTGTTTTTGGTCTTTAAATATCTCTCCAAACGTTTCTTTCGATAAATTCCCAAATACTCCCATTTTTCCGTTCGACATCTGATATAGGTAGTTACTTGTCATAGAACTTATATCTTGATTTTCATAACTCCCTGGATAAAGTGTTTGTTCAGCAACTTTGTTCCAGTGGTTTTCAGTGTGTTTTAACTTTTTATAAAGCAAATCTAAATTCAATAAATCATTTTTGATTGAGTCATTTGAGATAATAGCAAAATTCCCTGAATTTTTTAGCTCTTGGTATGTGTTGTCAATTAAATAGAAACTTTTCCAAGTATAGATATCAACAAGGTGTTTATTAATAGAATTCCAATCATCCACAGATTTACCATTAATATGTTCTAATATTGTATTAGCCGAATTAATTAGAGAATAATGTGTATCAATAAATTGATTCATTTCTGTAATTGAAAGTTGTAAATCTCTTTTTATATTATTGAGATAAATTATTTCGCTATCTCTTATCTTTCTTTTTTCGTTCCAATTATTGATTGAAAGTGCAATTAAAATTCCAATTACAACAAGTATAATTTCTCAAATTGCATATTTAACATACTTTCCGGTTTTGTTTTCTATTAGTAAGTTTTGGCGAATTTTTCTAAAGAATTTTATCATTGGTTAGTGGTTTTTGAAAATGAAGCACAACTTTTTTTGGATATGCCAAGTTTTAATTCTTTATCCATTGTTAGCGAAGTTCGCTTTTTTATTTAGAAAATCAACAGGGAAATCTCTTTTTTAATTAAATCTCCTCGGAATTAGTTGGAGTACATTTCGTATAGATTAAAACTAAAAAATAAGATACAAACCAATACATTAAAGCTGTTTTCCAACCAAAGAAAAAATAGAGAATTAAGGCTTGTAACAAGTAAAAAACAGGAAAAGCAATTACGTTTACTGCATATCTCATAGTATCAACAAATTCAATTTCATTAATGTTTTTAGACATTTTTTTCCAAATGAGATAAGGGAAAAAACTATTGAGTAAAATAATGTAAAACAGCGGTTTTAAAAAGTTGGTTTGTTTTTTAGTGGGTTTTGGATAGTTGTTTTCGGCTATCATTTTATTTACGAGATCAATGTTGGTAAAATCTACATTTGCTTTATTTAAAGTATCTAAAATGGTTTTGTAGTTTTCATCATCAGGTATATGAACAGTTAGTTTTTTTAACTGACTACTAACTTTATTTTTTAAAATAGTTATGGCTTTAGGTTTTGAGTTTTCTGAAAATATTTTTCTAGAATCAATAACTTTTCCAAATTGAACGTTAACTTTACTTGGGTAATTCGAAGAATTTTGATAAGTTATCCCTACAGGGATCACAGCAATGTTTACATCAGGATTTTGCTCTAAAGCCCCAAAAACAATTCGTGTAAAACCTTTGCTTAATGGTTTTATATTTCTGTCTCTAGAATGCCCACCTTGTGGAAAAATAATTAAAGTTTCTTTACGTTTTAAAATGCTAAAACACTTTTCAAAAATTTCTTCGTTGTTAGCGAGTTGACTTCTACCATCTCTAATTCTGTAAATTGGCATTAAATTTAAAGAGGCTAGTGCTTTTTTTATGAAAGGTTTTTTAAATACATCTGCCCTTACCAAAAAATGATTTTCCCTTGGGTTAAAAGCGGTCACAAATAAAGGGTCCATCAATGCATTTGGATGATTTATAGCAAATAAAACAGCCCCTTTTTTGGGTATGTTTTCTCTACCAGAAATTAATATTTGGTTTGCATAAAAGTGCAAACTAATTTTAATAAAAATCTTTACACTTTGATACCAAATTTTTTTTAAAACTAAAAACATTAACTTAAATTATAAAACTGACAAAAGTCATAATCTATAGATATTTAATCATTTACCTTTGATGTATAGCAACAAAGAAAGTATAAAAATCTAATATGTCCCCCCAATATTAATTTATTCTTAAAAGTTGATTTCTATCATTTTGTAATCCCTATTAAAATGATAGAAATCAACTTTTTTTTCTACCCCAAAAAGTAGCCAAAGCCATCCCTGAAAATACATCCCATACTCCCCAAAAAGCAGCTAATAAAGCCATTCCTCCAAGGCCATCAAAAAAACCAAAAATTAGCAACAAACCTAAACCGCCATTTTGTATACCAGTTTCCATAGCAATAGTTTTGCAGTCTTTTTTGTTTAACTTAAAACTTTTCGCGGTATAAAAACCTAAAATAAAAGCAAAAATATTATGGAAAACAACTAGCGCCAATACATGATGAATGTGATTTACAAAAACATCTAAATTTTGTGAAAAAGCTATAAAAATCAAAGCTATAAAAACCAGCATAGAAAGTGGTTTTAACACCTTTTCAATCTTACCTGCCATTTCTGAATGATAATGTTTAATGAGCATTCCGCATATTAATGGAATACCTAATATTAATGAAACCAATTTTAATAAATCTACCCAATTAAGTTCTACCGTTTTTAAAATTTCGTTGGTTGGTTCGTATAAACTGCCCCAAAATTGCAAATTAAAAGGTGTCATAAAAATGCAAATTAAGGTTGCAAAAGCTGTTAAACTTACAGAAAGTGCTGCGTTTCCACCAGCCATTTTGCTAAAAAAGTTCGATACATTTCCTCCAGGACAAGCTGCAATCATCATCATTCCTAAAGCAAAACTTGGGTGAGGTTTTATAAATAGAATTGCCAAAAAAGTAAGTGCTGGTAATAAAATAAACTGTGATAAAACTCCAACAAAAACTATTTTAGGATTTTTAAAAAGACGTTTAAAATCATCTACAGTAATAGCTAAAGCCACGCCAAACATAATAATGGCAATGGCAATATTTAACACCCATAAACCACTTGAGTCGAAGTTTATTTTTATGGCGTCAATATTTATTTCGTTTTGCATATGGTGGTTTTTGGTTGCTAGTTTTTAGTTTTTGGTTGGTGGTTCATGGCTTAATGTTCAAAGTTTCGCATTTTAAATTAAGGTTTCTAATTTCTTGATTCTTGTATCAAAAAAGTCTTGCATCAATTTTATAAATTAATTCGTAAACGCATATTCAATAATATTTGCACCCATTTTTAAAGCTTTTTCTCTTACTTCTCTTGGATTATTATGTATGATTTGATCTTCCCAACCATCACTTAAATCGGTTTCATAATCGTAAAACACAACTAATCTACCTTGATAAAACAATCCAAAACCTTGGGCTGATTTTTTATCGTGTTCGTGAATTTTTGGTATTCCGTTTGGAAACTTAAAACTTTGATTATAAATAGGATGATTGCTTGGAATTTCTTGAAACTCTAATTTTGGAAATACTTTTTTGAGTTCTCTTCTGATAAATTTATCCAATCCATAATTATCAGAAACATGAAGAAATCCGCCAGAAATTAAATAATTACTAAGGTTTTGAGCTTCTTCATCAGAAAAATACACATTACCATGACCTGTCATAAAAAGTATAGGAAAGTTGTAAATATCTTCACTGTTTATAGCTACAGTTTGCGGATTTTTAGAAATATTGGTTTTAATATTTTTATTGGTAAAATCAACCAAATTAGGAATTGCAGTTGGGTTGGCATACCAATCTCCACCACCATTGTATTTTAAAATGGCTACATCTTGTGCGTTTGTTTGATAAAAAAGAAAGAATAAAAGTAGTATTGTAAATTGCTTCATAAATTACTGAAAAATAATTTATAGCAAGATAGTAATTTAACTTTTGTGTATAAAAAAACGCCATTAAAATTTAATGACGTTTTTGTGTTAATATTTATGGTAATTTAATTACCTGGGTCTATTGTAAGAACTGGTCCACCACCAAAACCGCCACCAAAACCGCCAGAATATTGATTGGTAACATTAAATAATTGATATTTATAATCTGTGCAACCACATTGGTTTTGCATTTTTACACCAATATTTAATTGTCCTGTACTAAAAGGTTTTACATCTATTATACTTGTGTCATTAAAATTTCTTGTAAAACTATTTGGTACAGACCATTGGTAGGTTAAACCATAAGTAGGGTCGTTATCTACTAAACTTAAAGGAGGTATTGGATGTATTACCTTTAATTTTGTCCAATTATTTGCGTAAAAATTATAGCTACCTAAAATGCTAATACTTAAAAAATTTGGTCCAGGAATACCAACCCAAACAAATTTATCTATGTATACATCTTTTTCTTGTATATATGCTTTTATATAACCTGATGCACTATTTGTACCATCAATAGCAGTAACTGTTATGCTATTATTGTTGGAGGACTGAATTTGTATATTTGAAGATGTACTCCAAGTTACAGTTAACCCACTACACGAATTTGGAATATCTAAAGTATAGGTATTTGTTTTATTGTTACATACTGCTAAATCACCCAATAAACTATCTTGATTTAGATTTTTATTTATTCTAGGGCTTTGTTGAACGCCGTTAAGTTCGTCTAATAGCCAATCTATACTTTTTTGTGTAAATGAGACGTGTTTTTCATTATTTTCAGGAGTATAATATGTGTCAAAAGGAATTTCGTTTGTACAAACTAGATCTCTATTTATATTATTGCCCCAGTTGAAATTTGAATTTTTAAAAGCCAAAGAACTTACAGTAGGTATAAACGTATGATTAGGAATAAATTCGTATATATGAACTCTGTCCAATGTGCCATCATCTACTAACTCATTTAATTCTTTTTCAACTTCTACTTTAATTTCTCCTTGACTATTTTCTGTACCACCTTGTAAAGCATCTAATGATCCATATATTAATGCATTTGTAAATGTTGAAGACATAGAGTAACCGCTAAAAACTTTATCAACTTCTCCGAAAAATATTTTGTTTGTTTGTCCAGTGTTTTTTATTAGCCATTGTTCGTTTTGAAATCCTTTTACTGAAAACCAAAGAAAATCAGCAAAACCTCTAATATCTAGTACTTTTTTCCCTGGAGTATTTACAAAATTATTTGCAGAACCATTAGCTATAGCAATATTTCTTGGTAATTGTGGAAAACCTTTAAAACTTGGTAAATTACTCTCTAGATTGGTGTGATAACGTTGAAAAAAGGACTGTGGAGAACTTGTGTCATTTAAAAATTGTAATATAAGTTGTTGTTTACCTGTTGGTGAATTTAATAGAAAATCAAATTTATCTTTTGCTTCTTGATTACCATGTACATAACCCAAAAAATATAAATTTGCCTGTGTTGCCATTGGTATATTTGCACCTAAGTGTGGGCTATCTATACTTACCCATAATTTTGTATTGTGGTTTAAATTATGTTCTTCCATATAAGCAAGTGCATATCTACTTATTTGACCTCCCATACTTGGCCCCATAATCGTTAATTTCTCACTGCTACCATTAGTAAAAGCAGTATTATTTAAATATTGATACAATGCAATATGTGCCATTGCATTACGCTCTATATAATCTGCACCACCATCTATGGTTTTACCAGAAGGTATATCTTCATAAACAGGGTGGTTTACTATAACTACATCATACCCTAATTCTCGTAGTTTTGGAATCAAATATTTAGTTTCATTGTTATCATTTTCATAACTCATTAAAGTTTCAATAGCATCAGGATATTCTTCTCCATCATTTGGGTAATCAGATTCCTGTATTTTTCGAGTGTCAAAAGGATCAAAACCATCAATAATAACAATTGGTTTTTTTAAGACTTTTTCATAATTACCTGGTGTACCATGATAAAATATACGGTATTCTAATTGCCCTAAAATGGGTACGTCATCAGGTTCATAACCCGTAAAAGGAATAGTTGCTTTTATACCACCTTCTTCAATACCATCATTGGCTTTATGTTGTAGATTGTTATTGGTTGCAGTTACATACAATTTCCCTTTTGTTGTTTTGCTTGATCCATCATTATAAGTTACCGTAAATGTAAGTGTTTTATAACCACTTGTAGTATAATTAACCCCAACGTTTTGTTTTACCAATTGCCCATTGTTAATAATAGTATGCGTGTTTTGAGAATCAAAATTAGCGGTTAATTTTACTATTTTTTTAGTGGTTTCTTCAAAAATTAAGGCATTTTTAAAATTATAAAAAACGGTTTGTCCTACAGCATATTCTTTAAGTGGCGCAATAATTAAAACTTCATTTTGTAAAAAAATAGGTTTATTATTAATTGGAACCAATACATTGTTTGTAATTTGCAATGCCCCTTTGCTATTATCATTGTCATTATAATTTACTTGATTAAATAGTGAGTTTATAACACCAATATCTACCTTGTTTTTTAATGCTAAAGAAGCATATTGTTGTCTTACAACTTCTATAGTATTAAATTTTGATTTTTTAGAAGCTCTGTACAATTCACTTAACGCTTGCTCAAAATGTTTTAGGTCTGAAATATTGTTTGCTGTACTGTTAAAGTCTGTTAAGTTGGCAATTGGTACAACCCTGTCATATAAAATATTTGTTGTAAACGTACTTTTATTTAGAGGTTTTATAAGTTTATCTACATTGTTAATAGTGTCTAAAGTTGTTGTAACTTGTGCTTTTAGTGATATGCTTACGATTAGAAAGCATACAATAAGTAATAATTTTTTCATAATTTTGAAATGTGTTAATTAATTAAAATTTTTGAGTTTTATGTATTAGTACTATTAGGGTGTTGTTACAGCAACACCTTTTTTTGTTTATGGAAATATTGTTTCATCTAAAGTGTCCCATTTTATATCAAAACGTCCTTCAGTAATTTCAATAATATCTTTTGGATTGTCTTTATTTTTCATTTTACAATTAAATGTACCTGAAACAATTCTATTATTAATATCATATCGAGTTATAATTAATTTCCCTCCATTATCAGTTGAGCAGTACCATTTATATATTTTCTCAATATCATCATAGACTCTGCAATTAATGTTGACGTTATCATTAGCGTCGAATCCGTTTTGACAATTACTTTTATTTATAATGTAAGAACTTTCCATTTTTTGTTTTAAATCTGCTATGTGAAATCTAAGCAAACTACCATTTTCACTTTTCCAGTCATCAATATAAATTTCATTATATGAAATATCATCTGGTGAAACCGAATATGTTATCCCTTTTTTAGTGCTTTTTATCCCACCATTTCCATCACGAGGTGTTAAGAGTTTACCATCCATAAAACAACCAAAGGTATTTGCTCCTGTTTTTGTTATGGCTGGTAATGTTGGTGTAAACGTTTGTTTTTCGTTGTCATTTTCACTACAACTTAATAAAGTATTTATTAGTGAAAAAAAGAATACTGTTTTAAAAATTGATGTTTTCATATTTATAAATAATTTAAGGTTAAATTTTGTTATAGATATTTTTAGTTTATTTGATACTTTCTAATTAATAGGTCTCTATGTTTTCTTTTATTTTTTAGATGAACTAAATATAGGAATAGAAATACCACCTGAAACAATTCCAGCTCCTAAAAAGGCTCCATCAATTGAGTTGGTAATTGCTCCTTTCCCTTGAGAAAATGCTATAATTCCTAAAGTTGTAGATACCATAGAAAACGAAGTTAAAACTATACCTAATGTTTTATGATTACGTCTTATTTTCTCTAATTTTAATATTGAATTAAAATCATTATAAACTTTCGGATTATCTAATTTAAATTTATTAACATTAATCTTAAAAGATTCAAGTTTTTTAAACT
>NZ_CBFHZT010000026.1:0-43204 GCF_965660385.1 Polaribacter sp.
TTTTTTCGATTTCTAAGCCCCAGTTACCAATTGGCCCCAATTTTGGTGATAAACCAAATAAAGGTATAAAATGATCTGTATCAATAATAAAAGCATCTTCACCTTTTTTCTCCACTGCAACACCTGTAACTTTATCTGTACCAATAACTCCTTTTACCTCTGCAGGAGTGATGATATTAATTTTACCTAAATTCTTTAATTCTTGTGCTTTTTCAACAGAATCTAATGCGCCTCTAAACTCATTTCTTCTGTGAATTAACGTTACTTCTGAAGCTACATCTGACAAGAAAATTGCCCAATCTAAAGCTGAATCTCCACCACCAGAAATCACTACTTTTTTATTTCTATACAATTCTGGTTCTTTGATGATATACTCAACCCCTTTATCTTCAAAATCTGCAATATTAGGAATTAATGGTTTTCTTGGTTCGAAAGAACCTAAACCACCAGCAATTGCAACTACTTTTGCATGATGTTTTGTGCCTTTATTAGTAGTTACTATAAAAGTTCCATCATCTTGTTTATCTATTGTATCTGCACGTTCCCCTAAAGTGAAGCCAGGTTCAAATTGTTTAATCTGCTCCATTAATTTATGTGTTAAATCTCCTGCTAAAATCTCTGGATAAGCAGGTATATCATAAATTGGTTTCTTTGGATAAATTTCTGAACATTGTCCACCTGGTTGTGGTAAAGCATCAATTAAATGACACTTTAACTTTAATAAACCCGCTTCAAAAACTGTAAATAATCCTGTTGGTCCTGCTCCTATAATTAGAATGTCTGTTGTAATCATTTTTTTAAAATTTGCTTTTAGCTATTTGCTTTTAGCCGTTCGCTAATTGCTAATTGCAAAAAGCTAAAGGCTAAGAGCCATCTTATTTTTCTACCAAACTTTTTGTAAACTCGTTTAGTTTATCAACTTTTTCCTCAAAGTTTCCTTTGATGGTTTTTCTATATTCGTTTAAATTCTGTACTAAATCGTCAATATTTTCTGGAATTACTTCTTCGAAAAACTGACGTAATCTTTTGGCTGTTGTTGGTGATTTTCCGTTGGTAGAAATGGCCACTTTTACATTTCCCTTGGTTACAATTCCGCCCATATAAAAATCGCAATATGGTGGGTTATCAGCAACATTTACCAATTTAGCTTCTGCTCTACAATCTTTCCAAACTTGCACATTTATTTCTGGAATATCTGTAGTTGCCACCACAATATGCCTTCCTTCTAAATATTTTTTATGATATACATCTTTAATCAATGTAACACATCCTTTCTTTGCCAAATTAATAGTACCTTCTCTAAACATTGGAGAAACCATAGTTACTTTTGCATCTGGACTCGATTTTAAAAGAAATGTCAATTTTTCTTCTGCAACAAAACCTCCTCCTACTATCAGAAAGTTTAGGTTTTTAGCTTTTAGAAAAATGGGATATAAATTATTTCTTTCCATTACACCAAACCTCTTAAATCATTCGCATAAAACTCTTGCAATTCTAAAATACTTTGACGATGTTTTACAACTTCTCCTAAAACAATAATAGCAGGATTTTGTAATGACTTTTCTGTAACAATCCTTTCAATGGAATCAACTGTTCCGATTCCAAATTTTTCTCTACTCGTTGTTCCATCTTGAATGATGGCTACTGGTAAATTATTTTTACCTTCCTTTTGAAACATTTGTACAATTTCTGGAAGTTTACTCATCCCCATTAAAATAACAACTGTTGCGTTTGATTTTGCAGCGAGCTTGATATCTTGTGAAATTTTATGTTCTTTGGTAGTACCTGTTATTACCCAAAAACTTTCTGCACTTCCTCTTTTAGTAACAGGAATATTTTGATTGGCAGCCACTGCCATAGCAGATGAAATTCCTGGAACCATAGCAACTTCAAGACCGAAATTTGCTGCATATTCCATTTCTTCTGCACCTCTACCAAAAATAAAAGGGTCACCACCTTTTAAACGAACAACATGACCATTTGATATTGCTCTAGCCACAATCAATTCATTGATTTGTTCTTGTTGATATTTATAACAACCTCTTCGTTTTCCAACAAAAATTTGTTCTGCATTGGGATTGATATAATCTAACAATTCTTCGTTTACCAAAGCATCGTACAACACAACATCCGCAGATTTTAAAGCTTTTATTGCTTTTATTGTAATTAAATCTGCATCTCCAGGACCAGCTCCAACAACCGTTAATTTTGGTATTTTAAAATTCATTATTTTAGATTGCATTTTCTTTTAAAGCTGTTTCTTTTATTCTAAATGCTCTTACTTTTTCTAAAAACTGTTCTGCATCTTTTATATATTTTTTTGCAAATTCTTGTTTTGGAGCATATTTATTGATTTGATAAACTATATCTGAAAAAGAAGTTTCTAAATCAATTTTGTTTGTATTGATGAAATTCTCATCAAATTGAGCAATAATTGTTGCTTGTGAATTTGTTTTTATATTTTCTGCCAACAACAATGCTTTTGCTGAATTTACCATAGAACTATATGCATGATAAATTGCACTTGAATACACTTTATCTATATAAGATGTTTTAGCATTGTTAATTTTTTCTTCGCTTTCTAGAAATAAGGTTTCAATTAAATCGATAACAACACCTGCACATTCTCCAATACCAATTTCTTTTACATATTCTTCATTGGTTCCCCAATCAATAAAATCTTCTTGGGTTAAATTGGTTACATCTTGTAAATCATTTAAAAAATCGTAGAAATATTTTTCTCCTTTTTGTTGGTAATAATTTTCAAAATTTTGTCCATTAGAATTCTCTTCAAAATCATTTAAAATTCTGCGTAAAGCTTCAGGACCTCTTCTGCTTGGTACTTTAACAACTTTGTCTGCAAAAACCCCTTTTCCATTTCCTGAATTTCCTCCTCCTAACAATACTTGTAAAGCTGGTGCTACTAATTTTTCTGGTGTACGAACAGACATTCCTTGAAAACCAATGTTTGCCATATTATGTTGTCCACAAGCGTTCATACATCCACTTATTTTAATCACTAAATCTTTATTACTTAAATATTGTGGGTATTCACTTTTAATAACTCTTTCTAATTCTTCTGCTATCCCTGTACTACTTGCAATACCTAAATTACATGTATCAGTACCTGGGCAAGCAGTAATATCCACAGCTTTATTGTAACCTGGTTCTACAAAATCTAACTTTTTTAATTCTTGATAAAAAAGAGGTAGTAATTCCGCTTTAACAAAGGGAATTAAAATATTCTGACGCAAAGACAACCTGATTTCTCCAGCAGCATAATTCTCTACCAGATCTGCCAATAATCTTGCTTTGTCTGTATAAAAATCGCCTAACAAAACTTTAATACCAATAGCAACAAAACCTTGTTGTTTTTGTGGAACCACATTCGTAGCTTTCCAGATTTTAAATGCTTCCTTATCTTGAATTTCCACTTCTGGAATTTCATCAATAGAGACAGGTTTTGAAGCTTGATAATCATCCGTATTTATTGGTACTGATTTTAAAGCTATTGCTTTTTGTTCTTGATCTACTAACTCTTTAAAAACCTCTAAACCAATATTTTTTATTAAAAATTTCATTCTAGCTTTGGCTCTACTTTTACGTTCACCATGTCTATCAAAAACTCTTAAAACACCTTCCATTAAAGGAATGATTTTATCTGACTCAAGAAATTCATACAACACATCTGCATGTCTTGGTTGTGATCCTAAACCACCACCAATCATCACTTTAAAACCACGAACATCATTTTTAATTTTTGCAATAAAGCCTAAATCGTGCATGTAAGAAAGTCCTGTATCATCATCAGAAGCAGAAAAAGAAACTTTAAACTTACGCCCCATTTCTTGACAAATTGGGTTTCTTAAAAAGAACTTGAACAAAGCATCTGCATAAGGTGAAACATCAAAAGGTTCGTTTACATCTATACCTGCAGTTTCTGAAGCAGTTACATTTCTTACTGTATTTCCACAAGCCTCTCTTAAGGTTACATTATCTCGTTCTAATTCTGCCCATAATTGAGGTGTTCTATTTAAATCTACATAATGAATTTGTATATCTTGACGTGTTGTAATGTGTAATCTTCCTCTAGAATATTCATCTGAAACCTCCGCTATTCTTTTTAATTGATTGCTTTTCACCTTACCATAAGGTAATTTAATACGAATCATTTGAACCCCTTGTTGGCGCTGACCATAAACACCTCTTGCTAAACGTAAGCTTCTAAATTTTTCTTCATCAATTTGTAGATTATTGAATTTTTCAATTTTATCTCTTAATTCAAGAATATCTTTTTCTACAATTGGATTCTCTATCTCTGTTCTAAAACTCTGCATCTTTTTAGTATTTAGTAGTTAGTATTAAGTAACAAGAAATTCCCACCTCTTAAAAACACTACTTTAATTTTACTTTTTACTTTTTCTATTTGATAAAACCAACTCCTACTGTGTTGTTCGTTTTTGGATTGATTAAAATGAATGAACCATTGGATTTATTTTCTTTATAAGAATCATAAGAAAATGGTTTACTCAATTTTAATTGTATCTCTCCTATTTGGTTTAAGGTTAACTCTTCTGGATTTTCTTGCTTGCCTGAAAAATCTGTTTTTATAATACTTGATAATTGTGTAATTTTTGCTTGTGCATCATTTACGCCATGCTTTATAAAATATTTTTGAGTTGGTTTTAATGGGGCTGTATCCATCCAACAAATGGTAGCATCTAATTGTTTTGCTATTTTTGGCTGCTCATTAACTTTTACCAACATATCACCTCTACTTACATTTACATTGTCTTCTAAAGTGATGGTTACAGAACTTCCTCTTTTTGCTTTTTGATATTCTTTATCAAAGAAATTAATGTTCTTAATTTTAGATTTGGTTAACGATGGTAATACTACAACTTCATCACCTACTTCAAAATCTCCACCATAAATTTTACCTGCATAACCTCTGTAATCGTGATATTCCTCAGTTTTTGGTCTGATAACTGTTTGCACAGGAAAACGAGTTTGTGAATCATCATTAATATCATCTGAGTCTAATCTTTCTAAATGATGCATTAAGGTTTCTCCTTGATACCAATCCATATTTTCAGATTTTTCAACTACATTATCTCCTTTTAAAGCTGATAATGGAATGAAGGTTAAATTCTGATTTTTATACTCGCTTTTACTTGCTAAATATTCGATTTCACCTTTGATAACATTGAATTTTTCTTCAGAAAAATCAACTAAATCCATTTTATTTACGGCGATAACAACATCTTTAATTCTCAATAAATTATTGATAAAAAAATGTCTATAGGTTTGTTCTACAACTCCGTTTCTTGCATCAATTAAAACGATAGATGCTTGTGCAGTTGAAGCTCCTGTAACCATATTTCTGGTATATTCTATATGGCCTGGAGTGTCTGCAATAATGAAACTCTTTTTTCTGGTTGAAAAATAAATATGCGCTACATCAATGGTAATTCCTTGTTCACGTTCTGCAACTAAACCATCTGTTGCTAAAGAGAAATCTAAATAGTCAAATCCTCTTTGACGACTTTTCTCTTCAATTGCCTCTAACTTATCATCGGTCAATGATTTTGTATCGTATAAAATACGACCAATCAAGGTACTTTTACCATCATCTACACTACCTGCTGTTGCTATTTTTAATACTTTCATTTTTTCTTGGTTTTTGGTTGATAGTTTTTGGTTTTTGGTTCTCACTGAAACCATCAACTAAAAACTAATTACTATCAACTAAATTTTAAAAATACCCTTGTTGCTTTCTTTTTTCCATTGCTGCTTCAGAACGCTTATCATCAATTCTTGCACCTCTTTCTGAAATGGATGAATCTCTAATTTCTTCTACTACTTTAGTAATATCTACAGCGTTTGACAAAACTGCTGCTGTACAACTCATATCACCTACAGTTCTAAAACGCACCATTCTTTCTATAACTTCTTCCTCTTCATCTCTGTACACCACTTCATCATCTGCAGACCAAATCATTCCATCACGAACAAATGTTTTTCTTTTGTGAGCAAAATAGATAGAAGGAATTTCAATTTTTTCTTGCTCTATATATGACCAGACGTCTAATTCTGTCCAATTTGAAATTGGAAATACACGTACATTCTGACCTAAATCAATACGTCCATTTAACATATCGAATACTTCTGGGCGTTGATTTTTCTCATCCCATTGTCCAAAATCATCTCGTACAGAAAAGATTCTTTCTTTTGCTCTTGCCTTTTCTTCATCTCTTCTTGCACCACCAATACACGCATCAAAACCAAATTCTTCAATAGCATCTAACAACGTTTCAGTTTGCAACATATTTCTACTTGCATATCTTCCTGTTTCTTCTTTTACTCTACCAGAATCGATATTATCTTGTACATTTCTTACAATCAACTCCACACCTAATTCCTTAACCAATCTATCTCTAAATTCGATAGTTTCTGGAAAGTTATGCCCTGTATCAATATGCATTAATGGAAAAGGAATTTTTGCAGGATAAAATGCTTTTTGCGCTAAACGCACTAAAGTTATACTGTCTTTTCCACCAGAAAATAATAAAACAGGTTTTTCAAACTGCGCTACTACTTCTCTGAAAATAAAAATTGCTTCACTTTCTAAAGCATCTACTTGTATTGTTTCTTTGCTCATTTTATATTTTTTTAGATGTGTAAACCACATTCGCGGTTACTCTCTACTTTTGTCGGATCGAAATATGTAAATTCATTTGGCAATTCTTTTTCTTCTAAATAAGCATCCAATTCTTCATCAGACCAATGGTAAAAAGGACTCACTTTTATGATTCCATCTTTACTTTGAGAAACAACATCAATGCTATTTCTGAAAGCAGTTTGCCCTTTACGTAAATTTGTAAACCAAACGTCTGGTTGATGTTCTTGCATCGCCCTAGAAAATGGTTCTAATTTTACTTGTTCTGTAAAAATTACATGCTTTGGGTCGTCTATTGATGGAACTCCTAAAACTACATTTCTATGAGCAGCAGTTTGTTTTGGTGTGTATAAATGAATGTTTAAGTTCAGTTTTTCAATAATTTCTTCTGCGTGTTTATAAGTTTGCACAGTATTATATCCTGTATCACACCAAATTACTTTGATATCTTTTTTTACCTCTGTAACTGCTTTTAAAATAGCGACTTCATAAGGCCTAAAGTTGGTTGTGATTACTGGGTTCTCTGCAAAAGTAATTGCCCACGAAATTATTTCTTCAGGACTTTTCCCCTTTAACTCTTTATTTACTTGTACTAAATTCAAACTCATTATTTTCCCCATTTTATGGTATTCCAAATTCTTTCGTGAAAGAAATATAAAACCAATTTTGTTAAAAAATCTACTGATGCAATTGATGCTGCTAATGCAATTTTACCTGTGAGAAAGTAGGATACAATCAAAGTATCTAAAGTACCTATAAACCTCCAACTAAAAGCTTTTACAATACTTCTTATTGGTTTCTCTGAAACTTTATCTTCCTCAAAACTTTGTTTTGCTATTTTTTTACTAAAAATCATTTGATCTACAATCATAACAGCTTGTTCATATTAATACCCTACTTAATAAGTAGGGTATGCAAACATACAGCTATTATATTAAAAAAATGAACATAGCGTCTAAAAATTTATTATTACCCTATAGATTTAATAGATTAATAACAAATTAAGATTAATTTTAAGAAAATGAAACTACGAAATGCTTATCGTTAATAAATTATTTGATTTATAAATTAAGATGCTTTAGTACAAATACTAAACTTAAAAGGTTTTTCCTAAAGTTAGTTGTAAAGGGATAGCTACACCATCATTTCTAGTAAAAATATTACCATTAGAATAATGCATAATTCTTAACTCAATATTGTATTTGCGATTTTCACCAAAAAAAACACCAAAGCCCATAGTATCATGATAAGTTATTTTTGGACCAGATTTAAAACCATCTATATCTGCTTTAGAAATAAAAGCGGGCCCTATGATAGAATAGTTTGTGTAAAAATCAAAATCTTTTTTTCGCATAAGATAAAAACGTAAAACAGGAAATATAGAGAAAGCAAAAACATCTGATTTTCCTTTCCTTGATTGAAAATATGTAGCACTTACCCCCCAATCTAAAGAAAAAATCTTTTCTGACCTATAAATTAATCTTTGATATGTTAGTGATACAGCATGTTGTGCTTTTACATTGCCAACCCAAAAAACAGGGATTCCAAAACTTTCGAAATTACCTACAGGTAAACTCATTCCGAAAAATTGGTTGAACCCAAAACCAATGGCACCTGTACCATAACTTATTTGAAAAATATTACTAGGAAAAAAATAGTTGTTTGAAGCATATTGTATTGCTGTTTGATCATCAATTTGCTGTAAATGGTATTCAAACCCCAAAGTTGCTTGAGAAATAGAGGGTTGATTGTTTTGATTTGATTTTGGTAAAAATGTACCGTTTGCAGACAATCGCCATTTGTCTGACAATCTATATTGTAATCCAAAACCATAAATTAAACTTGCATAATGAGCATCATCGTAAATTACTTTATCATTTATAGAAAAACCGAATCTTGTTAAATTTGCTATACCTGCCTCTAAATAAAATGATGTTTTTTGTTGTAATTTAAAATCTTTTTTTAAAGACAAAGACCATGCATTGATCCATACACTTCTGTCATAACCAATATTATTTACATTATCATATTTAAACCAAGAAGCTGGTCTCATAGTACCAAATTGCACTGATAAATCTTTGGTGAATTTATGACCCAGTAGCAACCTACCAGAAAACCAGTTTCTACTAAATGTTTCTGTTTGATAACCATCAATTAAATTATCGTTTGAAAAAGGATAAAAAATTCCACCTAAATTGATGCTGTAATAAGAATTTGCAAGAAAATTGGTAAACTTTGTTTTACAAATGTTATCCTCTTGACAAAAAAAGCATATTGGAATTAGAAATATAAATAAGGTTAAACACAATTTTTTCATGTAACGCTATTTCTTAATTTTCATGAGATTCTTTTGCTCTTAAAGTTAAATCAGCCAAAGTAGTATTTCTAAAAATTTGGAGTGTGTTATCTCTAACTTGTATCATTAACTTATGCACAGCGCATGTATTTTCGTCTGGACAATCATCACATTTCTCATAGAAATTAAGGCTTACACATGGTACCATTGAAATTGGTCCTTCTAAAATTCTATAAATTGTAGTCATTAAAATTTCATTAGGATTTTTTAATAAGTAATATCCACCACCTTTACCTTTTTTTGAACCTAAGATGCCGTTTTTACGAAGCGTTAATAAAATACTTTCTAAAAATTTTAATGAGATGTTTTCGTTTTTAGAAATTGTGGCGATTTGCACTGGTGTCTTATACTCTTGCCTTGCTAAATAAGTAAGTGCCTTTATACCGTATTTTGTTTTTTTAGATAGCATAAAGCTAATATAGCTAATTTATTATCAAATAAAACACTACTAACTTAGTTCTTTCAATTAGGAGTAAAAACAATTTGAGTACAATGCTTTATTTAATTTGATATTTAAACCTAAGCATAAAACCTTAATAAATTAAAGCAAGATAATTTGTAATCTCGTTACTTAAAGGAGTATCTAATGATGTAAACAATGGTATAATGACTATTGTACTACAGTAAATAGCTCTACAAAAGTAGTACAAAGTTTTTTTAGATTAGACCCTAGTGTACATTCACACTTGCACATTACTTACAAAAATGAATCTGCGTTAAATAATCAAATACGTATACAATGGATTTTAGCATCTCCTTCAACTAGAAAAGGTGGAAACATAAATATATCTTCTAGTATGACTGATTTTGAAACAATAACTTACGATTTAGCTGGTGAAAAAGGAACAGATTGGACTACTGCAGAAGCTATTGGTTTTCAAATAATTATTAGAGACACTAACAATAGTAATAATTCATCAGCAGGTGATTTTTTAATTCAATCTATCGCTTTTAACAACTCTGTTACACCACCGAATATTTTTAGTGCAGAGACTGATAGTGATTGGGCTACAGCAACTAACTGGAGTTTAAATGAAATACCAACTGCTGCATCTAATGTTACAATACCAACGAACACAAATACAACTATTGGGGCTTCTACTGCTGCAGCTGTAAATAATTTAGATGTTGATTCAGGTGGTAGTTTAACGATGAATGCAGGAAGTTCACTAATTGTAATTGGAACATCTACAGGAAATGTTACCTTAAACAGAACTTTAAACTTTGTATCTGGTAATACAAATGGATGGCACTTGGTTAGTGCTCCAGTAGCAGGCCAAGCTTACAATGATACTTATGCAACAACAAATAGTTTAGCAACAAGTGATACAAAAAGAGGTTTAGCTACCTATAATGATGCCAATGCAGCTGGCTTAAAATATACATATTTAGAAGATGATAACAGTAATGCAGGAACTTTTACTTCTGGAATGGGATATTCAATGAAAAGAAGTGCTACTGGTACTGTTGCTTTTACAGGTACTATAAACACTGCTGATATTAATGGTGTGGCAGTAACTACTGCTAATGATGGGTATAATTTATTAGGAAACCCTTACACGTCTTACATGAGCAGCGAAACTTTTTTAAATGCAAATACCAATACAACAGGTCAAATTTGGACGTGGACGGAAGGTGGTGGCTACACTGCTAGAACAGCTGCTGAGAATTTTATTTTAGCTCCAGGGCAAGGTTTCTTTGTAAGTGTAGCAAGTGGCTCTACTGTAGATTTTGCTGAGTCTAATCAAGCTTCAGGTACAGATAATTTCCAAAAATCAGAAAAAACAGAAATCAATTTAGTTATTGAAAGCGGAAAATTAAGTAGAACAGCAAAATTAATGTATTTTGATGCTAATGCAACCAAAGGCTTTGATTGGGGTTATGAAGGAAAAACGTTTACAGGAGTTACGAATGAAATGGAAGTTTATACACAACTGTTAGAAGATAATGTTGGTGACAAATATCAAGTACAATCACTTCCAAAAAACGATATGGAATCTTTTGTTATTCCTGTTGGTATAAAAGCAAATGCTGGTGAAATTACCTTCTCTGCTGATGCTTTAAATTTACCATCTGGTCTAAAAGTATTTTTAGAAGATAACGTTACCAATACTTTTACAGAATTAACAAATTCATCGAATTACAAAGTTACTTTAAATGCTGCTTTAGATGGTGTAGGTCGTTTCTATGTACATACAAAGTCTTCTGCAGTATTAAGTACAGATAGTGTTAGTTTAGAAGGCGTAAGTATTTATCCTACAGGTAAATCAAGCTTAAGAGTTGTAGGTTTATCTCAAGGAAAAGCTAATGTAAAATTGTACAATGTTTTAGGAAAACAAGTATTTAATACTTCATTTATGGCTAATAGCATTAAAGATATTTCACTTCCTAAGTTAACTACAGGAGTTTATATTGTTCAATTAGAAAACCAAAATGGAACACTAAATAAAAAAATTGTTTTAGAATAATTTATCAACTTTTAAACTAGAAAACATCATGAAAAATAAAGAAAATAAAGCACAAGATATTTCAAGAAAAGAAGCTATTAAGAAAATTGGAAACTATGGTAAATATGCAGCTTTAACTGCGTTAGGTACCTACATGATTTTAAATCCACAAAAAGCGCAAGCTGCTTCTGCCCCTGCAGATCCTGGAGCAGGGTTTTAAGAACTTGTGAATTTTAATAGTACAAGAAGATAAAAAATATCAAGAACTTTTGTTCTTGATATTTTTTTATTTAATACTGTATTATACTGCTATAGGTTGACCTTTTTTCAAATGATTTTGCTAGTTGGACCAAAAGTTATTTCCATTTTTTTTCTGTGCCTTTTGAATGGACCCAAAAAAATTAGAATAACTTTTTATTTTATGCTTATATTTTAAGTTCATGTAAATTTACTTTATTTTTCCGATATGACTTGTATTTGATGTTTGGATTTGAATGAACCTCAGCAGGCTTTCTAAGATCGAGACTAAAATGTATTCTTAGATTACTATAAATATATAAAGCTTATAAGTTAAATCTCTTGCTATTGGAGTGTTTTTCACAGTTTGCTGTATTGATAGATTACTTCATAGCCTTCTTTTGAGGCATTCGAAACTTACTTCACAATAGAAATAAATCACTAAAAACCTTACATCGAGATTCTAATAAAGAAGTTTTTATTATTTGAGTTTACCACGTTTACCAAAACCGTACCACTAAAATAATCGCTGTACCACTTGCTACTATTGAACTTTACCAGCTTTACCACAATTACCACCAGTACATAATAGTTTATCAGACTATAAATATTTCATGTCAAATCTGGGGGACCACCCTTACTCTCTATTAGTAGTAGGAAGGTTCCACGGATTTGACATTTTTTATTCAAGCAAAAAAAAAAAGAGATGCTTCGATTTATTATACTATTTAATTCTCCAAAACTGAAATTCCTTCACTTTTCATAGATCCTAGCAAAGCAATAAGAAATTGGGGAATTATTTTAAACCAATTTTTAGCTATATTTAAAAACAGGATTAAACTATGAAAATTTAACCCTGTAATTTTAATTTACACACTTAGTGGGAAAGTGTCATTAAATTTTATATATGGATAAACATTTATAAAATATGAAGTCTATAGCCTCATTTCTTTATTGGCAATTGGTTTTTCTCATCTAAATTTTTTTTGCGAAAATTGGAAATGATTTATGATTTTCTAATTTAAATAATTTTCGGTTTTTATCTAAGGCTTTTTATGTATTTTTCAGCTCAAATTTTAATATACAATTGATTTATAATTTGAATTTCATTAAATTTTTTTACAGATTAATTTAGAAATTGTATTTTCAAAATAGTTTAAATATTAAGTTGAAAAAATTTAATTTTTAACATTAATTATAGGGCTTTGTGCATTAATTGATAGTTTCCAAGAATTAAGTTTTGAGAATAATTTTTGAGTTAATAGTTCATCGCTAGCTGCAATATTTTTAGTTTCTTCAATATCATTTTCAAGATTATATAATTCTAAAACATCTGTTTCTAGGTTATGTATCAATTTGTATTTACCTTGTCTTATAGCACTGTAAGGAACAGCTCCTTCTAAATGATAGTGTGGGTAATGCCAAAATATAGGACGTTGTTGTACTTCTTTTTTATCTGTTAATAATGATGCCAACGAAATTCCGTCAAACTTTATTTTTTGTGAATGGGAAAGCTGAGCTAAATCAATTATAGTGGGTAAAAAATCAGGTGAAATAATTGGAGTATTATCAACTCTTGGTTTAAAATTATTGGGATAATAAAATATGCAGGGAACCCGAACTCCGCCTTCAAACATATCTCCTTTTCCTGATCGTAGTGGAAAGTTTGAAGTAACTTTATTTTTGAACCTAACATGATTCCCTACCAATCCTCCATTATCTGAAGTAAAAACTATAATTGTATTTTCCTCTAAATTAAGTTCTTCTAGAGTATTTAAAACTAAGCCAACAGCATCATCAACATGTTCAATCATTGCTGCATAAGTAGCATTTTTATGATGTAACGAATCGTTTTTTAGAGCAGCATATTTCTTAGTTTTTTCTTTTTTTGCTTGTAAAGGCGTATGAACAGAATAAAACCAAAGATTCAGAAAAAAAGGTTCTGCTTTATTATTTGTTATAAAATCTTTAGCTTCATTCGCTAATCTGTTTGTTAAAAATTCATCATTAGCTCCATCCTCAAGTCTTGGATTTCCATATGGAGAAAAATATCCGTTTTTACCATTTCTTTTGTTTTTTATTGGTGCTCCTCTAGAAAACCCTCCAATATTTACATCAAAACCTTGATTTTCTGGCCAATATAAACTATCATTTCCTAAATGCCATTTACCAATATGAGCCGTATTGTATCCATTATTTTTAAATATTTCTGCTGTTGTTACTTCTGAAGTATCTAAAAATTTTTGCCATTTTGGAGGTTTTAATTTTGCATTTGGAAAATCTTTTCCTGAAATATAATCTGTTAAATGTAAAGTTGCAGGATATTTACCAGTTAGAATACTTGCTCTTGTTGGAGAACAAACGTTAGTGGCTGTGTAAGCATTTGTAAATTTAACTCCTTGGTTAGCTAACTTATCAATATTTGGTGTTTGATAATACTTTGATCCGTAAGAAGCAAGATCTGTCCAACCTAAATCATCTACTAAGATAAAAATGACATTTGGTTTTTTATCTACAGTTTTACAGGATACCAACAAAAAAAATAAAAATAGGATTGTTATTTTTTTAAGCACGCTCTAGTTTGTTGTTAGAGATATATTTTATCTAATTGATGTTACTTATTATCTTCTATAAGTTTTATGGCTTTATCAGCAAAACGCTCGCCCATAATTACATAACCTTCTGCAGTCATGTGGATGCCATCCTTTATATTTTCACCTTTTCTATTAACACCTGTATTGAGGTCATCCGTGTTAATCCAAGCAAATCGAGGGTTAGATTCTGCTACTTCAACTTGAATATTTCGAATTTGCATCCAATCTGGCCATCCTTTTTTTATCAAGCCAAAGTCACTTAACCTACCAATTACAAAATTGACATCTGTTCTACCTAATTCATCAGACAGTTGTTTGTGTAAGCCTAAAAGACTTTTTCTGTACACGGCTCTACGAGATTTTCTAGCATCTCTTTCTCCTTGCATCCATACAAACGTTACAGTGGCTATGTCTTTATTACGAATTGCTTTTTTTACTTTTTTCATTAAAGAATCATACAAGTAAGGTTCTGCTTTTGATTCGTTTTCAACTGCCGGAACCCAGTCTTTGTACCATTTTCTAATGGATTGTGAACCTTTTGCAAATTGAACAACAATAACATTTCTTTTCCCAAATTTTTTATTCAGTTTAGGAGTAAAAGATTCTTTTGGTCTTAAAAGTTCCATATTTGATTGGCCTGACAAAATGAAAAGATGTTTTCCTTTTTGTTTCTGTGCTGTACATGAAATTGATGAAATTACTATGATTAGATTAAGAATTAATTTATTTAAAAGTGCCATATTCGATTTTTTTTGAAGTATTAATTTAAAAATAACTACAAAAAATTAATTCTTTTTCTTTTCAAAATCAGAATCATTAATCCAGCCAGAATTTACTTTTTTTCCACTCATATAATTCTCATAAAAATTTTCATTTCTATCTGGTTTATAATTATCAAAAACAGCTCCATTACCAAACATCCTTGGATCTTTTTGTTTTTTTAATTCGTTGATTAAGATTGATTTTAGTTCTTCTTTTATGGTTTGGTAATTTTTATCATTAGCCAAATTATTAATACAATCCTCATCTACCTCTATTTGAAAAAGCTCTTCTCTTGGATGTTTACCAAAGTTTAAGTTCCAATAAGTTTCATTTTCACCACTTCTTTTAAGGTTTAGGATTTGAGTTTTAGTTGGACTTCCATCAGTATTCGTATAACCCGTTTCAGGATTTCCAGCAGGCCATCTGTCTTCTTTAAAATTAATTTGAAATAAATATCCATCTTTTACGATTCCTCTTACAGGATAACCAACGTCATTTGGTCTACCAACATCATGTCTTTCTTGACCTAACAAAACATAATCCTCTTCAGCAGTTATAACATCTTCTTTATTAGAATCGAAAAATGGTTTTAAACTCTTACCTTGAATAGATTCCATCCCTAAATCTTTGGCATTGTAACCTGCTACATCCACAAAAGTGGCAGCAAAATCAGTAAAACTGATATAATCTTCAATAATTCTTCCAGGGTTTTCAATTCCATTTTTCCACATGATTGCTAGTGGTAAATGATTAGAATGCTCATAGCTTAATCCTTTAACTCTTGGAAAAGGCATTCCATTATCTGAAGTTACCACAATAATTGTGTTTTCTAATTCGCCTTTTTCTTCAAGAATTTTTAGAATCCCTCCAAGTTGTTTATCAAAATATTCCAGTTCAAAAGCATAATCCAACATATCGTTTTTTACAGTATCAGATTGTGGCCAATATGAAAAGACAGAATCGATTTGAGATAATTTCTTTTTACCTACACTTACGCCAGTTCCATACTCATATTTTCTGTGAGGTTCGTGTCCTCCATACCAAAAGCAAAAAGGTTCATCTGCTTTCTTTTGATTCATAAAAGTTTTAAAATTGGCAACATAATCTATTTTAGAAATTCCTTTTGTAGGTGCTTTTCTTTTGATTTTATTATACGGTTTTACCAATAATTGTCTTTTTGTTCCATCTTTATTTAGTGCAGTTCCAGGAGCCCAACCTTTTCCAGTAAATCCTACATTATACCCCTTTTCTGATAATGCTTCCGGATACGTTTTAAATTTAGTAGGAAAATAAGCTAAATGATTGGCAGCTTCTTCCAATTGCCAAGAATTTCTTCCTGTTAAAATAATAGATCTTGATGGGCCACATTTTGCATTTGGCGTGTACGCATTAATAAATAGCAAACCTTCTTTAGCTACTCTATCAAAAGAAGGAGTATTTACCCATTTAGCACCGTAAGCACTCATATGTTTCCAAGTAGCATCATCTGCAATACAAAATAGAATGTTTGGTTTTTTCTCTTTTTTCTTGGTTTGAGCTGTACAAGCACCTTGTATGCTCATTATAATTATTAAGGATAAGAAGAGTTTTATAGAAAGTTGATTTATCTTCATAAAAATTAAATTATTGAACTCCTGAATATTGTGCTACATCCATTTTCTTTTCCCATTTAATGAGTTTTTCAACCAATTCTTGTACTTTATCTGGGTTTTTATAAGCAAGATCATTTTGCTCTTTAATATCGTTTACAATATTGTAGAGTGCTGTTTTTCCACTTCTATAGGCTAATAATTTCCAATCTCCTTCTCTCACAGAAACGTATAAATCTTCATAAGCTCTATAACCGAAAACAGCCTCTCTTTGTAAGGTGCTATTATTTTTAAGGGTTGATGCTAAAGAAATACCATCTAGATCTTTAAATTGATTCACATTTCCGCCAGCAATATCAATTAAAGTAGGAAACAAATCTGTAGATTGGACTACAGAATTATTAATAGTATTTGGTTTTGTAATACCTGGCCATTTTACAAAGAATGGTACTCTAGCACCACCTTCAAATAAAGTTTCAGTCATTTTAGCACCCCTAAAAGGCGCATTTTCAAAATATCCCCCTTGGTCTGACAGGAAAATAATGATAGTTTCTTTTTCAATTCCTTTTGCTGTAATGGCTTCTAAAACTTTACCTACAGATTCGTCTGTAGCTTTTACCATTGCTGCATAATTTGCAAATTTTCCTTCTAAACCTTTTTCTTTAAAATAAGCCAATAAATCTTTTCTTCCTTGATGAGGTGTATGCACAGAATAGTAAGAAAAGGTTAACATAAACGGATTTTCTTTATCGTAATTCGCTATAAAATCAACAGCTTCGTTGGTTAATTTATCTGTTAAATACGTGTTATTCTCATCTGTGTAATTGCCTTTATAACCAAAATAAGGAGGATAATACGATTTTGGATGACCTGCATTTGAAGTTCCTATTTGCTGATTAAAACCTTGATGTATGGGATGAAACTTTTCATGACCTAAATGCCATTTTCCAACAAATAAATTATAATAGCCTTGGTTAGATAAGGCTTCTGCGTAAGAAACATGCTCTAAAGGTAACCAGTTTCTACTTGGAAATTGAGCAGGATCTCTTTCTAGGTAATGGTATTCTTGATTAGTATTTCCCTGTCTATCAAAACCATTTTTTTTACCTCCAGGAATATGACGTACCATTTTTAATCTTGCAGGATGTTTACCAGTAATTAATGTTGCTCTGCTTGGGCTACATGTTGGACTAGCAATATAAGCTTGCTCAAAATTGATACCAGATTTTGCTAGTTTATCAATATTTGGGGTTTCAAAGACTGAGTTACGAAAACCTAAATCTGCCCACCCTAAATCATCCACAAAAAATAGCACAATATTTGGCTTTATTGATTTTGTAACTTTTTTTTGACTTTTGTTTACTGTTTTACAGCTCGATAATAAACCAAGACTTAATACTGATGCAAAGAAAATTATATTGATTTTCATTGTAGGATTTTTAGTAAAAATTGAAAAAACATAAAGCCACTTAATCTTCGAAAACTAAATTGGTATTGTTATTCTTAAGAATGAGCTCAGTTTCTTCTGATGGATCTTTTGAATTACGAATAAATCTATTGCCTTTAATTACTGTATTTACAGAACATTCTACAAATAATGCGTGTTTATTGTATTTAAAGGTATTGTTAATAATGGTAATATTTTTTATGCCTTTCCAATCTGCTCTAGCAACACCACTCCATTTCTTTTTAGATTCTGGGTTTTTAAGTTTGCCAACACTCATTTTTATGGTTGCAGCGCTTTCTTCTTTTAAAAAAGCTGAGTCATAACCACAATTGTTAAAAATATTATTTTGAATTAAAATGTTATTTGCAATAAAGCCTTCTCCCCAATCTACACCATTCTCTAATGTAATTGCAGATTGACTTAAATTTTGAAACACATTTCGTTCTATAATTCCGTAAGAATTTTGTAAAAGAATTCCATACCTACGCGCATTTTTAAACGTATTGTTTCTAATAACAAAAGACTCATTAGATCTAGAATCTACGTAAATAAGATCATTTTTTTTGGTTTCTCCAGTATTTAATTCAATGTCAATAGGTTTGTCTAACGTTAATTTCATTTGATTTTCTCCAAGAAACTTACTCTCTAAAACTTTATATTGACCTATTAAAATACCTTCTCTTGGATTGTATATATTAATAACTTCATCTTTTTGAATATTAAATTTAACGATGAGTTGTGTTGGCGATTTTTGCTGTAAAATATTTCTTTTTGTAGATTTCATATTTACAGCATCATCACTATAACCTTCAAAAAGAGAGTTCTCTATCCAAGGCCCAAATTTACCACCATTTACATGCATACAATCTGCATTTGCACTATGCAATCTACCTGGTTTTAATTTTACTTGAGCACCAATAATATTCCATTCTTCCATTTCAAAAGCGTTGTAAGTACCTGCAGGACTGGAATAATTAGTGTTATTAAGGTAGGTAATGTTTTTACTGTGGCCAGATTTAAAAACGCTTCTACCATTTGTTCTTGCCATATGAACATATAAATCTCCTACATTCATTGCTTTAAGAAGGTTAATTGCCCTTATTTTTATTCTGAATACACCTGTAGAGATTTCTTCAAATTCTTTAGAAGCAAAAAGGTTAGGTGCACCATCTTTTAATTTTCCAGGAATTTTAGGATCCATTAACATACCCCAAACTCGAGACGCATTTTGAAACATTTCGTGGCTTAATTTTGGAAAGCCTTCATCTAATTTTAAATCAAAAACACGTGCTTTCAAGTCTATGTTTACTATTTTTCCTTGCGTAAATGGCAACGGATCATAATCTATAAATAAATTTTTAAGAATAATATTTTTCGATTTAAAGACACTAAAAAAGCCTTTTAAAGGATCGTGAATGATAAGTTCTGAACCATTCCCATCAATAATAATATTATTGGCGTTTTGTAAATTTATAATATGAGATCTTCTTTCTAGTTTTGGATCACTAAATAAATCATACGTTCCCTTTTCAAAAATTAATTTTACAGCTGATCCTGTTGAAGTTATTTTTTTGCAAAAATTTAGTGCTTTTGTAACGGCTGGTGCATCATTTTTACCATCATTTGGTATTGCTCCAAAATCGCTCAACTTTATATTCATACTTGTAGGAAAATCTACTAAAGGTAAGTTACGTTTTGTTCTAAAATGATCTGGCAATGTAAAATTATATTGAGCGTGAGACGAAAAGCCCAAAATGCATAGAATGAGTATTAAAATAGTTTTTTTCATCTGTTTATTCTTTTAAAATCTTAGTAATTTGTTGATTGTTAATTTTTAAAATATATAAACCGGGAGATAAGTTTGATACATCAAAACTATCTTTATTAATGTTTTCTTCAGAAATATATTTTTTACCCAGAAGATTATAAATAGTAAGATATTGGATAGGTTTAGTAAAATTTATTTTACCTTTTGTAACAGTTGGATATACTTTTATTTTGTCATTAGCTATATTGAAATCCTGCGTTGATAAGGCTCTTTGCCAATCATTATATATTGTTTCGACTTGAGCACCACATAATTTATAATCAAAAAAGCGGATGTCACTAATTAATCCTTTAAATCTTGGAACAAAATCGACTTTATTTTCTGCTGTGTTTATCAGAACATTTTTACCTGTTTTTGTTTCATTAGAAGCGACGCCATTTTTAAACAATTGTATACTGAAAAAAGTATTATTTTCAGGAACAGTAATTGCAACATGGTTCCATTTGCCAATATCTAAAGGCAAATCATCCATTCTAACAAAATTATTGTCATTATCTGTAACCCTTAATACACCATTTGTTTGCATTTGTATGGCAAAAACACTTCCTTCTGAAGGACCACCACTATAGAGTAATGTATGAAAAATAGCTTCTTCTGGTTTAATCCAAAAAGAATAGCTTCTTGCTTGACCATTTAGTGGCCCAGCATATGCAGAATTATCATTTTTGTTGATTAAACTCAAACGACCATTACCAGCTGTAATTATTTTAAAAGTATTCCCTATTTCTAAGTCCGTAAAACCTTGAATAATTTCACCATCTGTTGTGTTTATTTCTACACCTATGTTTTGATTACTTCCACTATTATTGATGGTTGTTTCTTGTGAAGTATCGTTCAATAAAAATTGAAAATCAGCATTTGGTAGTGTAGCTTCTTTTGCTGTATTACTAACGTTTCCACTATTTAAAATAATAATATCTTCAGGATTTTCGCCACTACTTAGTGTGATATCTTCATCTCTATGACAAATAAAATTATTGCTTACTGTTAGTCCTTCAATGTTCTTTAAATACATTCCTTTTTTATTGTAAAGGATGGTATTGTCTATTATTCTGATATTACTATGTGCTCTATAGTTACTTGTTTCTGTGCCACAAAACCTTCCTCCATTTCGTATACAAGGTATTTTTACTTTTGCAAAGTCAACAGAAATAGCTGCAGAGTTTTCTTCATTTACATAACTATCATCATAACCACAATTTTCGAATCTATTGTTACGAATTTCAATTTCATGAGCTCTAAAGCCCTCAGTCCAATCAACACCATTTTCAATGCGAATACCAGCACCACTTAAATTTTGGAAAAGATTGTTTTCTATTAGTGCATATTTGCTTTGTATAAGAATTCCATATCTTCTTGAATTTCGAACAATATTATTTCTAAAAATAAAAGATTCATTAGAACGACTTTCTACATATAATTTATCTGCTAGTTGATCATCATCTTCATTGACAGTGGTCAAATTAACAGCATTAGAAAGCGTTATTCTAAATAAATTACTTCCTAAATTTTGTACAGCACTAACTGTTGCTGTTCCAATGAGTTCAGCATCTCTAGGATTGAAAAACTCTAATTTTTCTCCAACATCTAAATCGAATTGAATTGTAATTTCTGTAGGACTATGTATTTCTTTTATTGTTCTTCTAGAGTATTTGATGTTCATAAAATCGTCAGAAAACCCCTCAAAAGAACAATTTTCTACCCAAGGACCAATATAATTACCATTTGTATGCATAGCATCTGCATTAACACTATGCACTCTACCTTCTTTTAGCTTTATATGGCAATTGATTACGTTCCATTCATAACAATCTCTAGAATTAAAACCACCTGAAGCGCTTGCGTAACCTGTAATGTTCATATAGGTGATGTTTTTGCCTTGTGTATTTCTCATTAATGTAGCACCATTATATCTACCAATATGTACAAAATAATCGCCAATTGCTGCATTAACAAGAGTGTTAGCATTTTGCCCACCATATCTATATGTTCTTGTACCAATTGATTCGAAAAAACGATTGTGTGGAATTAAATTTCTAGTACCTTCTTTAATACCTCCTTTTGCATTCTTAAACATACCCCATCTTTGTGGTGAGTTAAAAAAAGGATCTGTTGTAGGTTCTGGTGAAAAGTCCTCTAAAACAAAATCAAAATAACCTTCTGCTTTATTTATGTTTGTTACTATTCCTTGAGAAAAAGGAAGTATAGCATGGTCTATAGAAAAATCTTTTAAAATGGTGTTTTCACAACGCAGTAAAGCCAAAAAACCAATTGTTGGATTGTGTAATAGAAATTCTGCATTTTGGCCATCCCAAAGCAAGCCATCAATATCTGCTATATCAATTACATGCGAAGAAGTCCCAGCATACATAATATCGTAAGTACCAGATTCAAAAAGTAAACGCACTGGGTTTTGAGCTGTAGCAATACTTTTTACAGCATTTATTGCATTTCTTATTGCAGTAACATCATCTTTACCATCATTGATGATAGCTCCATAATCAGAAACATTAATTGTTGTAGTAGTGTTTAAATCTAATAAAGGTAGCTCACGCTGAACTCTAAAAAAAGAGGGTACAGAACCCAGTTGTTGAGCAGAGCTACTTAGTGTAAAAAACAAAATAAAAATTACAAATATGTTTCTCATAATGTGTTTTTTAAACTATTTATTTTTTTATGAATTTTTCTGCTTTTTTATTATCAAAAACAATTAAATACAACCCTGTACTTAAAAAATCTACAGAAATTTCTTCTTGATTTTCTGTAAGAACATCTCTTAAAACTTGCCCTTTTAAGTTGATAATCTTAACATTATTTTGTGGTTTACTAAAAAATATTTTAGAAGAAGTTAGTGTTGGGTAAGCTATTGGTTTTACGCTTTCATTAAATTCGTCTGCAGATAATGAAGTTTTGTTTACTAAATACCCATCACTATTTAAACCAACTGAATCACTAACACCATCAACAACTATCTGTGCTAATTGTGCAGTGGTTAAACCTGTATTATCTGTCCCAAATCTTAAAACGCCTTCTTTATAGCCTGTAATATTTAAAGTTCCAGAATTCCATTCTACTTCAGAACTATTAGAAAAAGAAAGCTCAGTAATACTAGTATCTACAATTAAATTTAATGTACCATTGGCAGTTCCTCCAGCGAAAGTTATAGCTCCTATATTACTTTGATTTGCATTTGCGTTAAAAGTAAAAGATTGACTACCATTTACAGAAATATTTCCTTGATACACGTTAATACCATTAACATCAATACTTCCATTTGCGCCATTGATTTGGATTTTTCTTTCTGCTGGCAAAAACACATTATTATCAGCAGTATTTACAACAACTTTAGCATTAGGACCTACCCAAACAAAATCACCTTCAAAATCAGGATTATTTGATGTACTTCCAAAAGTAGATATTATATTTGCATTCACTCTTAATGGTGCTGCCCCTGCCAAAGTTCCATTGAAAACAAAATTATTACTAGAACCAGATCTAGCTTCAAGTGGGGTGTTTAATGTTAGTAATGAATTCTCTGAAAAACTGATTGAATTACCAGACCCATTTCCATTTCGCATTAATGTGTTCTTTAAGCCTTCCGTTATAGAATTTTCAATTGTAATGTTACCATTAAAACTTAGCATTACATTATTGTTTGAAAGGTTCTCTATACCATAATATTGATTAGAAACTGTTATATCTTCTTTAGTATCAATAATTAATACAGCTGAACCGGCTATTGATGTAATTTTATTTTCTGTTGTAGAACTAGCACCTGTTGCAAAAGTGGTTTGTACTCTCTTTACAGTAAAATCTGAATCTACTAAAGATTCAAATAAATTAGGTAAACGAACTGTAGTACTTGAATTTGGAATTACATTGAGACTCCAATTTGTTGAGTTAGACCAAAGCAAATCTCCACCGTTATTATTAAAATTATTATCTTGACCAAGTGTTATTGATATTGTAAAAAACAATACTAATAGGATGTAATTTTTTTTCATAATGTAAAATTTTGAATTAATTATTATTTATTCTTAGATTAAAATTATTCTACTTCAAATATAAATGAAGGTGAAATTTTTAACTTTTAGTGATGTAACATAAACTTTATGAAATGTAACATCTGTATTTATTTTAGTGTAAGATTATTGAATTACTTAAAGCCTTTGTTCTTTTTTACAACAAGTGTTTTTTGACTTTGTCTATCCGCTTTAATCGCTATTTTACAATCGCCTTTGTAATTGTTTTTTTCCACAATAGTATTTTTACAATTTTTCAAATCTATTAGTGGAGCATCAGGATATAATTCAGGTGCATTATTGGTTTTTATAATTGTGTTATCTTTTATGATGAGTCCATCAACTCTATCTGCCCATACAATTCTGTTTCCAAAGGTTTCTATGGTATTATTTATGAAACGTATATTTCTATCATATGTAATGGATGTATCATAAGATTTTCCTAAACGTGGTGTAATATTCAAAATAGCATGTTCTGCCCCACTGTAGGCAGCATATTCAAATGTATTGTTTTGTATAAGCACATCATTTACAGCCCCAGATTCGTACCAAAAAAAAGTTTCTCCCCTAAAAAAAATAGATGACATCATAGAAGAAAAGTAATTGTTTTCAATCACGGTCTTTAAAGGTGTTTTAAGGACAATATTTCTAGCTCTGTGATTTTTAATTGTGCAGCCTCTCATTGTAAACTCAGGGTTCCATGTTTTGTTTTCTAGAATATCTCCTGGCTTGAGGTCTTCTGGAATTTCAGCATTAAAAGTGACTTCACTAAACTCTTCGTTTATTGATTTTACGTTGTTAACTAGACCAATTTCAGTACGTTCAGGAGAAGGTTGTTTTATAAACCACATCTCATCTCCAGGTCTTGTAAATTCAAAACCACGTTGTTCAAAATGCACTAATTTAGTTCGTACAGTTTTATTATCAATAACTTTATCAATCACTACATAAGTCCCATGAACATTTGTACCATCATCAAGCATATTTTCAAACCTACAGTTTTCAATTAAAATTGAACCCTTACAATTTGCAAAATGTGTAGCATCTGCTGTTGTTGATATTACCCTATTTGTACCTTCTCTTAAATAAATACCAGAATTAATTAATTGAATATTCTCAGATAGTTCAAAAAGAAACCCCATACCTAGAGCATGATGAATAGTAATATTATCGAGCTTAATATTTGATGATTTCTTAAAATCGAAAGCAGGTGCGTATCGATCATGCTCTCTATCTCCTTTAGAACTTAACAAAGATCCCACAGGTGGATAATGTTTTAAGAATTCGTGAAATCTTAAATTTCCATTCTTTAATTTTTCTACCCACCTAGGATGACTTTCAATATCCCAAGCACCATGAACAGGTCTTTTCTTTTGGGCATCAAAAGCTAATGTACTGCCCAAGATATTATAGTTAAAACCATCTACATTTGGAAACTGTAATCTTCCTTTTTTTAACTTCCAAGAAAATCCTTTTTTAAAGGGTCTTATATCTCGCCAGCCTTCTTTTTCATTTACACCAATAACTTCTCCAAGAAAGGTAAATGGAATATCCCAATCAATAGTAAGGTTACTTATGGTTACTGCTTCAGAATTTTTGAATAAAAATGGCATTATTTGTCCATGAAAAATAAACTCAGCACCATTACCATTAATAGTAATTTTTCGAAATTTACTTAAATCAAAAGCTATACGCTTGTAGCCATTGCCATGGTTTGTAATATCTAAATACTTACCAAAAGCATAATCTGGATTGAACTTATATATACCTTTTTTAAATACTAAATGTAAATCTTTTGTTTTGGTATTTTCTATAATATTCCTAATTATAAGTGTCATATCACCCTGTTTAGGTGATATAATGATTGGATTTTTTTCTTGTGCTATAGTCCAATAAGAACAAGTGACAGTTAAAAGGGTAACTAATAGAAACCTTTTCATGTTTATTAAGGTTTTAAAATTAATTTTTCATTGAAGGAATTTTAATAGCCAGGATTTTGTTTGAGATTTGAATTCAAATCAATTTGTTGTAATGGTATAGGAAACCAAACTCTTTCTGAAAACCAATTTTGTTGTAATAACACAACATGACTGTTCCAAGCCCCATTACTTGGGTCTAGTGAATTTATAGTTTGATCGAAAATATTAAATCTAGCCAAATCAAATCTTCTCCAGATTTCAAAACACAGCTCTCTAGAGCGTTCATCTTGTAACTCTTTAGCAAAATTTGAGTTAAAATATTCAGAATTAAGGTCTGTAACTGTTGCAGGAGCAATAACTGATCTTTGACGTAATTCTGTTAATATTGCTCGAGCACCAGCTTCATTGCCTGTATAGAAAAGTGCTTCAGCTCGTAATAAAAGTATATCTCCATATCTTAATAATGGAATTGAGATACCTGAAGCCCATGGAGCGTAGGATTTCTGATCAGGATCTTTCATTCGATATTTACCTATACTCATAAATCCAGAACCTTTTCCAGCTAAGTCACGAGGTTGATAATATCTAACACCATCAATTTCTATTGTTTGAAGTATGTTTGGATTACCTCCTAAGTTTCCAGAAACATTATGGCTAAATCGAAAATCGTTTGAGTTATACAGATCAAAAAGTTCTCCTGTTGGACGTGTCCAGCCAGAACCACCACCAACTCTTCTTGCATTTCCTTGTGGAATAAAACTATTGATAACGATTGTAATAACCTGTTGTGAAGCATCTGATGAGCCTTCTGCTGCAAACATAACTTCTTCAGCTTGTGCAGATTTAGTAGATTCTCTAAAAAGGCGATCGTAATTTTGTGTTAAACCATAACCACTGTTAGCAACAATATCTCCAGAGATGGTAACTGCATTTTGATAACTTACATTTTCATCTACCCAATTAAAACTGTTCAGCGTAAAACCAAAGTCACTTAGACCATTAATTTTCATACTTGCTAAGTAGGTGTGTACTTTTACTAATAACCCAGCAGCAGTCCATTTATTTACACTGGAAGCTAAAGGTCCTCTGTTTTGAAGGTTTTGATAAGCAAATTCATAATCTGATATTATTTGAGCATAAACTTCTTGAACAGACTGTCTTGCTTTAGTAGGACTATCATTAGTACTTGTATATACAGGAATAGCTCCATGCATCATAGAAAGTATGGTATGAAAAAATCCTCTTAATAGTTTTGCTTCAGCTTCAATTTCAATTTTTCTTGTACCTGCAAAATCAGCATCTGGGATATTAGGTAAATTTTCAAGAAGACTATTTGCTCTACTAATCCCAGCATAAAGGAAAAACCAATTAAAATTTAAATCAACATCTTGACTAGTAAAAGCTGCTGTTCCAAACTGTCCTCCTCTATTATTTGAAAATTGCTGAGGTACAACTCCTTCACCTGTACCACCCACTAGCATTTCAAAGAGATCTCTTCTAAAGGAATCTGCATTTCCTTGACCTTGAATATCCCCAGCAGTAATTGTATTATAAACACCTACTAAAGCTATTTCAGCGTCTTGTGGAGTTTTATAAAAATTTTCTGGTGATGTAAATGAATATGGTGTTGGCTCTAATATATCTTCACATGAAGCTATTAAAACTATAAAAGCTAAAAATAAAGTGTTTTTTATAATATTTTTCATGGTTTGTTTGTTTAGAATGTTGCGTTAAAACTTATAGTAAAATTTCTCGCTCTTGGGTAAGCTATTCTATCTAGACCTGAAAGAAGAGGGTTATTAAAATTAACTTCTGGATCCCAACCTGTATAGTTAGTCCATGTTAATAAATTATTACCTATTAAGTTAAATCTTAAAGATTTGAAACCTAATTTTTGAGTGATATTTTTAGGTAATCGATACCCCAAAGAAACCGTTTTTAATCTAAGATAAGAACCATCTTCTACGTAGTAAGAGGATGCTATTTGTTGATCTAATTGACGATATGCAGGAGCAGTATTAGTAGGGTTTTGGGGAGTCCAATTATTCTCAAAATAATCTTGAGAAATATTCATCCAAGGTTGTACTCCATTAAGCCTAACTTTTGCTGCATTATACAACTCATTACCATAAGACCATTGGAAGAATACAGATAAATCGAAATTTTTATAAGTAAAAGTATTATTAATTCCACCAAAGTGTATGGGATTACTATCCCCAATAACTTGTCTATCTTCATCATTTACAAAACCATCACCATTTAAATCTGAATACTTCATTCTACCTGGAAGTGCGGTACCAGAATATACAGGAAGTCCGTCTTTTAAAATGAAGTTTCTGTCTTCAAAAGCCACATTAGGGTCGCTATTGTTTTGCCATGTAAAATCCTCAATCTGATAAATTCCATCAAACTTATAACCGTACATTGTACCAATTTGTTCACCAACAATTACTCTACCAACATTGGCTTGCCACCCACCAAAAGTACTAATAGGAATAAATTCGGCACCACCTAAATCTTTCACCTCATTTCTATTAAAAGTAATATTAAAATCTGTTTTCCATTTGAAATCACCTTTATTAACATTGAAAGTAGATAATTGTAATTCAACACCAGAATTGTCTATTCTACCTATATTTTGAAATTGTGAATTGAACCCACTTTGTGAAGGTATGGGTGCATTCAATAATAAATCTGTAGTTATTTTTTTGTAAACATCTGCAGTTAAATTTACCCTTCCTCCAAAAAGTCCTAAGTCAATACCTGCGTTAAGTTGTTCTGTAGTTTCCCATTTTAAATCTGGATTTGGAAGTGTTGATGGAGCCAAACCAAAGATAAGATTATCATTACTTGCATAGAATGCAGGATTTAGTTGAGCTAGGTAGGTGTATGCAGGTATTCTTTCATTTCCTGTAGCTCCATAACTTAATCTTAATTTTAGATTAGAAATTGCACTAATGTTTTTTATAAACGATTCATTAGTCATTTTCCAAGCTAATGCTCCAGAAGGGAAATAACCCCATCTATTTCCTTCTCCAAATTTATCTGAACCATCTGCTCTAATAGTTGCAGTTAAAATAAATCTTTTGTGTAGGGTATAATTCATTCTACTTAAAAAGGAAACTCTATTTGTAGAAAACCTTTGGGTACTGTATTGACTAACAGAAGTTCCAACGCTAATATTATTAACTCCTGTTGTTTGGTTTTCAAACCCGATAACTTCGTTTAAAAAATCTTCAAAGTTGTAGTGAAAAATTTCAAAACCTGCTAAAGCATCAATTCTGTGATTCGGATTAAAACTTTTTCTAAAATTTAATCGTGAGGAATGATTGATAGAATAGGTATTTACTTCTTTTACTCTTGCTCTACCATTTTGTAATCTACCCCAACCTGTGTTTGAATTATAAAATTCTTTTACCTTAGAATTACTAATATTAATACCTGTAAAACCTGTATAACTTAAATTATCAGTAAATTTATAGTTAATGTTCATGTTACCAAAAAGTCTAAAAATGCTAGTTTGTTTATCAGATTCATTAATTAAATCTAAAGGGCTTATGAAAGCATCATCTGCAAAAACAATATCGTCTGTTCTAATATTCCAAGGATTACCAATTACAAGAAATTGAGTTATCCCAGTAAAACTATCAGGACCACCATTATTGGCTATACCACCCAATACAGAATAAGAACCATTAGAATTGAACGTTAGACTAAGTTTGTCATTAATATCAGTTTTTAATCGCATTCTTAAATTATATTGTTCATAGTCATTGTTTACAACAAGTCCTTCTTGTTGTAAAGCACCTAAGCCAACAGAATAGTTGGTGGTTTTATTACCTCCTCTTACTGATAACTGATGTTGATGACTTATAGCAGTTCTTAAACCTTCTTCTTGCCAATCAAAAGAAGGTATCTGAGTAAAATCTCTAGGAGTATCGAAATTGCCATCATTGTTAGTATCTTGATTTAAAAATTGATCATTACTTATATCTTGTTGGTAGGTTATATAATCTTCTGCAGATAAAACCGATAATTTTTTTACAACCTCTGAAATTCCTAAATTGTAACTATACTCAGCAGATATACGACCATCTGAAGAACCTGATTTTGTAGTGATAATTACAACCCCATTTGCTCCTCTTGAACCATAAATTGCTGTTGCAGACGCATCTTTTAATATATCTATAGATTCTATATCTGCAGGATTAATACCTGTTAAGGGATTTATTCTTGCTTGTGAGGAACCTGTAGTTGCAACTTCATCATAATTTACATCTATTTGAACACCATCTATTACAAAAAGAGGAGAGGATGTACCATTTATAGATGTTTGACCACGAACAGTTATGTTATTTCCTCCTCCAGGTTGCCCAGAATCTGAAGATATTTGAACTCCAGAAACTCTACCTTGCATTGCTGAAAAAACATCTGTAGTTTGCGACTCCATAAGTGTTTTTGGTTTTATACCAGAAACAGCACCAGTTACATCGCTTTTCTTTGTAACTCCATAACCAATAACTACAATTTCATCTAGGCTATTTGCTTCTTCCTCTAGTTGAACATTAATTATTTTTTTTCCATTATACTTTACTTCTATAGTTTTCATTCCTAAGTAGCTAAATACAAGAACACTCTCTGCATTGGGTAATTCAATGCTATATTTACCATCAAAATCAGAAATATCTCCAATTTGAGTACCCTTAATTAGTATTGTAACACTGGGTAAAAGATTACCTTCTGTATCTGTAACTTTACCTGAAACAGTTATCTGACTAAAAGAAAACTGAAACGAGATAAGAGTAAGTAATAAAATGATACTATTTTTTTTCATTTTTAAAGTTTTAGGTAGTTATTTTAAAGACTTTATTTATTTTGATTTTTTGATTTTAAAATCATCTTTTTTAGATGTTTTTACATTTGTAGATTTTGAATCAATCGTTAACGTCCCTTCTTTACCATCTAAGCTTTTATATTCATTTCCTTTAATAGAAACGTTATTACAATTTACAATTCTTAAATTAGAGATGCTAGGGAAAAGAGGTTTGTATTTATTTGTTTGAAAAATCGTATTGTTTTCAAAAACAAGCCCATCTACTGAAATAGCATGTAAAATGGAACTGTCAAATGTTTTGATGGTATTTTTTCTAATGGTAATGTTTTTGCTATAAGTTCCATCAAAATTTTTCTTGTTTTGATATTGAGGATCAATTAAAAATATAGATTGTGGTCCATTACCACCATAAACTGCATTTTCAATAAGATTATTTTCAATTAACAAACCTTCATTTGGTCCAGATTCGTTCCATAAACCTAAATCTCCTGTTAATCTAAAACTTGCCATTTGTGATGATAAATGGTTATTACGAACCGTAACTTTTCTTGGAGTAGAAATTAAAAAACTACGTGCTCTATTATTTCTAACTATGTTATTCTCTATTATCGCCGAAGCATGCCAAGAAATATTTTCTACACCATCATAAACGTTAACTTTTCCTGTTATTGGTTTATCAAATGTGATGTATGAGACTTTTTCATTAACTCTTTCTACCTTTTTTAAAATCATGGTAGATGTTGTTGGTTGAATATTGGCTTGCTCAATAATTTGAACCCTATCTCCCTCCTCTCCAAACAAATAGCCATTTTGATGTGGATGATAGGTTTCTACAGCCAACGTATAATTATCTATTATTTTGTTAACTCTAACATAAGTGCCATGGATATTTGTGGCATCATCTAGCATGTTTTCGAAGGTAGAATTTTTTATAACTACTGTACCTTTTACGTTACAAAAATGCGTAGCATCTGCTGTAGTAGTAACCATTCTTCCAGAACCTTCTCTTAATACTACATTAAAACTATCTAATGTAATGTTTTCTGACCTTTCTGCAATTAAACCCATTGCACCTGCATGATGTACATTCACATTCTTGAATTCTAAATCTTGAGATTTAAAAATTCTAAAAGCAGGACTTGTTCTATTTTGTAAGTATTCTCCTTTAGAAACCATAATAGATCCAATAGGAGGTAATTTTTTCATTTTGGTAGTAATTCTAATCAATCCTTTTTTTAATTCCTCTGCATAAATTCCTTTTTCTGGCATATTGTACATTTGAGTATTGTACAAAGGAGCCATTGTTTTTGGGTCCCAAAATATATTCTGACCTATTTCAAGATTGTAGTGCTCCCAATACGCAAATCGTTTTCCATATTTTCTTTCATAAGGCGTGTCTGGTCTTTCTAATTTTAAATATAAATGCCCAAACTTTACTTCATAAGGAGATTTTACTTCAATATCAAAAGTTTTAGTATTCATATCTTTGGCAACAACTAAACCTTCTAATGCAAAAGGAACTTCCCAATCTACACTTAAATTAGTAACTTTAATATCTGAGCTCTCCTCAATAATAAAGGGAATCATTTTACCATGATATATAAAATCTGATCCACCTCCATCGATTTCGAAATTATGAAAATCAATCAAAGGAAAAGATGTTCTTTTTAAACCATTATCATTATTGGTAATTTCACAATAGATTTCAGGTGCAAAAGTTGGATAAAAATGATATGTGCCTTTTGGAAAAATAAGTTTACTTACACCTTCTTCTTTAGCTTTTTTTAATGCTTTTACAACAATTGGTGTAGCATCTTTATTAGCTTTAATATTAAACTCTGATAAGTTTAATACTTTTTGGCCATAACTTGTCATGGCTAAGAAAAGTATAAAAAACACCAATTTCTTTTTGAAGATTCTATATTTTGGAGTTTCTGGATTTAACTTCATTGATTGATTTTATTTCTAGTTTATAAAGACCTATCCGTAATTAAAATTACGGATGGTTTTAATTTATTTATTTTAGAATCCTGCACCCGGATCTGATGGAACAGAGCTAGCTTGCGCTTTTTGAGGGTTCAAAATCATGTAAGTTCCTAAAGCTGTTAAAGCTGCATATTTTCCGTAATTTCCTATTTTTTTAATAGCGTCTTTACGAGTGATTTCTTGAGGATTATCTTGGGTATTTTTTATATTTTTTTTCATGTTGTGATCGAGCTTAAGGTTTGATGAATTATTCTAAAACAATTTTTTTATTCAATGTTCCATTATTATTTTCTAACTGAACAATGTAAATTCCAGTAGCTAATTTGGGAAGATTCAAATCATAAACACCATTCGAGGTAAAAGCAGTATTTAAAACTTGTTTGCCTAAAACATTAAACATCTTTACATTTGATTTTCCTTGAGATAAACCAACAATTCTTAAAGTAGAATTATTAGTAGAATAGATACTAATACTATTTAAATTTACACTTTCAGTGCTTAAAGCAGAAGAAGAGGTGTGTAGGTAAAAACGACCCACATCATTTGTAGCTTCCAGCAAAGAAATTTTAAAGTTTTCTGTTTTAGAGATTTCATTAAAAGTATTGTTTGATCTATCTTCTAAATAAACTTTAACTCCTAAGGGAAAATTAAATGACTTTAAAGAGAATGTTAATTCTTTTTCTGCTTCAGCAATAATTCCCAAAGGTATCGTTAAAGACTCAAGTTCAGATTTTGGTAAAGATTGTATTTGATAGTTTTTACCTTGATTATCCTTTACTAAGTGCGTAAAGAGTTCAAAATCATTTTTAACCCCATCAAAAACTTCTCCCTCCCAGCCAAAGTCATAACCTTTGGTTGCATTATCTAAGAAATAGATTTTAGTAAAGCGACTATTTTTACCATCAGAAACTAATAATTTTAATTCAGTTCTGGCAGTTTTTTGAAATGTACCACCTGTTGTTGCTTGGTTTGATTCTGCAAAATTGAGATTCCCTGGAGTAGTTACTTTTACAAAAAAACCTTGAGCAGGTGCTAACATAAAATTATCCCCAGATACTTGAGCTTCATATTGTCCAGCTCCACCATTTAAAGTTTGATTCCACACCCAAATTTGTGATTTGTCTATTCCAGAAGCATCCCCTAAAAATGTTGCAGTATTTATATGAGCAACATAAGGATTACCTAATAAATTAAACCCAGTAGTGTTAGTGGTAATAGTGACATCCTCTGTGTTAAAATCTCCCTCAAAACCAACTTCATTATTTGCGTATTCGCCTCCACTTGCTTCAAATGTTATATTATCTGGAGTAATTTTCATAGAAAAACCTTTACCAGAATTTGCAGGTATATTTGTGCCTGTAAAGTATGACCAATCACTATTACTTGGGTTATATGTTGCAAGCCCTCTATTTGACCCAGTACCTGAAGCAAGATCATTTTTGTCTGCAAAAGCTGTATCAAAAACCTCACCAGATAAAGGAGAGGCAACCAAATACCAAGCTTTAGTATTATCAGCATCGTTTTGTAGGTTTGCAAAATAACGTACTGTACCAGTTATATCAGATTCTCCGTTTACAATAAAAACGTTTTGATTTTGGATTCTCAATTCAGTTGTAACTTTAATATCATTTACAGCAATTCCAGTGGAGAACATATTACAAATTGATCCTATTATAGCTATGTTTTCTGTACCATCTCCAACTGGAGCAGTGCCACTAGACCAATTTGAGTCTTCAGACCATAAAATAGACGTTGTACCCTCAAAAATATTGATTTCAGAATCCCAAGCTCCTGCATCATTATTGTCATTTCCGAAATCAATTGGAGTAGCATCAGACAATGAATTTGGTGCAGAAAAAATAACTCTATTCATTGAAGAATTCCATACAAGGTTTGATGCTGAAAGATAGTCTGAATTTGTGATTGTTGAGTTATTATTTGTATCAAGATTGTTTTGATATTGTGCAAGACAGTTGGTCATTGTCATTGAAGCACCTGGTACAGCATTGAAATCGGAATTAGCACCACCACTAACTTGATTGTTGTAAAATAAACAGTTTGTTGCATTTACAGTAGCACCACTTGCACTAGCTCTAACTGCTGCACCGTTAAAATTTCCTGTTCTTGCTAATTTGTTTTCAAAGAAAGTACAATTGGTTAAATTTACAGTAGCATTGTAAACAATAATTGCCCCACCTCGAGCTTCTAGAGTTGTAGCAGTTACAATTTGATTATTATAAAATGTGCTATTTGAAATATTTGCGGTAGTCGTGCCTCCACCGCTTAAATAAAGAGCACCACCACCTGATGTAGAGGTAGAAGAATTTCCAGAAAAAACACAGTTTGTAATGGTTAAATTAAAATTTGCCTGAGTGTTAAATAGAACTCCTCCAGCATAATCTGTTGGTGCTGAGTTTCCTGGGTCAGGATCTATTGACGCTATTCCTTGAAAAATAATGTCTGAAAATGAAATTGAAATGTCTGAAGCTGAAATGACAAATAGCCTATTTGAACCGTTTCCAGTTATAGTTGCCTCTGATTGCCCCTCAAAAGTTAAATTTTTATCAAGTGTAATTTCACCTGTTTGAGTTACTGTCCCAAGGATAATTATTTTGTCGTTATCACTAGCAGCTGAAACTGCACCACTAACTGTAGGATGTGGATTTGCTTGAGAACCCAAAGTTGCACCACCATCAGTTATTGTTGTTCCAACATATCTATCAACACTAAAAAGACTTGTAGAAATAAAGAAGCATAAAAATGCCACTAAAAAATTTTTTTGTTTCATAATCTGTAATTTGTTATTGTTTTGAATTCATAATTTGATTGAGAAGTGAAATTTTAAATCACATTAAAATATCACTCCTCAAAATTAGAAAAAGGGCTTGTTAACGGTGTTTTGTTATGTATCAATGAGTTTTACTATTGTAACAAATTGAATATTTAATAGTGTTTAAGGTGTTTTTTTTAATTTTTATTTATTTTCTTTGGTAAAAACTAACAGATATTTAATTCTTATACATGACCAGGTATTTTTTACATTTATTATTTATCCTCGGTACCTTTTATACAGTTTCCGCTCAGAGATTGCAGTTTAACGCATTAACTGTGCAAGATGGATTATCCCAACATGATGTGAGTTCTATAATTCAAGACTCAGAAGGTTTTTTATGGGTGGGGACTTATGATGGTTTAAATAGGTTTGATGGCTATACTGTAGAAAGTTTTTTTCATAAAAACGAGGATGAGTTTAGTTTATCAAGCAATAGAATACGTTGTTTATTAGAAGATGATAAAAGCCGTATTTGGGCGGGTACAGATGGTTATGGTTTAAATTATTACTCTTTAAAATCAGGAAACATAAAAAGATTAAAAGTTCCAGAAAGTTTTGAGATTATTAATGATCTTATACAAGATGCTGCTGGAAATATTCTTGTGGCTACTGAAAATGGACTACTGAAAATATCAGAAAATCAAAATATTTTAAAAGTAGAAATCTTACAAAGCCCACTCACTGGAATTCAAGTTAAAAAGATTGATTTGATTGGTGATAATCAAATTATTTATGCAACTAATAAAGGTTTATGGTTATTTCAAAATGATACATATACTATATTAAAAGACTCAGATTATATGCCTTTTCGAACTATTGTAAATACGACTTCTAATAAAGTTTGGACAGGTGGAAAAAAAGGGTTATTTGAAGTAATTGATGGGAAACTAGTACAAGAAAAAAGTTTAGCAAATTTTGATATCCTTTCTGTAATTGAAGGCACAAATAGTGATTTATGGATTGCTACTTTTCAAAATGGTTTAATTCATTTTAATATGAAAACCAAAACTTTAACCAAGACTGAAGCTGCTGATTACAATAATCAAAACTCACTTTTAAACAATCCTATCAATCAAGTTTTCTTAGATGAAAATCATACACTTTGGGTTTCTAATAGAAAAGGACTTTTATATTCTAATTTAGAGAGTAAAAAATTTAGTAGTTTGCCAATTGCCAAACGAGGCCATGTAAGAACTCTTTTTGCTACCAATGATAGGGTTTATTATGGATTTCAAACTGATAAATTTTATAGCTATAACTTCTCTACTAAGTCAAATAATCTTATTAATATTGATAAAGAAGCAAAAGCATTTAAAGTAGATACCTTAAATGGTAGAATACACTTAGCGACAACTAAAGGTTTGTATGTAGAGAAAAATGTAGGTAAAGGAGAATTTGAACCGGTTTCTATTTTTCAAAACACAAACAAAGAAAAAGACTTAATTGTTACCAGTTTTTGTAAAGATAAATTTGGGAATCAATATTTTGGTTCTTTTAAAGGATTGATTTATAAAGACTCAAAATCCACTAATTTTATCCCAGAAAAATTTCAAAATTTTGAAAGTTTACGGAATATTAGAGTAATTGCTTTAAAATTCGATTATTTTCAAAATGCAATTTGGGTCGCTACAATTTCTAAAGGATTATTCAAAATAAACCTAAATGAGTCTGGAGAAATGATTTCTCTAGAAAGTTATAATGAAGAGATGACAGGCTCTTATCATATTCCAAACAATTCTATTTGGTGTTTTTATCAAGACAAAAAAGGAACCTTGTTTGTTGGCACAGATACGGGCCTTCTTCAAAAAAGTTTAGAGCAGAATAAATTTTTAGCAATTTCTTCAGAACATATTAAGAACAAGAAAATTATGGGTGTTATAAGCGATAAAGACTCAAATTTATGGCTTACGAATTCTCAAGGTATTATTAAGTATTCTCCAAACTCAGAAGTATCTTATAACTATAATTATAATGATGGATTACTCACCAATACTTTTACAGAAGCTGTGTCTAGTAATGAAAATGGTCAACTCTTTTTTGGAAACATTTCTGGAATAAATTACTTAAAATTTGATGAACTCGTTACAAATCCTTTTCCTTCAAAAATTTCTTTGACTAAACTTTTGGTCAATAATAAAACTGTAAAAGTTAATGAGAATATTTTAGGATCAACCTTATTACATCAAAGATTAAACAAAACTAAAGACTTAGTGTTTAGTTACAAACAAAACGACTTTACCATTGAGTTTACGAGTACAAACTATGCTAATGTAAAAGTAAATAAGTACAGATATAAACTCATAAATTATGATAAAAATTGGCAGGTAGTTGCTAATAATAAAAGAACTGCAAAGTATTCTAGAATACCTAGTGGAAATTATAAATTGATTGTACAAGCTACGAATCCTGATGGAAAATGGTCAAACGAATCTAAAAGTATAAATATTAATATCAAACCTGCACCTTGGAATTCTTGGTGGGCTTATCTTTTATATTTTTTATTGATTAGTTTAATTTTATATACCATTTTTTATTTTTGGTCAAACAAGCAAAAGCTAAGAACGCAAATAGAGTTATCAAACTTAAAAAACGAACAAGAGAAAGAAATCAATGAAATGAAATTAGTTTTCTTTACGGATGTAGCACACGAATTTAAAACACCATTATCTTTAATTATTGGCCCTTTAGACGATTTGATTAAAAATAATACTTCTACAAGTCACAAAAAATTTTGCTATAATATTTTATCAAGAAACACTAATAGAATGATGAATTTAGTGAACCAACTGCTCGATTTTAGAAAAATAAATTCAGGTATAAATATCTTACAAGTTTCTAGAAATGATTTATGTGCTTTCGTAAAAAATGTTTCCAAATCTTTTGAATGGCAAGCAGAAAGTACAGATATTAAACTCAGTATAATTTCCCCAGAAAGCTATTTTTGCCATTTTGATAAAGACATTTTAGAAAAAGTAATTTACAATTTACTATCAAATGCATTTAAATACACACCTTATGGAGGTGTTATAGAAATTGAAATAAAACCTACTTGGAAACACGATTTAGAATATTTTGTGATTCTGATTAAAGACAGTGGAAAAGGTATTTCACAAACTAACAAAAGAAGAATATTTGAACGGTATGTGCATGGAAAAGATAGAGATTCCTCAGGTATTGGTTTACATCTAACCGCAAAACTGATTGAAGCGCATAAAGGTGAAATCAATGTATTAAATAGTGCATTAGGGGGTACAGAGTTTATGATTACGTTGCCTGTTTCGTCCAAAGCTTTTACAGAAGAAGAGTTTTTATCAAAAGACGATATACCTTTGGTTATACCTAGTCATTTTACACCTGGAGATACCCCAAATACCAACGAAGAAATTGAGGAAAATGAAGAAAATGGAAAAGAAAAAATTTTAATTGTTGAAGATGATCATGACTTAAGAAAATATCTCAGAAATATATTATTAAGTGATTATAAAGTGGTTGAAGCTACTAACGGGTTTGAAGGTGTTGAGATGTGTATCAAAGAACTGCCAGATATTGTAATAACGGATGTAATGATGCCAGAATTGGATGGTGTTGCAATGTGTGAAAAAATCAAAAAAAACATCTTGGTTTCTCATATTCCAATTTTAATGCTAACTGCAAAAACTGATGAAGAATTTTACAATAGAGGTTTAAAAGTTGGTGCTTGGGATTATATTGCTAAACCTTTTAACACCTCTCAATTACTTCAAAAAGTGAAAAATATTTCTGAAACTAGAAATAGTTTTAGAGAGCATTTGGTAAAAGGGATACCAGAAAAAACGAAAAATCATTATGTTTCATTTGATCAGAAATTTGTATTAAAGGCAGGTGAAATCATCAAAAAACAAATGTCAAACCCAAATTTTTCAGTAGAAATGTTATCTACAGAATTAGGTTTAAGTAGAATGCAACTACACAGAAAATTAAAGACTTTAATTGGTTCAAATACAACTGCTTTTATCAATTCCATCCGAATAAAAGAAGCAATTCAAATGTTTGATGACGGCTGTGATCGAGTTCAAGAAGCAATGGATGGTGTTGGTATTAATAGTTATGCACATTTTATTACTTTATTTAAAAAAGAAAAAGGAATTACACCAAGCAAATATATTGAACAATTAAAAGAATTATCAGAAATAAAAAAGTAAAACATTATTTGATAATTTTCATAAAGGTAACTTAATGTTACAATCATAAAGGTAATTGTTACATAAAAAAAGATATTTCAAAAAGTTTCAAGTTAGTTTTGAAGAGTAAACTAATTTCATACACACCATGATTAAATTGAAACCATTCTTTCTTCTAATAATTACTTTTTTTATAGTTTTTACAAGTTGTAACACACCAGGTACGCCAAAAGAAAAAACTAAAAATAACAAAATTAAGGTTCCTAATATAATTGTCATTTATCTAGATGACTTAGGTTATGGAGATGTAAGTTCTTATGGGGCTACTGAACTTCAAACACCAAATATTGATGCTTTAGCAAATGGAGGCATAAAATTTACAAATGGTTATGCTTCTTCAGCAACATGTACCCCAAGTAGATATGCATTATTAACAGGAATGTATCCATGGAGAAACAAAAAAGCAAAGATTTTACCAGGTACAGCTCCTCTTTTAATTTCTACAGAACAACAAACATTACCCAAACTATTAAAAAAGCAAGGTTATCAAACAGCAATTGTAGGGAAATGGCATTTAGGTTTGGGAACTGGAATTGTAAATTGGAACGAAAAAGTAACACCTGGTCCAAATGAAGTTGGTTTTGACGAGTCTTATATAATGGCAGCCACTCAAGATCGGGTTCCAACTGTCTATATAAAGGATGGAAATGTGGTTGGTTTAGATAAAAATGATCCTATTCAAGTAAATTATAAAGAAAATTTTGAAGGTGAGCCAACAGCTATTTCAAATCCAGAAATGCTAAAAATGAAATGGCATCATGGTCATAATAGTAGTATTGTAAACGGAATTCCAAGAATCGGTTATATGAAAGGTGGAGAAAACGCAAAATGGACAGATACAGAAATGGCTGATCAGTTTTTAGAAAAAGCCCAAAATTATGTAAAAACACATAAAGAAAAACCTTTCTTTTTATATTATGCTATGCAACAACCACATGTACCAAGAACTCCTCATCCAAGATTTGTTGGCAAATCAGGAATGGGTCCAAGAGGTGATGTTATTTTAGAAGCAGATTGTATGATTGGTGAATTTATGAAAACACTAAAAGAAGAAGGTGTTTTAGAAAATACCCTAATCATTTTTTCAAGTGATAATGGTCCTGTTTTAAACGATGGATATTATGATGATGCTGTGGAAAAAGTTGGTAAACACGACCCTAAAGGAGGTTTAAGAGGTGGTAAGTACAGTATTTATGAAGCAGGTACAAGAGTTCCTTTTATTACCTATTGGAAAGGTAAAATCATACCACAAACTTCAAGTGCCATTGTTTGTCAGGTGGATTTATTAGCTTCTATTGCAGATTTGGTGGGTGCTAAAGAAAGCACTTCAGATAGTAAAAACTTACTTCAAACCTTTTTAGGAAAATCTAAAAAAGGGAGAAACAATTTAATCATAGAAGCTACAGGGAAAACAGCTTTACGAAGTGGAGATTGGTTATACATACCAGCATATAAAGGCAAAAACTTTAGAAAAGCTGTAGGCATAGAAGTTGGTAATTTTCCTCATGAACAACTCTATTACTTAAAAGATGATAAGGCACAACAAAATAATATAGCAGAATCAAATCCTGAACAATTAAAAAAAATGAAGCGAATTTTTATCAGCTTAAGAGGTAAAGATTATCAAAAAGGGGTTAAAGAAGTGGTTTTTAAATAATTATTAATTAAGAAAAAATTCCTCTATGCAAATACTTACATTTTTAGGCTTTACGATATTAGTTGCAGTAATTTCATATTTAGCAACAAGAAAAACAGCAGAAACTTCATCTGATGGTTATTTTTTAGGAGGCCGAAGTTTAACTGCGGGTGTCATTGCAGGTTCTTTGTTATTGACCAATTTATCTACGGAACAAATTGTGGGTTTAAATGGTTCTGCCTATACAAGTGGTTTATCAGTAATGGTTTGGGAAACATTAGCGGCAATTGCCATGATTATCACTGCTGTTTATTTATTACCAAAATATTTAAAAAGTGGTCTAACAACAGTTCCAGGTTTTTTAGAAAAAAGGTTTGATGTTAGTACAAAAACACTTACTTCAATATTATTCTTAACAGGTTATGTAGTTGTTTTGTTGCCTGTTATTTTATACTCTGGTTCCTTAGCCATTAGTGGAATGTTCGATGTTCCTTCACTTTTAGGGGTAACACACACACAATCCATTTGGATTTGTGTTTGGGGAATTGGTATTATAGGATCAATTTATGCAGTTTTTGGCGGATTAAAAGCAGTTGCTGTCTCAGATTCAATTAATGCAATCGGCTTGTTAATTGGTGGTTTATTAATTCCCATATTTGGTCTATTACTAATTGGTGATGGAAATTTAGCTGAGGGTTTAAATGTTTTAGTAACAGAGCATCCAGATAAATTTAATTCTATTGGGGGTGTAACAGATCCAGTTCCGTTTTACACCATTTTTACAGGAATGATGTTAGTGCAATTGTTTTATTGGGGCACAAATCAACAAATTATTCAGAGAGCATTGGGTGCAAAAAATTTGAAAGAAGGCCAAAAAGGATTGTTGTTAGCTTCTTTTATTAAAATTTTAGGACCTTTAATTGTAGTTTTACCAGGGCTAATTGCTTATCATATTTTTAATGGGAATTTAGAAACTGCAGATAGTGCATATCCTATGTTAGTTAAAAAAGTATTGCCTGCTCAATGGGTTGGTTTTTTTGCAGCAGTCTTATTTGGGGCAATTCTAAGTTCTTTTAATAGTGTGTTAAATAGTTCAGTTACGTTATTTGGAATTGACGTTTATAAGCAACATATCAACAAAAAAGCAGACGAAAAAACAGTAGTAAAATACGGTAAAACATTTGGTGTTATTTTGGCAATAGCAGCAATGTGCATTGCTCCTTTAATTGCAAAGGCAGGGAGTTTGTTTGATTATTTACAAGAAATCAATGGTATTTATAGCATACCAATATTAACCATAATTGTAATTGGGTTTACCACTAATAAAGTACCAGCTATTGCTGCTAAAATAGGTTTATTATCTGGGTGTTTGTTATACGTAATCAGTCAGTTTTTTTTACAACCTTATTTTATTAATACTGCTTTAGATGAGGCTAAATTAATAGGAATTACAGAACCTGCTGAATTGGCTTTGATTGAATCTCAAGCATATCCTCACTTTTTAGATGTAATGGCTATTTTATTTGTCCTTAATATTTTAATTATGTTAATTATCGGAAAAATTAAACCTAGAAAAACAGCTTTTATTCAGGAATATACCAAACAAGTAGACATTAAACCTTGGAAGTATGTTAATAGCGTTGGTGTTTTAATAACTTTAATTGTTTTATTCGTTTATATCTATTTTGCATAATACAACAAAAAGTATTAGCAAAAGTTAGGTTGTGGCTACATAGGCTTATACTGTTATCCAATTAATCAACCATAATTTTGATGTTGTCATTAGTGATAATTTATCTAATTCAAATAAAAAAA
>NZ_CBFHZT010000027.1:0-42413 GCF_965660385.1 Polaribacter sp.
CGCTATTGAGTAAAGCATTCTTTTTTAGTGGTTAAAGTTACTTTTTATTTAGTGAATTTAAAAATTAGAGTTTTAAATAATTATCACAAACCTCTAATTGAATAATCATTTCTTTTGGTGAAAAGGTATGGTGAATCAATGGTTTTATCATGTTTATCAACAACATTTTTTAAATCTTTACTATTTCTAACAACTTCTTTTTTAATATAGTTTTTTGCTTTATCAACATATTCTTTATTATTTCTGTTTTCGTTCCAATTACTTATAAATAAAGCAACTAGCACCCCAATAATGATGATTAAAATTTCTTTAAAAAAAGAAGATAGATTTTTTACGCATAGTTATTTGATTAAAAATTTAAAGTTACTTAAAATTTTAGGGATACATTTAAATAAAGGGTTTCAATTGAAAATTTTATTGAAATACAGAAAAAGTAGAAGATATATTTAAAAATATCAACCCCAAAACGTAAGAAAATAATTACCTTGGCAAAGAAATTATTAATAAATAAAAAACTTAAGAATGAAAAAATTGTTAGTATTATTTTTAACCTTGTATGTAAATGTTTTTACAGCCCAAGAATCTGTTGTATTAAGAATGAACTATGAAAAAGGAGCAGTTTATGAAAATACAATGACTATTAAACAAGAAATGGGAGCTGCAATGTCTATGGGAATGACGATAATTGTGGATAGTAAAATAGTTGATGTTCAAGGTGATTCTTACGAAAGTGAGATGAAGTTCACAAAGATGACTATGGATATGCTACAAGGTGGTAATGTTTTGAGTTACGATTCTACCAAAAGTGATGATGAATTGGATGCAGGTGGTAAAATGATGAAAATGCAAGTAGCACCAATGTTAAAAGCGGTAATGTATGCCAAAGGCAATGATAGAGGTGAAGTAAATGAAATTAGAGTTGAACCCAATGTTCCTGGTATGGAAGATATGGCAAATCAATCTAGCTCAGTAGTTTATCCAGAAGAAGCTGTAAAAGTGGGGAGTACTTGGACAATGGAAAAGGAAGAAAAAGGAATGAAAATGAATTTTATATACACTGTAAAAGAAATTACAGAAGATAAAGTTATAGTAGTAGTTTCTGGTGATGTTGGAGGTATGGCTACAGGAAAAATAAAAGGAAATTTAGAAATAGAAAAATCTTCTGGATTACCTTTAGATTCTAAAATTGACATGGAAATGAATGTAAATGGTCAAGAAGTTGCCTCTAAAGTTACTATGAAAATGACCAAAAAATAGTACAGCTATTACTTAAACTGTAAAAAGGTTTTAGCATTTTATAAATGTTAAAACCTTTTTTTTATGACATTTATTGAAATTATCATTTTTTAAAAACAGATGCTATGTTAAGAATTTTTAATTACTTAAATTTTTTCTTTTTCTAATAATTACGAAGCTCAGAATTTTATATAATAGAATTTAAAGAGTTTCTGAGTTCATCTTATAAGGGTAGGTGATATATCCTATTACACTTACTATTTTTAATGATTTTGTTTTACTAAAACTGTATTTCTGCTTAAATAGGTTTTTTTAAAGGCTATGATCATTGGGCTTTAAAGGGTTTTGTTATGTAACAATAGTTACGCTAAACAATAAATTGGCAAACTATTTTTGCACATATAATTTTTAGAAATGAAAAAAATAAACCTAATATTCTTTATTGCTTTAGCAGGCTTAGTTCAGTCGGCTATTGCTCAACAAGTTGTTAATCTTACTCAAACAGAACTTATAGAAACTGTAAAAGAGCAAAATATAGCGCTTAAAATTTCTGATCAAAGCTATTTAAAAGCAAAGGCAGATTTTAAAGAAACTAATGCTATTTTTTTGCCAAGCATTACAGCTTCGCACACAGGTATGGTCACAACAAATCCCTTAGCTGCATTTGGTGCTAAATTAAATCAAGAAATTTTAACACAGGCAGATTTTAATCCTGTTTTATTAAACAACCCTAATCAAACACAAAATTTTTCTACGATTATTGAGGTGCAACAACCTTTATTTAATATGGATGGTTTGTATCAACGAAAAGCCACTAAAATTAAAAAAGAGGCAACCTATTTGCAAACTCAAAGAGGAAAAGAGTACTTAATTTTAGATGTAAAAAAAACATATATGAACCTGCAATTGGCCTATAAAAGTGTTGCAGTTTTAGAACAAACTTTACAAACCGCAAAAGCAAAACAACAAATTGCAAACAATCATTTTAAGGAAGGTTATTTAAAACGTTCAGATGTTCTTGAGGTAGAAGTTTATGTAAATGAGGTTGAAAATTCGTTACAAACAGCCAAAAGTAATGTGATAAATATCTCAGGTTATTTATCCTTTTTAATGAATAAAAAACAAGAGGTTGTTTTTAAACCTACAGATAGTTTAGTAGCTAAAAACACCAACATTTTAAATGATGCTCAACTATCTACCAATCGTTCAGATGTGAAAGCAATGGAGTTAGTTGTGAATGCTAATAAAGAAATGCATAATGCTAATAGGGTTGCTTTTTTACCAAGATTAAACGCTTTTGGTAGTTATCAATTGTATGATAATAATGCATTTGCTACAAGTGCAGATGGTTACATTGTTGGTGCACAATTAAGCTGGGATATTTTTAAAGGAGCCAAAAGATTTGCAAAACAACAACAAAGTAAAGCCACTTTTGAAAAATCTAAACTAGAGTATCAACAATATAAAACAAAGAGCGAATTAACTTTAAATAAAACCAAAAGACAGTTAGCCGATTTACAAAAACAGATAGTACTTAAAAAGTTAAATGTAGAGCAATCTGAAGAAATGTTAAAAATTAAAACCAACAGATTTAAAGAAGGTTTAGAGAAAACGGCTGATGTGTTACTAGCAGAAACCATGTTTGTTCAAAAAGAATTGGACTATTACCAAACCATTTATCAATTTAATTATACTAACGCATATTTAGAATTTCTAATCAAGAAAAATTAAACCATGAAAAATATTACAAAACTAATTTTAGGCCTAACTATTTTACTCATTACAAGTTGTAATAGTGATAAAGTAGACAATACAAAACAAGAAAACTTACCTGCAATTCGTGTTAAAGCAAAAACAGTTAAAGGTAATGCTGCCAATTTGTTTATTTCAACAAATGGTAAAGTTCAAGCAATAAATAGTGCTGACTTAAGTACAAGAATAATGGGCTTTATTGATAAAGTTGATATAAAAGTAGGCGATAAAGTACAAAAAGGGCAGTTATTAATTGCTATAAATAATGCTGATTTACAAGCCAAAAAAGCGCAAGTTGAAGCTAATATTTTAAAAGCAAAAACAGGATTAAAAAATGCAGAAAAAGATTTTAAACGATTTAAAAACTTAATAGCTCAAAACAGTATCTCTCAAAAAGAAATGGATGATATGACTGCACAATATAAGATGGCAAAAGCGAACTTACAAGCAGTAGAGCAAATGAAGAATGAAATAACTGCTCAGTTTACATATACTAATATTCGTGCGCCTTTCTCTGGAGTTGTTACCAATCTTTATGTAGATAAAGGAACAATGGCAAACCCAGGAATGCCACTTGTTTCTGTAGAAGAAGATACAGGTTTCGAAGTAATTACGATGGTACCTGAAAGTGAAATTTCTAAAATATCAAAAGGAATAGCTGTAGATGTTTTAATTAAATCTCTCCAAAAAACAGTTAAAGGTAAAGTTGTAGAGGTAAGCAGTTCATCTAAAAATACAGGATCACAATACTTGGTGAAAGTTCAGTTAGAGGTAACAAATACACCAATATTATCTGGCATGTTCGCTACAGTTCAGTTTCCAGTAAAAAGTAACGATAACAAATTAAATGCGGTTTTAATTCTAAAAAATGCCTTGGTTAAAAAAGGGGAGTTGCAAGGAGTTTATACAGTAAGTAAAAGCAATACAGCTTTGTTAAGATGGTTGCGTTTAGGTAGAGATTTTGGAGATAAAGTAGAGGTTTTGTCAGGTTTAACAATGGGAGAAGATTACATCTATTTTGCCAATGGTAAATTGTATAATGGGGCAAATATTAAAGTTGAAAACTAAGAAATTAAGAAAATGAAAGAAGGTTTAGCAGGAAAAATAGCCAAAGGATTTATAGGCTCAAAACTTACTGTACTACTTATGATTGTGTTTATGATCATTGGTGTGTATAGTTCATTTTTAATCCCAAGAGAAGAAGAACCACAAATTGATGTGCCTATGGCAGATATTTTTGTAGGGTATCCAGGAGCAAGTCCGAAAGAAGTGGAAACTAGGGTGGTTAAACCTTTAGAAAAATTAATCTCTAACATTAAAGGGGTAGAGTATGTATATTCTACTTCTATGAAAGAGAAAGCAATGGTAATTGTACAGTTTTATGTGGGCGAAGATATCGAGCGTTCTTATGTAAAATTATACAACGAAATAAATAAGCACATGGATATGATGCCTAAAGGTGTAACATTACCGCTTATTAAAACACGTGCTATTGATGATGTGCCAATGTTAGGATTAACCTTGTGGAGCGAAAATTATGATGATTATCAATTAAAACAACTTGCTCAAGAGCTTACTAACGAAATTGAAAAAATTAATGATGTTGCCATTACCAATCAAATTGGAGGTAGAAACAGAGAATTAAGAGTAGTTTTAGATAAGGATAAACTAGCATCTAGTGGATTAGATTTTTTAGCGGTTGCAGAAATGGTAAAAGCGAACAACCAACAAATGAGTTCGGGTAGTTTTAATAAAAATGATAACCAAATCTTGGTAACTTCAGGTAGGTTTTTAGAAAATAAAAACGATGTTGAAAATTTAGTTGTTGGGGTGCAACAACATAATCCTATTTATTTAAAGCAAGTTGCTAAAATTATAGATGGTCCAGAAATATCACAAAATTATGTGAGTTTAGGTTTTGGAAAAGCAAGTAAAAAAAGTACAAATTATAATTCAGAATATCCTGCTGTAACCATTTCAATAGCGAAAAGAAAAGGAGCAGATGCTATGCAAATTTCTGATGTTATTTTAGATAAAATAGCCCATTTACGTACCAATTTAATTCCAGATGATGTACATGTAGAAATTACCAGAAATTATGGTGAAACAGCTTCGCAAAAAGTATCTGAATTGTTAATGCACCTTATTGGGGCAATTATTGCAGTAACTTTAGTGGTAATGTTGGCTATGGGTTGGAGAGGTGGTTTGGTAGTATTTTTATCAGTACCAATTACTTTTGCACTTACTTTATTGAGTTATTATATGCTCGATTATACGTTGAATAGAATTACACTTTTTGCCTTAGTGTTTGTTACAGGTATCGTTGTAGACGATTCTATTATTATTGCAGAAAATATGCATCGTCATTTTAAAATGAAGAAACTACCATTTAAAGAGGCTGCATTATTTGCCATAAACGAAGTTGGGAACCCAACAATTTTGGCAACGTTTACAGTAATTGCATCAGTTTTACCAATGGCATTTGTTTCTGGTTTAATGGGGCCATACATGAGTCCAATGCCAATAGGAGCCTCTATAGCTATGATTTTATCATTATTTGTAGCCTTAACAATTACGCCTTATTTAGGTTTTATCTTTTTACGTGAAAAAGATAAAACGTCAAGTAATTCATCAATTGAAGAAGAAGAAAATAAAGCACCACAACAAACCACTATTTATAAAATTTATGAAAAGTTAGAGAAGCCTTTACTAGAAAGTCGTACAAAAAGATGGAGCTTTTTAGGGATAACAACCTTGCTTTTAGTGGGTTCGCTTAGTATGTTTTTTACAAAATCCGTTGCTGTAAAAATGTTGCCTTTTGATAATAAAAACGAATTTCAAGTGGTTATTGATATGCCAGAAGGTACAACTTTAGAGCGTACAGCTGTAGTAACTAAAGAGATTTCTCAATACTTATCTAACAGGCCAGAAGTAGTAAATTATCAAAATTATATAGGTACATCTGCACCCATAACCTTTAATGGTTTGGTAAGACATTACGATTTAAGAGCAGGAAATAATATGGCAGATATTCAGGTAAACTTAACTGATAAGCACAACAGAAGCGCTCAAAGTCATAACATCGTTAAGTCAATGCGAGCTGACATTCAAAAAATTGGTGCATCATTTGGGGCAAATGTTAAACTTGTAGAAGTGCCACCTGGACCACCAGTATTATCTACCATAGTTGCAGAGGTTTATGGACCAGACTATCAAAAACAAATGGCTATTGCAGATAGTATAAAAAGTATTTTAAAGCAAACCGATGATGTTGTAGATATTGACTGGATGGTTGAAGACAATCAAACAGAATATGAGTTTGTGGTAAACAAACAAAAAGCAATGTTATATGGAATTTCACCTAAACAGGTTACCTACACCATGCATTTGGCTTTGTCTAATAAAGAAACTACGAATTTGTATAATGAAAATGCTGCAAATCAAATTGGTTTGGTGTTGGCTTTAGATGAAAAAGAAAAATCTTCGGTTCAAGATATTTTACAATTAAAAATAAAATCGCAACAAGGTACCATGATTTCTATTGGTGATGTGGTAGATGTAAAAGAAAAAACAAGTGCCAAGAGTATTTATAGAAAAAATCAAAAGCGTGTTGTTTATGTAACTGCAGAAATGGCTGGAGAACTCGAAAGTCCTGCATATGCTATTTTAGGGATGGATAAAAAGTTGAATGAAATTGAATTGCCAAAAGGATATGAGTTGACCGAATCTTACTTAAATCAACCTAAATACGAAGATGATTATACCATAAAATGGGATGGTGAATGGCAAATTACTTTAGAAGTTTTTAAAGATTTAGGAACTGCATTTGGTGGAGCTATCATTTTAATTTACATTTTAATTGTTGGATGGTTTCAAAACTTTAAAGCTCCAATAGTGATGATGGTTGCAATACCATTATCTATGGTAGGTATTATTGTAGGGCACTGGATGATGGATGCATATTTTACAGCCACTTCATTTATTGGTATGATTGCTTTAGCAGGGATAATGGTTAGAAATTCTGTGCTGCTTATCGATTTTATTAATTTAAGATTAGAAGAAGGGGCACCCTTAAAACAAGCAGTAATTGAAGCAGGTGCAGTAAGAACTACACCAATTTTATTAACCGCTGGTACAGTAGTTATTGGCGCATTTGTTATCATTTTTGATCCTATTTTTCAAGGATTAGCCATCTCTTTAATGGGTGGTACCATTACAGCAACCATATTAACCTTATTAGTAGTGCCATTAGTGTATTATTTAATTGAACGTAAAAACTATAAGTAAAATGAAAAGAGAACAAATTATTAGAGCCATTGCAGGTACATTTATTTTAATAAGTGTAGTATTGGCAGCAACAGTAAACATCAATTGGTTGTGGTTTACGGCTTTTGTAGGTGCAAACCTTTTACAATCTTCAATAACCAAATGGTGTTTAATGGATGATATTTTAAGAAAAGTATTTAAAATAAAAGCGTAATTGAGTTTGTAAATTTAATAAGTTCTAAATTTATTAGTATTACTGTCTGTATAGCTATAATATTAGCATTATGGACAGTTTTCTTTTTATTACAATAAAATTACTATACCTTAATTGCAATACATTTCAAACGAATCTTTTTAGCTATATAAAACCATATAAAGTACATAATTTAAAAATTCTATTTATTATTTAGATATATAATCTTTAAAAATTACCCTGTAAAAAATCCTAATCAAAAACTCATGATTATTTTTTTATGTTTTTTTACTGAATTTTAAATTACCATATCAGAATCATATCTATTAAATCTAGAACTTATTAAAAATAAGCTACAAAATCCCTTTAACATTTATTTAACATAAAAATTTAAAACCGAGTTACTTCAAGCATCGTACATATTTATGAAGAATAATAATTTAAATAATATTAAATGATGAAAACACTACTCGAAAAAAAAAGGTTAAATACTTTGGTATCTAACACAAAACAATCAATCATAATCTTATGTTTGCTATTCACAGTAAGTTTATTAAAAGCTCAAACAGACTTTACAGCAAAACTAAGTGGAGTTCAGGAGAATCCAGCAGCTTTGACAACGGCTTATGGTGAAGTAAATGCTACTTTAAATGGAAATACTTTAACAGTAAGTGGTTCTTTTTCTGGACTAACAAGTGATTTTGATGCCAATGTAGCAGGAGGCGCTCATATCCATAAAGCTATAGCAGGGCGTAATGGAGGTGTAGAATTATTATTAACTACCACTATTTCTGGAGATTTAAGGTCAGGAACTTATGAAGTAGCAAATAATACTTTTGCATTAACAACAGATCAAGTAACAGCATTAAACGCAAGAGAACTTTATGTAAATATTCATTCTGAAGATTTTCCTGGTGGAGAATTAAGAGGTCAAATTTTACCTAATTCAGACAATTATTTACAAGCAAATTTATCAGGAACTAACGAAGTACTTTCAATAAACACAGAAGCAAATGGTAATTTGGTTTTTGATTTATCAGGAGATGTATTAACAGTTTCGGGATCATTTGATGATTTATCTGGGGATGTTGCAGTAAGTATTGCAGGAGGTGCTCATATTCATGATGCAGTTGCAGGACAAAATGGAGACGTTATTTTTGTTTTGGATTTAACCTTAGATTCAGATAATAAAGGGGCAATAATAGAAGCTTCAAAAAACGCTTTCACTTTAGATGCTGCTCAAAAAGCAACTTTATTAGCAGACGGAAACTACATTAACGTACATTCGACCACATTTATGTCAGGTGAACTTAGAGGGCAAATAACACCAATTTCTTCAGCAATATTTAGAGCAGAACTAACGGGTGCACAAGAAGTTCCTGCAATAAATTCAACAGCCACAGGTCGCTTGGTATTAACTCATGATGGTTTAGGAAACGTAACTGTGAGTGGTTCATTTAATAATTTATTGGGTGATTTAAATACAGCAATAGCAGGAGGAATGCATTTGCATTCTGGTATGGCAGGTACAAACGCAGGTGTAGATTTTGTATTAACACCAACAGTATCATCAGACAATAGAAGTGCTTTTTTATCACCATCAGAAAATACGTTTGCCTTTTCATCAGCACAAATAGAAACATTATTTAAAAGAGGTTATTACGTAAACGTACATAGTTTAGAATTCGCTTCAGGTGAATTAAGAGGACAAGTATTGCCTTTAGCCAGAACTTACTTAGGTACAAACTTGGCTGGTGTAAATGAAGTTCAGCCAATAACATCTCCAGCAGTTGGAAATGTACAGTTTGAAATTACAGGAAATCAATTAGTGGTAACTGGAGGATTTAGTGGATTAGAAGGAGATTTTGATGCTTCTGTTGCAGGAGGCTCACACTTACATTTGGCAGACGCTTCAAGTAATGGAGGCGTAACAATTTTACTAAATGCTACTGTAGATTCTGATTTAAAAGGAGGTATTTATAACGCGGTTGATAATACATTTACAATAGATGCATCACAAAAAGCAAGCTTATTAAGTGGAGGCGTTTATGTAAATATTCATACCACAACAAATGGAGCTGGAGAATTAAGAGGACAGGTATTAAGAGATGACAATGCTTTTCCTAAAGCAGCAAGTATCACAAGTCCAGTAGACAATGCGAGTTTAACCATTAATGATGATGCAGATACTCCATTTCAAGTTACTTGGGATGCAGCAACAGATTCAAATAACGATTTGTTGGTATATACATTTCAATTGGCAACAGATGAAACATTCACAAATTTATTAGTAAATAATAAAGTTGCAGCATTAAGTTTTGATTCTGATAATGCCGTAATCAATACAATTTTAGAGGATGCAGGAGTTGCAATGGGAAATTCTATAACATTATACCATAGAGTAATGGCATCAGATGGAAGTGTTTCCACAGCATCTAATTCTTTAACTTTAGAATTAACGCGAGATGCTGCATTAAGGACTAATGACGAAAGTATAAATCAATTTCAGCTTTACCCAAACCCTGTAAATAATGTTTTAAACATAAGAATGGATTCAAATCAATCGTCTGACTTAAGTATTGTACTTTATGATGTTTCTGGTAGACGTTTATACAAAACAAATACAAAACAAAATAATACTTTAAAAGTTGATTTTACCTCTTTTAACACTGGTATATACGTATTAAATATTATTGATGAAAAGAACAAAACTACAATTACCAAAAAAGTAGTGAAAAGGTAATTTAGAGTTTTTTTTAGTTTTTAATTATGAAAAGGAGTACTGCATTCGTAGCAGTGCTCCTTTTCTCTTTTAATTATTCAAATTAAAAAAATCAATTTTATACTATCAATTAAGATGCTTCGTTTCTATCATAAAGAAACGAAACACCTCAAAATAAAATCATCACTAATAGCTTATTGATAGGCTAATCTATAGATGGACTTGAAAAAATTACGAATTAAGGCTATTGAAACGAATAAAAAAGGAAATAAACAAGTAAAGAATATCATAACATTAAAAGCATCAAATAAGCTTTTTATGTTGTTCATTTCTAATAAATAGCTGCCTGAAAAATAAAGACTTAAAGCACAGATTAATACGATGAAAATTCGTTTTATATTATTTGTTTTCATAATTGGGGGAATTAGAAGTTAATAATTATTTAATGTAAAAAATGTAAATATATAAATTTAATACAATGTAAATGTAATACTTTTTTTAAGTTTTCAAAATAAGCAAATTCCTTAAAATCAAAAAAAGATAAATTACTTTCCAATACAAAAATTAGAAAAAATATGTCCTAAAATGTCCTTATCTACATCATAATCTCCAGTAATGGCTCCTAAATGACGCAAACATTCCCTGATATCAATAGAAAATAAATCTGTAGATATTTCTAAATCAATCCCTTGTTGTACAGAGCTTATGGCTTCTAAAGCATTGTTTAATGCTTCAAAATGACGAGAATTGGTAACTATCGTTTCGTTGTTACTTAACGCACCAATGTTTACCAAAGACGTTAATTCGTTTTTCAATTCTTCGATTCCTGTTTTTTGTTTGGCTGATAGCAAAATTAAATTCTCAATTTCTGATTCTAAAATAGCTAAATCATGACAAGACAAAGTATCAACTTTATTGGCAATAACCAACAATCTTTTATTCGGAAAACGATTTGTAATCGTATTGATTTCTTCTAAAAAATCTTCACTCGAGTGGATGTATTTATTGGCATCAATTAAAAAAATAATCAACTGTGCATTTTCTGCCTTTTCATAGGCCTTTTGTATTCCAATACTTTCTACAACATCAATAGTTTCTCTAATTCCTGCTGTATCAATAAATCGAAATGCAACACCTTCAATAATTAATTCGTCTTCGATAGCATCTCTTGTAGTACCAGCAATATCAGAAACAATGGCTTTTTCTTCATTTAACAAAGCATTCAATAAAGTCGATTTTCCCACATTAGGTTCTCCAATAATTGCAACCGGAATTCCGTTTTTCATGGCATTTCCAAAAGAGAAAGAATCAATCAATCGTTTTAAAACAAAGGTGATTTTCGCTACCAATTCTTTAAATTGGGTTCTGTCTGCAAACTCAACATCTTCGCCAGAGAAATCAAGTTCCAATTCAATTAAGGCAGCAAAATCTAAAAGTTTAGCTCTTAATTCTTTCAACTCATTAGTAATACCACCACGCATTTGTTGAATTGCCATTTGATGACTGGCTGCAGAATTGGAGGCAATAACATCTGCAACAGCTTCAGCTTGAGATAAGTCCATTTTACCATTTAAAAAAGCACGCATAGTAAACTCGCCATTGTCTGCCATTCTACAACCATTTTGTAAAAAAAGTTGTAGTATTTCTTGTTGAATAAATGTTGATCCGTGGCAAGAAATTTCTACCACATTTTCGCCAGTATAAGAATTTGGGTTTTTAAAAACTGTAACTAATACTTCGTCTATTACAATATCTTTATGCACAATATGGCCTAAATGAATGGTATGTGTCTTCTGATTTTTAAGTGATTTTCCTTTTTTAATCGATTTAAAAAAAGAATCAACAATGGTAATGGCATGGTCACCAGAAAGTCGAATTACGGCAATTGCACCAACTCCAGATGGTGTAGCTAAAGCAATTATGGTATCGTTTTGAATCATGGTACAAAAATACATAAAGATTTATCACGATATAAAAAAAGCCCAACACTTTATAGGTTAGGCTTTTTAGATGATGGGTGTTTTTTTTTAATTAGCAGCTAATTTCTGTTTAGCAATTTCTTTAATATTTAGTTGGTTGTCATCTACAAACTCTAAGGTTCTCATTGGGAAAGGGATATTAATACCTTCGTTATCAAAAGCTTGTTTTATTTTAATGATAGCCTTGCTTTTTGCGTTTAATCTTTGAATTGCACTAGTAGAATCTATCCAAAACCTGCATAGAAAATTTATTGAACTATCTCCAAATTCTGTGAAAAAGAATTCAGTTTCTTTGTTTAATTTCTTTTGATTAAAATTCTCAGAAATTACATCTTTGGTAAGTTTTTCTACTTTTTCTAAATCAGCACTATATTCTACTCCGCATTCAACAGAAATTCTCATCTTTTCAGTTAATCCATAGTTTTTAAATGGACTCTCTAAAATCATTTTATTGGGTATTACAACCATATTATGATCTGCTTCGCGAATTATAAAATAATTGAGATTTATATCTATCACCTCACCAGCAAAATCATTTGTTTCTACCCAATTTCCAATATTTAAATTTTTTCTAAAAGATAAAACAATACCAGATATGGTATTTGAAAGTGTACTTTGTAATGCCAAACCAACAACAATACCAGAAACCCCAGCTGCAGAAACTATAGTTTTTAAAGTATCATCAAACTTTAAGATTGTCATTGCAAAGTATAATCCTAATAAAAATATTATGGCAGAGGCAATTCTCGATACTAGGTTTCTTACAGATTTTTGTACAATTTTACCACCTATCGCTTTGTTTACAAGTGTACTTATCCATCTAGAGCTAAAATATGCAATAATCAATACTACTAATGCAATTGCAATATTGGGTATATTTTCGATGAAAACTTCTTTCCATTGCATTAATTTTTCTAAGATTTTATTCATATTTTTTTGAGAAATTTTTGTTAATGGATAATAAAAGTACTCACCCAATAAAATGTGTGAGTACCTTAGTAAAATATTATTTAGATGATATTAAAGGATATTATCTAACAAAACTTGCATCTAATTCTTCTTTGGTGTCTTTAGCCCATGCATTTAACATCCATGTAGATTTTTCTAAACCTCTAATGTAAGCACCCATTAAATCTATAGTACCCTCATCTTTTGCTTTTTCTGCTTTATCTACTATTTTACCCAATTGTTCTAAGATAATTTTATGGTCTCCAATGATTTCTGCTACCATTTCTTCATCTGTTAATAATGGGCTTGACTCTTTTACTTTAGATACCTCAATATAATCTGATAATTTACTAATTGGGTGATATTTTAAGGTGATAATTCTTTCGGCTACTTCATCAATTTTAGTTCTTGTATCATTGTACATTACTTCAAATCTTTCATGTAAATCAAAAAAGTTTTTCCCTAAAATATTCCAATGAAAGTTTCTTAATTTTTGATAATAAACGTGATAATCTGCAAGTAAAACGTTTAATTCTGTTACTACTGGTAGTATTTTTTGATTGTTTATGTTTAAGTAATCCATGTATATATTATAGTTTAAAAGGTTAAAATTATTTCTATTACAAAATTACTGCAGATATATATGTAAGATTTGCTCATATAATATTGTTGTTAACTCAAATGCAGAAAAAAAATATTTGATTACAATTTAATTGTTAAGTTTCTTGAACTAAAAATGTAACAAAACACTTATTTTAGCGACTTATAAGAGCACACAAACTTTAAAACACAAAAATAAAATGAAAGAAGACAAACAATTATTAGTACTAACTCATTTAAGCCAATTGTTAGATTTTGTAACAGGTATTGGTGGTTTTATTGTGCCTTTAATTTTATGGTTAACAAAGAAAGATGAAATAATAGATATGGACGAACATGGTAAAGCTATTATTAATTTTAGAATTTCGATGTTTATTTATATATTAATTTGTATTCCGTTAATTTTATTATTGGGCTTGGGTATTTTAGGTTTAATTGCTATCGGTTTTTTCTACTTAATTTTTCCGATAGTAAATGCTATTAAGGCAAGTAATAACGAGTTACCTTCTTATCCGTTAAGCATTCAATTTATCAAATAAATACTAAAAAAATATTCAAAAAAATCGCCCTAGTTTGGCGATTTTTTTTTGAAGTACAAAAATTGTTTTTTTATACTTTAAAGACATTATATATTTTTGATAATGTCTTCATATTCATAATAAAACAGCTCAAATTTAGTCATAGTTTCTACGTAAAACTCATAACAATCTCGCCAAGTATTTTTATTGTAAATGCTAAATTTTGCATTAAAAGGTACGTAAATTCTATGGATTATTTTTCCGTTATCAAGTTGGTAAGAGTTGTCAAAAATAACATCAGTAAGTTCGTTTTCTAATAAGCCTTTTAGTGATAAAAGCTGGTCATAATACAATAAGTTTGCTATTTCATCAGGAGTGTCAATATCTAAACAAACCAATGCTTTTTTTCTATCAGCTACAAATTTAAATGCTAAACCTTTTACTTTGGTGTTGTACAATAACCATTTTCTAGGAAAAGATTTCCCAAAGCTAGTCCAAAAATCCTTTCTTAATACAGCAGCCTCTTCTTTTGAGAACATCTATCTTAGTTAAAAAAAATCAATTTTACAAAGTTCAAAAGTAGTATATTTTTAATTACGGTTACAAAATTAGATAGCCCTTTTTTAGTAGTTTTAAATTTGCTTTCATAAGTTTACATTTTGTTTATCAGATTCAATTTTTAAGACTTTTCAATAAAAACATAATACTATAAATGGCAATTGTAAAACCTTTTAAAGCAGTGCGTCCAAGTAGAGATAAGGTGGCTTTGGTTTCCTCAAAATCTTATGAGTTTTATAGTCCTGCTGAATTAGGTGCCAAATTAAATTTTAATCCGTTTTCGTTTTTACACATCATAAATCCCGGTTATAAATACCATCAAGAAGTTTCTGGTGAACAACGTTTTCAGCTGGTACACAATCGTTATGTAACATTTAAAGAAAATCAAATTTTTATTCAAGATGATGTTCCTTCATTTTACATTTACGAAAGCATTGATAACAATAGTACTTTTTGCGGACTTATAGCAGCTACAAGTGTAAAGGATTATACTAATAACAAAATCAAAAAGCACGAGGAAACTATTGGTAAACGAGAACAACTTTTTGAAAACTATTTAAAAGTAACTGGCTTTAATGCTGAACCTGTGTTACTTACCTTTAAAGATGATGAAAACTTATCGAAAATCATAAAAAGAGAAAAGAAAAAAAGACCTGAGTACGAATTTTCTACAACCGATAAACAATTACATAAGCTTTGGGTAATTACAGATGATAAAGTTAAACAACAAATTACAGAAGGTTTTTACAAAATAAACGATTTGTATATTGCTGATGGGCATCACAGATCTGCTTCATCTGCTTTATTGGCAAAAGATTTGGCATCAGAAAATAAAAATCATACAGGTAATGAGCCCTATAATTTTTTTATGAGTTATTTAATTCCGGAATCAAACTTAAAAATATCGGCTTTTAATCGATTTATAAAAGATTTAAATGGCAATTCTGTGAAAGATTTTTTAGTAAAATTAAATGCCGTTTTTAGCATAGAACATAAAGGGCAACAAATATATTCCCCTCCTAAAAAGCATCATTTTAGCATGTATCTTGATGGTGAATTTTATGCATTAGTTTTAAGAAAAAATAAGTACAATTTTACAGATGCTTTAAGTAAATTAGATGCAGAAATTTTATACAGAACAGTGTTGCATCCTATTTTAGGTATAGATGATTTAACGAATAACGATAGAATTGGGTATTCGCAAAACAAAACAAATTCAATAGCAATTAAAACAAAAATAGATGCAGGTTTGTTTAAAGTGGGTTTTGGTTTGATGCCAGTAACTATTGATGAAATGAAAGTAGTTGCCAATGCCAATTTAAAAATGCCTCCGAAAACCACTTATATTCAACCAAAATTACGCAGTGGTTTAACCATATATGAATTTTGATATTTTTAAAAATGCGATTTTAAATTAAATTTAGATTCACTAAATAACAATATAATGATTAAAGAAAACTTAAGAAAGATTAAGAATTCAATACCTAAAAATGTAACCTTAGTTGCGGTTTCTAAAACCAAACCAGTTGAAGATTTGATGGAAGCTTACAAAGCTGGTCAACGTGTTTTTGGTGAGAATAAAATACAAGAAATGGTAGATAAATATGATGCATTACCTAAAGATATAAAATGGCACATGATAGGTCATTTACAGAGTAATAAGGTAAAATACATGGCCCATTTTGTAGATTTAATTCATGGGGTTGATAAATTAAAAACCTTAAAAGTTATTAATAAAGAAGCCAAAAAGCACAACAGAGTTATCAACTGTTTGTTACAGGCTAAAATAGCAAAAGAAGACACTAAATTCGGATTGTCTTTTGATGTTATAACTACAATTTTAACCTCAGAAGAATTTTCAGAACTCATAAATATTAAGATTGTGGGTTTAATGGGTATGGCCACATTTACAGATGATGAAAATCAGTTAAAAGATGAATTTTCATCACTAAAAAATCTTTTTGAAAAATTAAAAACAAAAGTGAATACAGAAAACTGTGAGTTGAACGTTTTATCTATGGGTATGAGTGGTGATTATAAATTAGCTATTGAAAATGGAAGTACAATGGTTAGAGTTGGTAGTGCAATATTTGGTCATCGAAATTATAATCAGTAAATTTCGCAAAAAATAAAGAAAAAGATATTGTACGCCATTTTAGATATTGAAACAACAGGAGGTAAATTTAATGAAGAAGGCATAACAGAAATTGCCATTTATAAATTTGACGGACACGAAGTTGTAGATCAGTTTATTTCATTAGTAAATCCGGAAAGAGAAATACAAGAATTTGTTGTAAAACTTACAGGCATTAATAGTAAAATGCTTAGAAATGCACCTAAGTTTTATGAAGTAGCAAAACGTATTGTAGAAATTACTAAAGACTGTATTTTAATAGCCCATAATGCAGCTTTCGATTACCGAATTTTAAGAACAGAATTTGAGCGTTTAGGGTTTGATTATGAGAGGAATACACTCTGTACAGTAGAGTTGAGCCAGCAGTTAATACAAGATCAAAACTCTTATAGTTTAGGCAAATTAACACGATCTTTAGGTATACCAATTACAGATAGGCATAGAGCTTCTGGAGATGCTTTAGCTACCATTCAATTATTTAAATTATTATTAGAAAAAGATACCAAAAAAGATATTATTCAAAACGCAATTAAATATTTCGATAAGCGATTAGAAAAAGAAAAACTTAAAAATTTAATTGAAGAAATACCAAGAGTTTTGGGTATATTTTATATTCACGATGCTAATGGAAAAGTAATTTTTATAGGTAGAGGAAAAAACATCAAAGTAGAAATCAATAAACTGTTTTTAAAAACCACAAGGCGAGCTTTAAAAATTCAAGATAGGGCTGTTTCTGTATCTTACAATAAAACAGGTAATGAGTTGTTTACTCGCTTAAAATATAATATTGCCTTAGAAAATTTATCACCTAAATTTAACTTCAAGAAAAAATTTAATATTTCAGATGATAATTTTAATCACGATAATTTCATCATTTTGGACAAGGGTAGAGAAGTGGAAGAAAATGCAGTAATTCTTGTTGAAAATAATAAAGTAATAAGTTACGGATATACCAATTTGGCATATCAAGAAAATAATATCGATATTTTAAAATCGGTATTAACGCCTGTTGAGCATATTGAAATTGCTAAAACCATTATAAAGAACTTTTTAAATAGAAATAGGGTTCAAAAAATTATTCGATTTTAAATGAAAAAATTGCCTTTATTATTATTGTTATTAACAATGATAATGTACTCTCAAAAAGAAAAATCATCTAAGATGAGACAAACCACTTTAGATGAGTTAAAAATGACTGTTTACCAAAAAGACTCTACAGCTGCAGCTGTAGTTTTGTATGAACATGCCAACGTATATTTAGACCCAAAGAACGATTATAATACAAGAACAGATTATTATTATCGTATTAAAATTCTAGATAAGAAAGCTTTTGATAAAGCCAATATTTCTATAGACTTGTATAAAAAAAAGAAGGTAAAAGACATTAAAGCAATGACTTATAATATTTCTGATACAGGTGCTATGCATGTAACTCCAATCGATAATGATAAAATTTTTGAAGTTGAAGAATCTAAAAATTGGACAGCACATCGTTTTACAATGCCAAATATTAAAGAGGGTAGTGTAATTGAATATTCGTACAGTATTATTTCTCCATATTTAGGGATTCCTGATTGGTATTTTCAGTCAGATATTCCTAAAATTAAAAGTGAATTTGATGCTGCCATTTTAGGTAATTATAAATACAATGTGAGAATTACTGGTTATCAAAAACTTGATAAAGACAAGCCATCAGTTAATAAAAAATGTGTCTATTTAGATGGAATTGGAGAAGGTGCTTGCTTAATTTATTCCTATGGCATGTATAATATTCCTGCTTTTAAAGAAGAGGGTTATATGTTAAGTAAAGACAATTATATCTCTCATTTATCTTTTGATTTGGAGAGTCATACAGACACAAGAGGGGTTGTAGAAGATTACACATCTACCTGGAAAGATGCAGATAAAAAATTTAAAAAGATTTATTTAAACAATCAAACATCTAAAAAAAGTTTTTTTAGAAAAAAGATCCCAGAAGATATTTTACTAACTAAAAACGATTTAGAAAAAGCCAAAAAAATCTATGATTTTATCAAAAATCACTTTACCTGGAATGATAGATATTGGAATTTTGAAGATGAAAATGTAAAACAAGCTTTCGATGCTAAAGTAGGTACTGCAGGAGAAATTAATTTGTCTTTATATAATACTTTGCAAGCTGCAGAAATTGAGTCTGATTTGGTAATTTTATCTACCAGAGAACATGGAATACCTACAACACTTTATCCTGTTATTTTTGATTTTAATTACCTTATCGTAAAAGTAAAAATTGATGAAAAAGATTACTATTTAGACGCTACAGATGACTTTTTACCTTTTGGTCAAGTTCCTTTTAGAACGTTAAATGGAAATGCACGAATAATCAATTATAAAAAAGAAAGCAATTGGGTTAAATTACAACCAAAATACCCATCAGTTAAAAATGTATCAGTCAAATTAGACATGAATGAGGAAGGCGATTTTGAGGGCAGTTTGCTTTTGCATAGACAAGGTTATGAAGCAGAACGTCAACGAAAAATACTTTATAATTTGGGGGATGATGGTTTCGTTGAAAAATTTGAACAAGATAACCCTGATGTAGAGGTAGTAGACTACGAAGTAACCGATAAGGATAACCTAGAAAAAAAGTTGCAGGAGGTATTTAAGGTAAACTTAATAATGGATGATGATTTAAGTGATAAAATTAGAATTAATCCATTTTTCTTTGATAGATTAGAACAAAATCCCTTTAAACTTAAAGAAAGAAATTATCCTGTAGATTTTGGATATACAAGAAAATCTAATTTTGTACTAAGTCTAAAAATACCTGAGCACTATACAATTACCCAACTTCCTAAAAATTTCGCGATTTCACTACCCAATAAAGACGGTTTATTTGTTTTAAAAGTAGTTAAGAACAATGATATTGTAAGTTTATATTCTAGAATTGTCATTTCAAAAAGTACTTTTCCATCTAATGAATATTTCGCATTAAAAGAATTTTACAAACAGATTATAATTGCTGAAAATTCCTACATTATTTTAGAGAAAAATAAGTAAACTCAGTGAGTTTACTAAAATAGTAAGTTACTATATTTAAAAACTATAGTTTACTAGTATAGTGATAAAATATTATATTAGCCAGCAACTAAAAAAGAAGATTTATGTTTTGGTATCATCCAGATTTAGAACGAATAGAGAGCGAAATAGAGCAATTAGAGTATGAACCTAAAATGATTTTTTATGGAAGTTCTACATTTACTTTATGGAAAGAATTAACAGCTGTTTTTAGTCAATATAACCCTGTAAATCTTGGTTTTGGAGGCTCTAGTTTAGCGGCTTGCACATGGTTTTTTGATCGAGTTTTTAAAAGTATTAAAAATCCAGCGTCTATAGTGATATATGCAGGTGATAATGATTTAGGAGATGGAAGGCACCCAGAAGAAGTAGTTTTATTTTTGGAAAATCTATTACATAAAATAAGACAAAAATACGGCAATGTAAAATGTACCTTTATTTCTATAAAACCAAGTATTGCTCGTAAACATTTGTTAGATAGTGTGCATTATACTAATACCTGTATTAAAAAGTTAATGTATAAAGATGAGAATTTTTTCTTTGTTGATATTTTTGAAGACTTGTTAGATGAAAACGGAAATCCTAATTATCAGTACTTTGAAGAAGACGGTTTACACTTTAATAGTAAAGGTTATGATGTGCTTAAAAAAGCTTTGAATTCCAAGAAAGCTATTTTTTCAGAAAGAATCCTTGAAAATATTTAATAATGCTATATGCTTTAAAATAACCTATGAAACGCGAGTATCATAAATGGTATAGTTCAAATCTCGAAAAAGAAATGGAACTTCTGATATTTGGTTATTCTGGAGCAAAAGTCTTGTTTTTTCCACCGAGAATGGGGCGTTTTTATGATTATGAAGACTGGAAGGTAATTAAAGCATTAGAGGACAAAATTAACAACGGTCATCTGCAAATATTTTGTGTTGATAGCGTAGATTTAGAATCTTTTTACAATAGTTTTGTGCATCCTGGTTATCGAATTTACAGACATATTCAGTACGAAAAATATGTTTTAGAAGAAGTTTTACCTTTAGCAAACAAAATAAATAATAATAAAAGTATAATTTCTGCTGGTTGTAGTTTAGGAGCATATCATGCTGTAAATGTGGCAATGCGTCACCCAAATTTGTTTTGTAAAGTTGTAGGTTTAAGTGGTAGATATGATTTAACCGAATCTAAAGGATATTTTCAAGATTTGCTAAGCGGTTTTCATAACGATTTTGTGTACTTTAATATGCCAAATCAATATTTAAAAAACCTTAGTGATCCTATTTTGATTGCACAAATTGATAAAATGGATATTGTTTTAGTAATTGGTAAAGAAGATCCATTTTTAGAAAGTAATTATATATTGTCAAATATTTTACATGAAAAAGGAATAAGTCATCAAGTTTTTGAATGGGATGACAGAGCTCATAAAGCCAGATATTGGAGGAAAATGGTACAAATATATTTGTAAAACTAATTGCGCCTAAAAATAAAAATTCACTCCAATTGCGGAACTAAAAGCCTCGCTCATGGGTACTTGTTTTGAGGTGATTGCATACCACAAATAAGACTCTACAGTACCAATTTCGTAATAAAAATCTATTCCTTTTATAAAACTTTTAGTATCAAAATCTTTATGAATTTTGAATCCTCCAAAAATCACAAAATGAATTGCGTTAGAAACATAATAACCTTTTGTAAATTGGCTAGGTAAGGTTGTAAATGTATTTGTAGTAGCATCATAAGTGGCAGTAAAACCTGCAATCGGAGAAATAAAATACTCTTTTTTTATTTTTTTAGTAAAAATAGGAAATGTATTTTTTAAAGTAATTAAATGAGTTGATTTTGCCTTAGTTATTGACTCAGGAATATAACCATATAAAAGTTCTAAAAACCAGATATCATCATAGATTTCATATCCTATACCTGTAGAAAATAAACCAATGTTACCAGCAAATTGTAGAGAAGCATAATCTGGTGCATACCAAGATTTCTGTTTTTCTTGAACATCTTGTGCAAAAAAACGTGTAGAAAAAAGAAATATAAAAAATAATATAAATAGCTTTTTCATTTTTATAATTCTATAAGTTCTACGTTAAAAGATTTATTTTTAACTGTAACAATACCATAAGCTAACTCTTTTAAAGAAGGTATGGTTAAATAACTAACATCTCCTTTTTCGTAATTATACGTATGTGTATGCCCATGAATTGATAATGGTACATTGTTATTCGTCATAATATTTTTATAAGTGGCGCTCATTTCATTAGTAAATTGGTCACCATTTGGTGGAATGTGCGCAATTACAAATACTTCATTAAAAGCATTAGTATTGTTTAATTCTGATGACAACCAATCAAAATCTGGAGTTTTTTTACTTTCCCAAACAATATCATCAAAAAGAATAAATTTATTATTATTGAATTGAAAAGTATAATTATAATCACCAAACATTCTTGAGTAAATTAAATTACCATTAGAATTGTAATCATGATTGCCAATAACAGTTAAATATGGTTTTTTAAGATGGTGCATAATATCATAAAAAATCTCATATTCTTTTAAAAGTGCTTGTTCTGTAATGTCTCCACCAAAAATTACAAACTGTATTTCATCATTTTTGTTAATGTGATCTACAACTGTTTTAAGATTATCATAGTAGTAATGACCGTCTGTTAAAAACGCAAATTTAAAATCTGTACCATTTACTTTAATATTTTTTAGTTGGTCTAAATTTTTGGATGTTGTATGTTTATGCTCCTCTTTTACTTCAGCATCGTAAACGGTATATTCAAAAAAATTATCGCAAGAAATTAAGCCTAGAATAGTGAGTAGTAAAATATATATTTTATTAAATTTCATGCTCAAAAATACAGTTTAAACAAAGAAAAGATGAAAGGTTTTGTTGAAATAATCGTTAAAAAGTGGTAAAGTTTACAAACTCTTTACTTTTTTTGAGTTAAAATTCTTTTTAACAAAGCTTTACCAAATAATAACCTTGGCATATTTAACATTATTTGCAAATCATCAAAAAACGAAGTATCACCATCTAAAAATTGAAATATTTTAGTTGTAGAATTTCTTTTGAATAGCCTGGTAAATAACGAAGAACCTAAGTAGTTTTTTTTAGCTAAAATATCTAATAGTAATAAATCATAATACCAATATTTGGACTTTTTATGAAAATTGGTAAGTGGTTTATTTGTTTTTAAATAAGATGTTAGTTCCTTTGTTTTTCTTGAAGTATTCATAAATGTAAAACCAGTACTGGCTTTAGACCATCCACCAGCAGTGCCCATATGAATTATATGTTTAGAGTTCTTTTCCCAAAATTTATACGATGTCATGGGTATAATACCATCTTCTTTTTCAATAATGGTATAATTGGTAATGTTTTTTTCTTTTAAATAGGTTTTTATGGCTTTTTCATAAATATCATAGGCAAGCAATTCTTCAGAAAATAAGGTATATTCAAAAAGCGCCACTTTTTTACTTAATGGCAAAACATACATAAAACGTGTGTTGTATTGCTGTGGAATCTTAAAATCCATAAAAGTAGCTGCTTTGTCGTTAAAAGTATCTTCTTGTAATGCCACAAACCAACCTACAAAATGTTGCTTTAAAACAGGATATTTTTTTTGTTGCAAATAAGCAGTATCAAACAAAATACTGTTTAATAATTTTTTGGTAGCATATTTTGAATTGTTGGTGGTAACAGTTGCAAAATCTTGTTCTTGTTGAATGCTTTTTACATCAGATTTTAGAAACTCAAAATGATTTTTTTCATCTAAAACAGTCCATATTTTTTCATAAAAATTTCTACTTCTGATGAGTTTATAAGTATATGGAGTTATATTTTTTTTTAGTTGATACGTTTCACTTTCAAAAATTATAGTTTCCCAAGAAGTGTGTAAAATATCATCCCATTCGCCTTTGCCATTTTCCCAATAACACCAAGTTCTATCATTGGTACTTTTCTTTTCTTTATCAATGATAAGAATACTTTTATCATCAAAAAAATGATCATTTGCCATTCTAAATGCCATCATTAAACCAGAAGCACCAGCACCAACAATTATGTAATCGTAGTTTTTCATTAAAAGAATAAAAAGGTAGAGAAGAAGATAATAATGGCAATAAAAATATTGAGTGACACTTTTTTATTAGTCTTAATTTCAAATAAATTATAAAGAAAGTGTGCAATTGATGCTATTATGAACCAAGCAACATAGTTTTTTATAGGTACTATTCCATTTTCAAATTCCCAAAAATCAAATCTTGGTGCAGATATCTCGATTATTACGTCTAATAACATCATTAAAAAACCACCAAACAAAGAGCGAAAGATTTTATTTTCTGTTATTTTTATTGCTACATCAGCTGTAATTACTGTTAAAATTCCCCAATTTAAGCAAATCATTATAGGAACTTCGCCTAATTTAAATCCTAAATTTTCGCCATATTTATAGTCTCCAAAAAACCATCCATAATTTACACCCAAAAATTCTGTTATAAAACCGATAAAAAAAGGAATTGAAAAAGCTAGAAAAAAACGGAAATTAAACTTTTTTAAATTTACTAGTATTGCAAAAAAATACACCATTAAATTTAAAGGTGTTAACACCAAAAACCAGTCTGAATGTGTTGATAATATGCCAATTATACCAGAAATATTGAATAACCAAATAATAAAAATAGAGATATAGAGTTTATATTTAGCAATCATTTTTAGTCTTTAATTATTAATTCTGATACAATTTTTCCTGATAGCAGACAAAGTGGAATTCCACCTCCTGGATGTACACTCCCTCCACAAAAATATAGATTTTTTATAGTTTGACTAAAATTAGGGTGTCTTAAAAAAGCTGCATATTTATTATTACTAGAGGCACCATACAAAGCGCCTTGATACGATTGCGTATTTGTTTCAATTTTTCTAGGATCTAAAATGGATTCGAAATTAATGAGTTTTTCAAAATCAATATTTAGTATTCTAGATAATTTTTCGATAACATTTTTTTTGGTTCTTTTGATGATTTCGTTCCAATTTTGCCCAGTATTCGATGGTACATTTACCATAACAAACCAATTTTCTGAACCTTTTGGAGCATCGTTTTTTTCTTCTTTAGAGGTAATATTCACATAAATTGTAGGATCGTTACATACATTTTTTTTCTCAAAAATAGTGGTGAACTCTTTTTTATAATCTTTTGAAAAAAAGATATTATGCAAATCTAACTCAGGAAATTCTTTTTCAATTCCCCAGTAAAAAATAAGTGCAGCACTAGACCTTGGCTGTGTTAATATTTTTTCTGGCGCCTTTTGTTTTTTTAATAACTTACGATACGTTGGCACTACATCAGCATTAGAAACTACAATATCAGAGAGGTGTTTTTTACCTTGAACCATAATGCCTTTTGCTTCATTATTTTCTACAATAATTTCATCAACCAAAGTATTAAAACGAAATTGCACACCAATATCTTTTGCTAATTCATACATAGATTTTGTAATAGAGTGCATACCGCCTTTAGGGAAATAAGTGCCAAAATATTGTTCTAAATGTGGAATCATAGACATAATTCCAGGGGTTTTATAAGGTGATGAACCATTGTAAGTGGCAAACCTATCAAAAAGTTGAATCAATTTATCGTCTTTAAAAACTGAAGCATTGTAATTATGTAAAGTTGTATTGATGTTTAAACTATTGATGTTAAATATGGCATTAATGGTGTCTTTAGATAAATAGGTGCTTAATTTGTGTAAAGATTTTTCTAAAAATAAAGAAGCTGTTAAATCGTACTTTTTTTTACTTTTATCAAAATAATTCTTTAACTTAGTTTCATCTACATTAAAAGATTTAGTTGCATTTTTAGCAAATTGTTGCATATCTGCTACTGCTGTAAAACGAGTGCCATCTTCATAAAAGTACTCACAGACAACTTCTTTTTTTTTGTATTGAAAATAGTCTGCACTATTCTTATTTGCAACTTTAAAAAGATCTTCTACAAATTGAGGCATTGTAAACAAAGAAGGCCCCATATCAAAACGATACCCATTTTCAGAAAAAGCGGTTAGTTTACCACCAAAATATGAATTAGCTTCAAAAATGGTTACTAAAAAACCAGCTGATTGTAAACGTATGGCAGTTGCCAAACCACCAATACCAGCACCAACTACAATTACTTTTTTCTTTTGAATATCCATTAATGAATTGAAAGCGCAAAACTATGTTTTTAGTTTAGGCTTTTTAAAGTATTTAAAAGGTACGAAAAGCATACCAAAGCATTGACTCTCTTCTTTACCCATATTTTTGTGATGAATTTTATGTGCTTTACGCAAGCCTAACAAGTACCTGTTTTTGGTGTTTTTAAACCATTTAAAACGTTGATGAATTAACACATCGTGCACCAAAAAATACGCCAGTCCGTAAAAAAGAATTCCAAACCCTATTGCTGCCAACCAAAATAATTGTTGTTCTAAACCAAAAAAAATAGATAATGAACTTGGTATAGCGAATACTACAAAAAAAGCATCGTTTTTTTCAAATACGTGTGGATAACCTGGCTGATGATGATCTTCGTGCAAAAACCACCCAAAGCCATGCATTACATATTTGTGGGTACACCATGTAACTCCTTCCATTATAATGAAAGTAATAAGTGTAATTAATGCGAAAATCATTTTAGATAATATTTAACTTGTATTTTACATAACTTCTTGCCAATAAATTAATTTTCATTGGGTCTGAAATACGAATTCTTGTGTCCATAATTTTTTCTGATGGCACAGATTTTAGTTTTTTTAATAATCTTCTATAATATCTATATGCCATATATACACCAAATTTGGCTTCTACTGGTAACTTTAAAATACCATTTTTGTAGGCGTAATCAAAATCTTCTTCAATTTCATCGATAATAAGTTGTTTTGACTGTGCATCTAGTTCACCTAAATTAATGTTAGGAAAATAAGAGCGATTTAGAACTTCAAAATCATCTTTTAAATCTCTTAAAAAATTTACTTTCTGAAATGCAGAACCCAAACGCATTGCAGCATCCTTTAATTCGTTATATTTTTCATCATCACCATCAACAAAAACTTTTAAACACATTAAGCCCACAACATCTGCAGACCCATAAATGTATTCGTCATATTCCTCTTTGGTTTGGTATTCTGTTTTATGCAAATCCGCTTTCATACTTTTTAAGAAAGCTTGTACCATTTCGTCAGGTATATTATATCGATTTACAGTATGTTGAAAAGAATGTAAAATAGGATTTAAACTGATGCCTTGTTCTTTAGCAACGTAATAATCTCTTTCAAAATTACTCATTAAAACTTGTTTGTCGTAATCATGAAAAGTGTCTACAATTTCATCAGCAAAACGAACAAAACCATAAATATTGTAAATATCGGTTCTAATTTTAGGAGATAACATGTTTACAGCCAACGAAAAAGAAGTGCTATATTGTTTGGTTACAAGTTTACTACAATCGTTAGAAACAAGGTCAAATAATTCTTTCATAGTTAGTGTTGTTTTTTAATAATTAATTCTGTTGCTATTTTACCAGATATTAAAGCTGGAGGAACACCAGGACCAGGTACCGTTAACTGCCCTGTAAAATACAAATTATTTACTTTACTACTCTTTATTTTTGGTCTTAAAAATGCAGTTTGTAATAATGTATTTGCCATACCATACGCATTGCCTTTATAAGAGTTGTATTCTTCTTCGAAATCTTTTACACAAAAAGACCTCTTAAACAATACGTTTTCTTTTATTTTTTGATTAGTTAATGCTTCAAATCTATCTATAATTTTATGAAAATATTTTTCTCTTAATTCTGGGGTGTCTTTAATGCCTGGTGCTAATGGAATTAAGAAAAAACCAGCTTCTTTACCTTCTGGGGCAGAGGTTTTATCTGTCATAGAAGTAAAGTTTGCATAGAATAATGGTTCTGTAGGCCATTTTGGGGTGTCATAAATTTCTTTTGCGTGTGCATCAAAATCTGAATCAAAAAATAAATTATGATGGCTTGCATTTTTTATTTTTTTATCAAAACCAACATAAAAAAGCAAAGAGGATGGCGCAAATGTTTTTTTGCTCCAATAGGATTCTGAGTATTGTCTTAAACTTTTATCTAATAAGGTTTCTGTATGATGGTAGTCTGCACCACTTAAAACTAAGTTGGTTTTAATTTCTTGTCCATTTACCAATAACCCTTTTACATTTTTATTAGTATCAACAATAATCTTTTCAACGTTTGCATTTACTTCAAATTCAACGCCTAAACTTTTTGCTAAGGTAACCATAGCTTCAATTACTTTGTGCATGCCTCCTCTTGGGTGCCATGTACCTAGACCAAAATCTGCATAGTTCATAAAATTATAAAAAGCTGGAGTATTGCTAGGTTTTGCGCCCAAAAATAAAACTGGAAATTCTAAAATTTGAATAAGTTTTTCACTTTTGATATTTTTTCTAACCTGTTTTCTAATAGTTGAAAAAAATTGAGTTACTCTGGCTACTGTAGTAGTTGTAACTAATTCTAAAGGCGAAATTCCTGGTTTATAAACCAAATCTTTGATAGCTGTATCGTAATTTGCTTTTGCTGATGCTAAAAAACTTTTAAGATGTTTACTACTACCTTTTTCTTCAGTTTCAAATATTTGATAAATTTCATTTAGTTTATCTGAAATTTTAATGGAATCGTTTTTACCAAAATACACTTCATAGCCTGGGCTCAATTTATCTAATGTGTAATAATCTGAAGGTTTTTTACCAAAGTCGGAAAAGAAACGTTCAAAAACGTCTGGCATCCAGTACCATGAGGGACCTAAGTCGAAAGTAAATCCATCTTTCTTAAACTGTCTGGCTCTACCTCCAAGAGTGTCATTTTTTTCGAGTACAGTTACTTTATAACCTGCTTTAGATAAATAACATGAAGCAGATAAGGCAGAAAAACCTGAACCTATAATATATATTTGGTTATGCATTGATTGATTTTGTTTAACAAATATAATTATTAATCAAACAAAAAATGAAAATGGCAAGAATTTTATAAGAGTTTTAACAAATCAGAAACTGATTTATACAATTTAATATTGTCAGTTAAATCCATTTCCTGAATTTTTTCAACCTTTCTACCAATAGCAATAAATTGATTGTCTGTGCTTTTCATTACGTCTGCGATCTCATTAAAATATTCCTCAATTTTATCATCATAAGGCTGTATTGTTAATGAAGTTACAAAACAAATTTTGCGATTACTATCTAAAAAATAGCTTAAATTATTTAAAGGTAGACTTTGACCTAAATAAATTGTATGATTACCTCTTAGCACTAATTCGTAATTTAAATACATTAAACCCAGCTCATGTATTTCATTTTCGGGTAAAAATAGTACATAAGTTTTGTTTGTATTTGCAATGCTGTACTGTAGTTTTTCTGTATTAATTTGAATTTTTTGAGCTATTAAATTAGAAATAAAATGCTCGTGTGCTGGTAATAAAGTTTCTGTTTGCCACAACAAACCAATATGGTCTAAAAAAGGAATAAAAATGTCTTTGAAGATTTCTCTAAAGGTTTTTTTATGTAAAAGTTTGTTGTAAGTGTTATTAAATAAAATTTTATCAAACTGAAACATAGCAACTTTAAACGAATTGATTGCTTCATCATTTGTAGCAACACTAAATGCCAATTCCCTAGATTTTGTGGTAATCATCTCTTCAGACATTGCCGCAATTTTAGAGATTTTATAATTGTTATTATTTAATAAAACAATGTTTAATAGTTTGGTTAAATTTTGTGGGGTGTAATATCGAATATTTGTTTCTGTTCTTCGAGGTTGCAACAAATTATAACGCTTTTCCCAAATTCTGATTGTATGAGCTTTGATACCAGAAATGTTTTCTAGATCTCTTATCGTAAAATCTTGCTTTATATTGTTCAATTTATTACCTTTTAAGTTCAACAAATTTAGGAAATTTATTTGATAATAAAATAAATTTATACATAATTGTAACATTTGTTATTTCTTTGCTACTTATATGTAAAATTAATCATCGCTAAAGTGCAGAAAGATTTAGAGACTAAATTTTTATCAGACTTTGAACAAAATCAGAATATTGCGCATAAAATTTGTAGAATTTATACTACAAACCAACATGCACACAATGATTTGTTTCAAGAAATAACTATACAACTTTGGAAAAATTACCCAAAGTTTAGAGGTGATTCTAAATTTAGTACTTGGATGTATAGAGTGGCTTTAAATACAGCCATTTCTTTGTATAGAAAATCTACTAGAAGAGTTAAAACGCAAGATATTAGTGATTTTGCTTATAAAATTAAAGCTACAGATTATGATGATACAGAAGAAGTGCAATTAAAATCGTTGTATAAAGCTATTCATAATTTAAATGACATTGATAAGGCTTTGATTTTTTTGTATTTAGAAGATAAACCGTATAAAGAAATTTCTGAAACACTAGGAATCACTTCTGTTAATGCTAGGGTGAAAATGAATAGAGCAAAAGAGAAATTAAAAAACATACTAAACCCATAATTTATGGATGTATTAGAAAATTATAAAAAGATTTGGGGCAATCAACCCGAAGAAACTCGTAAATTATCTACAGTAGATATTTATAAGTTAGCGCATTCAAAATCATCATCTATTGTAAAATGGATTTTTATTATCGGGATTTTGGAATTCTTATTTTGGTCTGCGTTAAATTTTATTATACCAGATAGTTTTTATCAGGTTTATGAAGAATTGAATCTTACTAATTTTATGAACATATTTTTAGTATTACATTATGTTGTAATTACTATTTTCTTATATCTGTTTTACAATAACCATCAAAGAGTATCGATAACTGACAATACAAAAAAGCTGATGAGAAATATTTTACGTATTCGAAAAACAGTAAAATATTATGTATTCTACAATTTAGCGACTGTATTTTTAACAAGTCTAATTTTAAATATTGTGATGTTTTCTGATTCGGAAAAATTAATGGAATTTATGAATCCTGAAAACTTGCCTTTAGATTCATCCCAAATCATTATTATCACCATAGTTTCACAAATAATATTCTTGTTGATAGCTTTAGTTTTATTGTGGTTATTTTACAAAATAGTTTATGGAATTTTATTAAAAAAATTAAATAGAAATTATAAAGAGTTGGCTAAATTAGATGCATTAAGTTAAATTATGTTATGAAAAAAATAGCCTTATTATTTTGTATTAGTTTTTCCTTAGCAACCTTTTCTCAACGTTCAAATTTCTGGGATAATGTGCAATTTGGTGGTGGGTTTACCTTAGGTTTTGGAAATCAAACCAATATAGGGATTTCACCTAGTGCCATATATAATTTTAACAACGGTTTTGCAGCAGGAGCTGGTTTAGGGTATATGTATCGTGAAATAGGCGATTTTTCAACAAACGCTTACAATATTAGTATTATCTCGTTATTTCAAACTAATTTTGGTATTCAGTTTTCGGGCGATCTTGAGTATCATTTTGCCTCACAAACAGATCGTTTTACTACATTTAAAACCAATTTTCCAGCCTTACATTTAGGTATTGCTTACAATCAAGGCAGGTTTGCTTTTGGTATTCGTTATGATGTTTTATATGATACGAATAAAAGTATTTTTGCATCACCAATATCTCCTGTAATACGATTTTATTTTTAAAAGTTTTTTAACTCTTTTAAAAGTTTTTCGTGCATCACATCTGTATAGTCTAAATGCGTTACAATACGTATTTTGCCTTCTCCCATTGGTGTTAATAAAATGTTCTTGTCAGCCATTTTATGGATAAAATTATCAGCTCCAATTTTATCATCAACATAAAAAATAAGAATATTAGTTTCTACGGGTTCAACTTTCGTGATATACCAACAAGTTTCTAAAACAGTGGCAATTTCTTTTGCTTTTTTATGATCTTCTGCTAATCGATTAACATGATTGTCTAGAGCGTAATTTGCTGCAGCTGCTAAAAAACCAATTTGACGCATTCCTCCACCCAATAATTTTCGAATTCTTAATGCTTGATTGATATCTTTTTTAGAACCCAATAGCATAGAGCCAATAGGTGCACCCAAACCTTTTGAAAAACAAATAGAAATGGTGTCGAAAATAGCACCATATTGTTTTGGAGTTTCATTTTTTGCCACCATTGCATTAAATAAACGAGCGCCATCTAAATGAAATTTTAAATTATTTTTTGTTGCAATTTTTTTAATTTTTTGTAATTCATTAAAATTCCAACAAGCGCCACCTCCTTTATTTGTGGTGTTTTCAGCGCAAATCATTTTAGTGTAAGGTAAATAGATTTGGGGTTGAACAGAAGCCATTTCTTCAATTTGTTCAGCTGTAAACATTCCTCTATTACCATCAACCAATTTACAGGTAACACCAGAGTTAAATGCAACGCCTCCACTTTCATAATTATAAATATGAGCGTATTTGTCACAAATTACTAGATCACCTGGTTGTGTTTGAATTTTTATGGCAGTTTGATTAGCCATTGTTCCAGAAGGAAAAAAAAGAGCAGCTTCCATGCTAAATAAATTGGCTACTTTACTTTCTAATGCATTTACAGTAGGATCCATTTTAAAAACATCATCACCAACTTTTGCTTGCATCATGGCTTCTAGCATTTGTGCAGTAGGTTTGGTAACAGTATCCGAAATTAAATCTATAATCATTATTCTTCGATTCTTTATTTGTTTTTACTACATTACTGTCCTCCTAAGCGCAAAATATTCTCATAATAAGCGTCAGAATTAGGATCAGAAGGATCCATTTTTCCATAACCAATTTTATAATATTTTAGTGCTTTTTTATACATTTTTCCTGTTTCGTAGTATCTACCTATATAATATTCACCCAATGGCGAACTTGGAAAAAGCTTTAAAATCATTTTACCAAAATCTCTCAACTTATCACCATTTTCTTTTTCTATAATGATGTTTTCAATGGCGTAAATATCTTTTTCTCTGATGCCTAAATTTGTACCAAACAAAAACTGAATCTCTAAATATTTATTTTCTAAATAATAAATGGCATCTTTTGGGGCTAAATCTTTAATGTTTTTCTCATACTCTTCTTTAGAAATCGCAGAGTAAATTTCAAAAATTTTAGTCATTGCTCTTGGAACTGCTTCAGCAATGGCAGAAATAGAGCTAGCTGTGTTAATTTCATCATTAATTACATTAAAATTTTCAATATCTAGGCCTTTAAGTCCTTTTTGAACTCGGCTAATTTTAGCTTGTTTTTCTGGTGAAAATGATGATGAATTGTTCGTGTAAAAATAAAATGTATTATCTTCTTTGCCAAACTTTCCTAAATTGTAAGATTGCAATTCGCCCCCAATAAAATCTGAAAAACTTGGATTGATGCAAATAAAAGAATTGATAAAAGTCGTATTTTCCTTTAAAAAATGTGAAACTAAATTCCCTGAATATCCATAACCTACTAAAGAAATAAACGGAGAAGTTCTGTAAGTGCTTTCCATATAAAAAATAACTTCATCTCTTAAAAATTCATAAAAATATCTCGCTTCTGCGTTTAATTGCCCATTAGTGCGATTAAAGCCAATATCAAGGTTTTTGGTTTTTTCCATAGATACCCCTACTATTATTTGTTTTGGGGCTTTATCTTTTTTTGCAAACAATACAGCACTACCCACATAAGTGTCAAACAAATATTCTTCATCTAAAACTACGGCTAAAGGATAGTTTTTAATACTATCTTTTTCATATCCTTCAGGAATATAAATTCTTAAATTTCTTGTGGTTTCTAAAATCTCAGATGTCAAGCTTTTTTCAATTATTTTTTGAGAAAATCCTACAAAAGAAAAAAGAATGAATAATAATGAGGCTGTTTTCTTAATCATAAATTATGAATGTTTATTTTTGCTGATGATGATTTTTGTTCACTTTATGAACGTCCAAAATACAAAATTATGATACAACCTGAATGGAAAACTGCTAAAGAATATGAAGATATTACCTATAAAAAATGCAATGGAGTTGCAAGAATAGCTTTTAATAGGCCAAATGTTAGAAATGCATTCAGGCCAAAAACAACATCAGAACTGTATGATGCCTTTTATGATGCAGGCGAAGATGTTAATATTGGGGTAGTTTTATTATCTGCTGAAGGACCAAGCACAAAAGACGGTGTCTACTCTTTTTGTTCTGGAGGAGATCAAAAAGCAAGAGGGCATCAAGGTTATGTGGGTGATGATGGGTATCATCGATTAAATATCTTAGAAGTGCAAAGACTAATTCGCTTTATGCCTAAAGCTGTGATTTGTGTGGTTCCAGGTTGGGCTGTTGGTGGTGGACATAGTTTACATGTAGTATGCGATTTAACTTTAGCTTCTAAAGAACACGCTATTTTTAAACAAACAGATGCAGATGTAACTTCTTTTGATGGGGGTTATGGATCTGCATATTTGGCTAAAATGGTGGGGCAAAAAAAAGCAAGAGAAATTTTCTTTTTAGGACGAAATTATTCGGCTCAAGAAGCTTATGAAATGGGAATGGTAAATGCTGTAATACCTCATGATGAGTTAGAAAGTACAGCGTATGAATGGGCGCAAGAAATTTTAGCGAAAAGTCCAACTTCAATCAAAATGCTAAAATTTGCCATGAACTTAACAGATGATGGCATGGTTGGGCAACAAGTTTTTGCAGGTGAAGCTACGCGTTTAGCTTATATGACAGACGAAGCTAAGGAGGGAAGAGATGCGTTTCTTGAAAAAAGAAAACCTAATTTTCCTAAAAAATGGATACCATAGACAATTGTAAATTTTAGAATTATAAATTACCAATGTTAGATTCGTAATTTTAAATTAATAATTCATAATTAAATAGAATGAAATCACAAGTAGTTACTTTTTTAATAAAATGCCCAGATCAAAAAGGATTGGTAGCAAAAATTACCAGTTTTTTTTATGAAAAAGGATTCAATATTTTAAGCTGTCAGCAATATGTAAATTCTGTTGAGAATATGTATTTTATGCGTATTCGTTTAAATGCAGAGGGAACAGCGATTTCAAAATCAGCTTTAGAAAAAAGTTTTTTAGCTTTAGCAAATCCTTTACAATTTACATGGTCTGTACATTATGGTGATAAAAAACAAAATGTTGCAATTATGGTTTCACATACCAGTCATAATTTATACGATTTATTAGAGCGTTATAAAGAAGGAAGGTTGAATTGCGAAGTAAAAATGGTGATTAGTAATCATGATAAATTAAGACATATTGCTGAAATGTTTGCAGTGCCTTTTTACCATTTACCGGTTTCAAAAAATACTAAAAAAGAGCAAGAAGAACAGGTTAAAAAATTACTAGAGGTTAACGATATAGATTTGGTAGTTATGGCAAGATACATGCAGATTTTGTCATCAGATTTTATCAATCATTTTAAAGATAAAATTATCAACATTCATCATTCTTTTTTACCTGCCTTTCAAGGGGCAAATCCTTATAAGAGAGCTTATGAAAGAGGTGTAAAGTTAATTGGTGCTACAGCGCATTATGCCACAGAAGATTTAGATGAAGGACCAATTATAGAGCAAGATGTAAAACCAGTAACCCACGAGAGTACCACGCAAACGTTAAAAAGAATTGGTGCAGATATCGAAAAATTGGTATTGGCAAGAGCTGTAAAATGTCATTTAAATCATCAAATAATAGTATCAGGAAATAGAGCAGTAGTTTTTCCGGAAGCTGGAGAGTAAAAAATAATTACGAATTAATAATTACGAACTTAAACTATAAAGGATTGCAATCGTAATTGGTAATTTAAAATTAGTAATTGAGTATGAAAATAATCTGTATTGGGCGCAATTACGCAAAACACATAGAAGAATTGGCAAATGAGAAACCAGAACATCCTGTTGTTTTTTTAAAACCAGATTCAGCAATTTTACCTAAAAAAAATCCATTTTTTATTCCTCCTTTTTCTAATGATGTACATTATGAAGTTGAGGTTTTGGTAAAAATTAATAAAGTAGGTAAACACATTGATGCCAAATTTGCACATAAATATTATGATGAAATTGGTTTAGGAATCGATTTTACTGCCAGAGATGTTCAAGCCAAATGTAAAGAAAAAGGGTTGCCTTGGGAAAAAGCCAAAGCTTTTGATGGAAGTGCAGTTGTAGGTGAATTTTACCCAAAGGAGCAATTCGATTTAGAAAATTTAAAATTTCAATTGTATAAAAACGATGAAATGGTTCAAGATGGTAATACAAATGCAATGCTGTGGAAAATAGACGAATTAATTGCCTATGTATCTCAATATTTTACCTTAAAAAAAGGTGATATTATTTTTACAGGAACTCCTTCTGGAGTGGGTAATGTTTCTGAAAATGATAATTTAAAAGGAATTATTGAAGGCAAAGAAGCATTTCAAATAAGGATTAAATAATTCGGCTTAGTATAAGAAGAATAGTATATTGTTTTTTTAATTTATAGATAATTAGCGCAATGTTCAATTTTATCATACAAATTATAACTTCTGTTTTTATAGGCTGGAGTTTTGTGTTTTTAGCCAAGAAATACCAAAAAAATCAAGCCTTCTATTTTTGTATTGGTTTTTTTGTTTGTTTAATTTTTAGAATTGTATATCTCTTGATTTATGGTGTGTTTACTAATTTTAAAGTGCATCAAAATTTAGACAATCATCGAAACTTGTCAATAGTGTTGAGTATTATCGTTTCATTTATTGTCTTTATATTGATAAAGAAAAGATTGCAAAAAAATAATGCAGCTATTCCAAAAATAAATGACATCGGAAAAGAATAAAAAATAACGGTTGAGCAATGTATAAATTTCTTAGGATATTAAAATTTTTAGATTAAAAAAAAATGAAAGCCGAAATCATAACGATAGGAGATGAAATTTTAATAGGGCAAATTGTAGATACCAATTCACAGTTTATTGGGCAACAATTAAATAAAATAGGTGTTTCTGTATATCAGATTACCTCTATTCAAGACGATCAACAACACATTTTAAATGCATTGCAAGAGGCACAGCAAAGAGTTGATATCGTTATTATAACTGGTGGTTTAGGGCCTACAAAAGATGATATCACCAAAAAAACAATTGCAAAATTTTTTAATGATGATAAAGTTATAGAATACCCAGAGGTAATTACACATATTAAAGGACTCTTTGAAAAAATAAATCACCCTTTTAGAGAAATTCAGCGTTATCAAGCGCAACTGCCATCCAAAGCAACCTTATTAATGAACGATTTCGGAACAGCGCCAGGTATGTGGTTTTATGAAAATGAAACTGTTTTTGTATCTCTACCAGGTGTTCCGTATGAAATGAAAGGATTAATTACCAACAAGGTTTTGCCTAAAATTCAGCAACAATTTAAACTGCCCTTTATCCTTCATAAAACTATAATGACTTATGGACAAGGAGAAAGTACTATTGCAGAAATTATTGAAGATTTTGAAGATAATTTGCCAAAGCATATCAAATTGGCCTATTTACCATCCTTTGGTAGAGTTCGCTTACGTTTATCCGCCAAAGGCGAAAATAAAAAGTTATTAGAAAAAGAACTCAATGAAAAAGTTGCAGAGGTTTATCAATTAATTCCTGATATCATAACAGGTTTAGATGATGATAGTTCTTTAGAAAAAAGAATAGGGGAGTTGTTGCAAAAAAATAATCAAACCATTTGTACTGCAGAAAGCCTTACAGGAGGTAAAATAGCATCGAATTTAGTTTCAGTGGCAGGTTCATCTGCTTATTACAAAGGTAGTTTTGTAACCTACTCAGCAGCAACCAAAATCGATTTATTAGGTGTTTTACCAAAAACCATAGAACAATATTCAGTGGTAAGTAAAGAAGTGGCTTTGCAAATGGCTAAAGGAGCTAAAGAAAAACTTAACACAAATTACGCTATTTCAGTTACAGGTAATGCTGGGCCCACAACCGATCATAATGATAAAAGTGTAGGTTTAGTTTATATAGCCATTGTTTCTGATAAAAATGAGTTTGTAGATAAATTCAATTTTGGGCAACCCCGAGAAAAAGTAATCAATAGAACCGTAAGTAAGGCCTTAGAATTGCTTCAAAAAGAAATATTAAAATAATTAGTAAATTTGTTTTGTTCATATTTAGAATTATTTGTAAATTTGCACCTCGTTTAGAGATAACACTATAAATACTGTAAGAAGATGTCTAGAGTTTGTGAATTAACAGGAAAAAAAGCAATGGTTGGAAACAACGTTTCTAAAGCTTTAAATAGAACCAAAAGAACATTCGACGCTAATTTAATGACAAAGCGTTTTTATATTCCGGAAGAAGATAAATGGATTACTTTAAAAGTATCTGCATCAGCTTTAAAGAATATCAATAAAAAAGGAATTTCTGCAGTTATTAAAGAAGCAAGAGCAAACGGATTTTTAACAAAATAATATAAGTCGCAGTTTACAGTTTCAGTTTTCAATTGTAAAACTTTCAAACTTTTAAACGTTAAAACTTTTAAACTCGAATAGAGATGGCAAAAAAAGGAAACAGAGTTCAAGTAATTTTAGAGTGCACAGAGCACAAAACTTCTGGTCAACCAGGAACTTCTAGATACATTACTACCAAGAACAAAAAGAACACTCCAGATAGAATGGAAATTAAAAAATTCAATCCTATCTTAAAGAAAATGACTGTTCACAAAGAAATTAAATAATACAACTATCTAGAACTCAGAATAGAGCACATAGATTTAAAACATTTATACAATGGCAAAGAAATCAGTAGCATCGTTACAAACAGGATCTAAGAGATTAAGTAAAGCAATTAAAATGGTGAAATCTCCAAAAACAGGAGCTTATACATTTGTAGAAGCAATTATGGATCCATCTCAAGTAAACGACTTTTTAGCAAAAAAGTAATCACTTACTATACAATATTTTAAAGCTACATTCTTTTAGATTGTAGCTTTTTTTTTACCTTTACTTTTCCTAATCATTAAATTTTTTAAAGGTTGGGCGTTACTTTATCTTGAAAGCATTCAAGATTAAAGTCGGGCTTTTCGCACTCGCTTTTTTTCTGGTTCCTGAATTAAATTCAGGAACCAGAAAAAAGAGCTCAAACAAATGCTACAATCCCTAACGCAACTTGTCTGCAAAAGGAGTTGATTAACAGCCAATTTGTCAATTATTTAAATTGGTACAGTTTTAGACAAGTAAAAAATAATAATCACCATTAACAACTCGAAAAATGAGTTTTTTTAAAAATATATTTTCGAAAGAAAAAAAAGAAACCTTAGACAAAGGGTTAGAGAAAACTAAAGAAAGTTTCTTTGGTAAATTATCGAAAGCAGTTGCTGGAAAGTCAAAAGTAGATGATGATGTTTTAGATAATTTAGAAGAGGTATTGGTAGCATCAGATGTAGGTGTAAACACAACCTTAAAAATTATCGACCGAATTGAAGAACGTGTTGCTAAAGACAAGTACGTTGGTACAGACGAACTCAATAGAATTCTTCGAGAAGAGATTGCTGGGCTTTTATCAGAAACTAATATTGGTAATGAAACCGAGTTTTCGATACCAGAAATTTCTGAGAAAGATGGCAAAAAAATGCCTTATGTTTTAATGGTTGTAGGTGTAAATGGTGTAGGGAAAACAACAACAATTGGTAAGTTAGCTAGTCAATTTAAAAAGCAAGGTTTAAAAGTAGTTTTAGGAGCAGCAGATACGTTTAGAGCAGCTGCTATTGATCAATTACAAGTTTGGGCAGACCGAACAGAGGTACCAATTATTCGTCAAGAAATGGGATCTGATCCTGCTTCAGTAGCTTACGATTCTTTAAAATCTGCAGTTTCTCAAGATGCTGATGTGGTTATTATAGACACTGCAGGTCGTTTGCATAATAAAGTTAATTTAATGAATGAGTTGACGAAGATTAAACGTGTTATGCAAAAAGTGGTAGATAATTCTCCTCACGATGTTTTATTAGTTTTAGATGGTTCTACAGGACAAAATGCATTTGAACAAGCCAAACAATTTACAAAAGCTACAGAAGTAACTTCTTTAGCAGTTACTAAATTAGATGGTACAGCAAAAGGTGGTGTTGTAATCGGTATTTCAGACCAGTTTCAAATTCCTGTAAAATACATTGGAGTAGGTGAAGGCATAGACGATTTACAAGTTTTTAATAAAGTAGAATTTGTAGATTCTTTTTTTAAGTAAAAAAAAGGACTAATTTTAGTATTAAAATTTTAAACCTTTTAGTGGTTCGCTGCTAATTGCATTGAATGATTATTTTTAATTTTTGATGACCTTTTTTGTAATAATATTGTTGTTTTCGGTAATCACTTTTAAAAAGTATAAGCCTCTTGTTAATATTTTTAAATCTAAATTTTTAGACTTAGAAACATTTACAACCTTACCTTGGGTATTGTAAACAATTATATTCTTAATTTTATTTGCAGACTTTATATTTAAAATTCCCTCTGTTGGATTCGGATAAATGCTTATTAAATTACCCAAATTTAAATTATCCTCAATAGATAAGGTTGTACTATTGCTTCCTAACCCAGTAGTTGTTACATTAAGGTCAGTATATTTTTCATGAATTGCTGTTAATAAAGAGTTTTCTGTAAATGAATCTTGACCCAACTCCCAAATCATAATGCCTCCTACCTTGTTATAGGCCAGTTCTACCTTGTTTTCAATAGTCGGTATTCCATTGTAAAAAGTGTTTCCAATTTGATCAACATTTGCATTGTTAGGATTTTGTTGAACCATTTCTCCGTAAGTTACAAAAGTATTTGCATCAAAATTATGACCGTAGAAAGGAACCCCTAAAATTAGTTTCTCTGGGCTAATTTTACCGGTAGTTTTCCAAAAATTGATATTTTCTTCCGAAAATGTAAACGAGCTATGTTGAGCAGGAGATGCACTCCAAAGACCTGCATTATCATAAGCCATTAAGTTAATAAAATCAAAAACTTCTAAAGCAGTTTGAGTTAAATGTGTGTAATAAACTTTCGGAAAAGCAACTGTAATAAGTTTATTGTGTGCGTCTAATGCTGTGTTTAATTCCAAAACAAAATCACTATATCCAGGAGTAACTAAATCAAATTCTAAATCAATATCAATACCATCGAAATTATGTGTGTTTACATAATTGACGATTTTTGAAATAAATGCAGGTCTGTTTGCAGGAATATCTATGAGATTAGACCAATAATTGGCTATTTGAGTATTTTCGATACCACCTCCAGCTAATGATAATAAAATTTTTATATTAGGGTTCTGTGCTCTAGCATCAGCAACAACTTGTGAGAAATCAGATATTTGTAAATTTCCAGAAGCATCAGGGTTTGCAAAACAAATCATTAAATGAGTTAATTTAGTATAATCAATTTCATTACTTAAACTAAATCTATAATCAGGTAAATATCCAATGACTTTTGCATTCTTTAAATTAAGATCAGGCTCTACTTCTAAAGATTCCCCTATAGAAATCCATTCGATACTAATTTTACCTGTATATCCACCAGTACCAGGGTTAATATAGAATGACAATTGTGTAAGTTGAGTTGGATCTAAGTTACAAGGTCCTGAAGTACATGGGCCTCCATAGCCCCCATCAATAAGTCTATCTGTATAATTTAATTCAAAAATTTGATATTCAGAAGAAGGAGTTGCAATAAGACCATGCAAAGAAGTTGAATATCCATTCTTATCTACAAAATCTATACGAACTGTGGGTGAATTCTCAGCTTTAATTTTTACATATATTTTTGGAGATGCAGATGCATTAATGGTGGTATTTGTTCCTGAGTTATGAAAATTATAAACAAGGTTTTGGTAACTACCAGAAGTTCCATTTCCTGTAATTTCTAAATTATTAGAGTTAATTACTGAAGACAAAGAACTCGTAGATGCAAGCTTATTGATGTTTTCATCAAATTCGTCACTATAAATAACTTGAGCATTACCTAGTAATGTCCCAATAAAAAAAAGAGTGATAAGTAATTTTAATTTCATAATGGATTTGGTAATTTATTTTTTCAAATATATTTAAAAATAAATTACCAAACAAAATGTTAAAAAAAAACGGTTTACTCAATTTGTTTCATAAAAAATATATTTTTCTTATTTATTGATTAAAAAAAATGTATTTTTTGAGATTATGATAATAATTTATTTAAAGAAAATATAAGCTTTTAAAGTTCATTTATTTCTTTTCTTTAAATTAGATAACGACAGAATCTTGGTGAAAACAACTATTCCTACTACCTCAACAACGAGAAATTTCCTTTTTTATTGATGACGGGTTTGTTGGAATTTTCAGTTGGAATTAAAGTAATATTAAACCAGTAATCATCTGCAGGAAGTAAGTTTCCTTGATAAATTCCGTTCCAACCTTGGCTATCAATAGGCACTTGCGCTACTAATTTTCCATA
>NZ_CBFHZT010000028.1:0-41106 GCF_965660385.1 Polaribacter sp.
ATATTCCTGGAATTTACGCAATTGGTGATGTAAATACCTATCCAGGAAAATTAAAACTGATTTTATGTGGATTTCATGAAGCAACATTAATGTGTCAAAGTGCGTACAAAAAAATCTTTCCAGACAAAAAGTATGTAATGAAGTATACCACAGTTGGTGGAGTTCAAGGTTTTGATGGTACAACAAAAGAAGCGCCAAAAGCCGTAGTAAAAGCTATAAATTAATTTTTTTAGAAGCTATTTCCAGCTTTCCACTATATCTTTTTTATCTGTCATTCCTGCGAAGGCAGGAATCTCATCTAAAAAAGGATGTCGTTTCAATCTGGGCTAAACTTGTTTGAAACAAAACGCTTTCTTACAGTCAATAGCAAATTTAAAAACATAACATAGATACAGATTTTAAAAACTTGAAAGTTTAAAACCTTAAATTGTCAGGATTACTTAACTTTGTAGACTCAATAACGAAAAAAAGAATATATTAATAGCTAAAGACTAAAGTCCAACAAATAAAAAGATGCAAGACATCAATATAAAAATAACAGATAGAAATGGTGTAACGCATGATGTTGTTGCGCCAACAGATATGGCAATGAACTTGATGGAAGTTGTACGTTCTTATGAATTAGCAGAAGAGGGTACAATTGGAGTTTGTGGAGGAATGGCAATGTGTGCGTCTTGTCAGTGCTATGTAAAATCAGCGCACGAATTACCAGAAATGTCTGATGATGAAGATGCAATGTTAGCAGAAGCATTTTATGTAGAAGACAACAGCAGATTAGGATGTCAAATACAAATGACTCCAGAAATAGACGGATTAGAAGTAGAATTAGCTCCAGAAGCATAATTTATATTGATGAAAGAAGTAGAACCTATAGTAGCGTTTAAAAACTACAGTATGTGTTTGCGAGACGCTGTAGCTACGTTTACCAAACAATTAATCAACAATTTGTTTGATGTCAATCATCTATCTGAAAGTGGAGTAAAAACTAAAGTACATTTTTTAAAAATTTTAGAAAGACTATCCATTGAAGATGGTAAAGAAATTTGGGCTGTTTACGAGAGCTATTTTACAGAAATAAGAGAAAAATTAGATTTAGATGCTTTAGCTGCTCATAAAAATGACCCAGCATCAAAAAGTTTAGAAGAAGTTTATTTAGCGTACCCAGGCTTTTATGCTATTGCTGTGCATCGTTTAAGTCATCAATTGTTACAATTAAAAGTGCCAATTTTACCAAGAATGATGAGCGAATTTGCCCATAGCACAACAGGTACAGATATTCATCCAGGAGCAGAAATTGGTGATTCTTTTTTTATAGACCATGCCACAGGAATTGTAATTGGAGAAACCACGATTATCAAAGACAATGTGCAAATTTTTCAAGGTGTTACTCTAGGAGGAATTCAAGTAAAGAAAAGTTTAGCCTCTACCAAAAGACATCCAACTATAGAAAGTGGAGTTGTAATTTATGCAAACGCTACTATTTTAGGTGGTGATGTTGTTATAGGTGCAAACTCTGTAATAGGCGCTAATGTTTGTATTACAGAATCAATATCAGAAAATTCGGTGGTTACAGTGCAATCAGAAAATAAAATATTTCAAAAGAGAAAATAGAAAGATGAAAACTAAAAGTATCATAGATTTTGTTGGAAACACACCTTTGGTGGAAGCTCAAAACATTTTTCAAAAAGAGGGTGTAACCTTATTGTTAAAACTAGAAGGAAATAATCCTGGAGGAAGTGTAAAAGACAGAGCTGCTTATTATATGATTTCTGAAGCAATCAAAAGAAAAAATATAAAAAAGGGTGATACTTTAGTAGAAGCAACAAGCGGAAACACAGGAATTGCTTTGGCGTTAATGGCAAAAGTTTTAGGTGTAAATATGGTAATTACAATGCCAGAAAACTCTACGATAGAACGTGTAAAAACAATGCGTGCTTATGGTGCAAAAGTAATTTTAACTCCTTCTGATAAAGGTATGGAAGGTGCCATAGATCATGCCTTAAAATTAAAATATAAAAAAGGATATTTTCGTTTAAATCAGTTTGATAATTTCGATAATCCCAAAGCACACTATAATACTACTGGTCCAGAAATTTGGAGAGATACAGAAGGGCAAGTAACCCATTTTGTATCAGCAATGGGAACTACAGGAACCATCACAGGGGTTTCGGATTTTTTAAAAGGGAAAAATAAAAATATTCAAATCATAGGTGCACAACCTAAAGATGGAGCAAAAATTCCAGGAATTAGAAAATGGCCAGAAGAATATTTACCCGCAATTTTTAAGGCGAATAAAATAGATCAAGTTTTAGAAGTTAGTGAAGAAGAAGCCAAAGAAATGACCATTCGTTTGGCAAAAGAAGAAGGCATTTTTTCTGGAATGAGCAGTGGAGGTTCTGTTGCTACAGCTATAAAAATAGCCAATTCAATTGATGAGGGGGTTGTGGTTGCTATTATTTGTGATAGAGGAGACAGATACCTGTCATCAGATATCTTTGAATAAATTATAAAAACACAAAAAAAGTTCGTTACTTTGTCTCGAATTTAGTTCATAAACTTATTAATATGTTATCACGAAAGGTTGAGGGAATAGACCCTGTGAGACCTTGGCAACCCTTTTAATGCTGAACTTGTTTCAGTATCTTTAGAGAAGAAGGTGCTACATTCTACGAATGTTTGCTGAACTTGTTTCAGTATCTTTTAGATATTTCTAAATAGATTTTACATACGAAAGATAACAGCGAAAACACTTTACTTTTCCTGATGACATATTAAAGAATACTAGAATATGTCAAATATTTATAAAGCTTTACAAGAAAGAATTTTAGTCTTAGATGGTGCCATGGGTACTATGCTACAAGCCTATAAATTTACGGAAGAAGATTTTAGAGGCGAACGTTTTAAAGATTATCCAACACCTTTACAAGGAAATAACGATCTATTGTCAATTACACAACCAGAGGCTATCAAAACCATTCATGGTAAATATTTTGAAGTAGGTGCTGATATTGTAGAAACCAATACATTCTCTGGAACTACGATTGCAATGGCAGATTATCAAATGGAAGATTTGGTGTATGAATTAAACTACCAATCTGCAAAAATTGCCAAAGAAGTTGCTGATGAATTTACAGCAAAAGAGCCTCACAAACCACGTTTCGTAGCAGGTTCTATGGGGCCAACTAACAGAACTGCAAGTATGTCTCCAGATGTAAACGATCCTGGATACAGAGCCGTTACTTTTGATCAATTAAGAATCGCATACAAGCAACAAGCAGAAGCTTTGTTAGATGGTGGTGCAGATTTATTATTGGTAGAAACGGTGTTTGATACTTTAAATGCAAAAGCAGCTTTGTTTGCCATAGAAGAAGTAAAAGAAGAACGAAATATAGAAGTTCCTGTAATGCTAAGTGGAACAATCACAGATGCTTCAGGAAGAACTTTATCAGGGCAAACTGCAGAAGCTTTTTTAATTTCAGTTTCTCATATTCCACTTTTATCTGTAGGATTTAATTGTGCTTTAGGAGCAAATCTTTTGCAACCACATTTAGAAGCAATAGCCAATAAAACAGATTTTGCAATTTCTGCACACCCAAATGCAGGGTTACCAAATGCATTCGGAGAGTATGATGAAACTCCAGAAGAAATGGGTGAGCAAATCGAAGAATATTTAAAGAAAAATTTAATCAATATTATTGGAGGATGCTGTGGCACCAGTCCAGAACATATAAAAGCAATTGCAAATATTGCTGCTAAGTACAAACCGAGAATAGTTGTTGGTTAATGGTTTTTAGTTTTTGGTCAGAATAAAAACCATCAACTACAAACTAATAACTATAAACTAGATAAAATATGGATTATACAGAATTGGATGTTTGGAAATATTCTAGAAAGTTAGTGAAAGAAGTATATCTTTTAACTAAGAATTTTCCTAAAGAAGAATTATATGCTTTGACTAATCAGGTTAGGAGAAGCTCTATTTCTGTACCTTCAAACATAGCTGAAGGTATAGGAAGACAATCAAATAAGGAAACAATACATTTTCTATATATAGCAAAGGGATCTTTACAAGAAGTGGAAACGCAGTTATATTTATCTTTCGATTTAGATTACATATCAGAAGAACAATTAAAAAGCATTTTAGAAAAAATTACTTCTAATAAAAAACTATTAAATGGTTTTATTAATTATTACAAGAAATTAAAAGTATGAGTAAGACCAACAACCAACAACCAACAACTATTAACCAAAAACGTTATATGAAGCTGTCAGGTTTAGAACCTTTAGTTCTAAACGAAAACAGCAATTTTATCAACGTTGGAGAACGAACAAATGTAGCAGGTTCACGTAAATTTTTACGATTAATTAAAGAAGAAAAATTTGATGAAGCTTTAGACATTGCACGTCATCAAGTAGATGGTGGAGCACAAATTATCGACATTAATTTTGATGATGGTTTGATTGACGGAAAAGAAGCCATGGTTCGTTTCCTAAATTTAATTGCAGCAGAACCAGACATTTGTAGAGTTCCTATTATGATTGACAGCTCTAAGTGGGAAATCATAGAAGCAGGTTTACAAGTTGTGCAAGGTAAATGTGTGGTAAACTCTATTTCTTTAAAAGAGGGCGAAGAAAAATTTATATGGGAAGCCAAACAAGTAAAACGTTATGGAGCAGCAGTAATTGTAATGGCTTTTGATGAGGTTGGACAAGCAGATAATTACGAACGAAGAATTGAAATAGCTAAAAGATCTTATGATATTTTAGTTAACAAAGTAAACTTTCCTTCAGAAGATATAATTTTCGATTTAAACATTTTTCCTGTAGCCACAGGTATGGATGAGCACAAAAGAAATGCCATCGATTTTATTGAAGCTACAAAATGGGTAAGAGAAAATTTACCCAATGTTTCTGTAAGTGGTGGTGTAAGTAACGTATCATTTTCGTTCAGAGGAAACAATGGTGTTCGAGAAGCAATGCACTCTGTGTTCTTATATCATGCTATTCAAAATGGTATGAATATGGGAATTGTAAATCCTGCAATGTTAGAGGTGTATGATGATATTCCTAAGGATTTATTAGAACATGTAGAAGATGTTATTTTAAACAGAAGAGAAGATGCTACAGAACGTTTACTCGATTTTGCAGAGACTGTAAAAGGTTCTAAAAAAGCAGCTGGAGCAGATTTAACTTGGAGAGAAAACCCGTTACAAGACAGAATTACTCATGCCTTAGTAAAAGGTATTGATGCTTTTATTATAGAAGATGTAGAGCAAGCAAGACAAGAAGCTGACGCACCAATAGAAGTTATAGAAGGTCATTTAATGATTGGTATGAATGTGGTAGGCGATTTATTTGGAGCAGGAAAAATGTTTTTGCCACAAGTAGTAAAATCTGCTAGGGTGATGAAAAAAGCGGTTGCCTATTTAAACCCATTTATAGAAGCAGCAAAATCTGACAAATCAGAGCCTGTAGGAAAAATATTAATGGCAACTGTTAAAGGAGATGTGCACGATATTGGTAAAAATATTGTAAGTGTTGTTTTAGCTTGTAATAACTATGAGATTGTTGATTTAGGTGTGATGGTTCCACCAGAAAAAATCATTCAAACTGCTATTGATGAACGAGTTGATGCCATTGGTTTAAGTGGTTTAATCACACCTTCTTTAGATGAAATGGTGTATTTAGCCAAAGAAATGCAACGTCAAAATTTTGAGTTACCATTATTAATTGGTGGTGCAACAACCTCAAAAGCACATACAGCTGTTAAGATAGATACCCAATATAAAAATGCAGTGGTTCATGTAAATGATGCCTCAAGAGCTGTAACTGTTGTGGGTGATTTGTTGAACAAAAAATCAAGCCATTTATACACGGCAAAACTGAAAAAAGATTATGACGAATTCAGAACCAAGTTTTTAAAGCGTGGTAAAGAAAAATCATATATTTCTATTGATGAAGCTCGCAAACGTAAATATAAAATCGATTGGGAAACCTCAGAAATTGTAAAACCAAAAGAATTAGGTATTCAAACTTTAGAACAACTGAGTTTAAAAGAATTGGTACCTTTTATAGATTGGAGTCCGTTTTTTAGAAGTTGGGATTTGCATGGAAAATTTCCAGATATTCTTACAGATAAAGTTGTTGGAGAACAAGCAACCATAATGTATGAGGAAGCACAAGAAATGATTAAAGAAATCATTGCTAAACAATTGCTAAAACCAAAAGCAATTTTTGGTTTGTTTGAAGCAAATACAATCAATGATGATGATATTGAAGTTTCACGAAAACCGAATAGAAATATCATTTCGAGCATTGGTTCTAATGAAAAGAAAGTTTCATTAGAAGTAGCCAACGAAGTTGTCGAAAAATCTCATAATCACAAGATTGTTTTCAGAACTTTAAGACAACAATTAAAAAAACGAGAAGGCATACCAAATTTAGCATTAGCAGATTTTATCGCACCAAAAGAAACAGATAAAAAAGATTACATAGGCGCATTTTGTGTGGGTATCTTTGGCGCGCAAGAACTAGCAGATAGTTACAGAACAAAAGAAGACGATTACAATGCAATTATGGCACAAGCCATTGCAGATCGTTTTGCAGAAGCTTTTGCAGAATATTTACATAAACAAATTAGAACCAAACATTGGGGATATGCAGTTAATGAAGCCTTAACGAATGAAGATTTAATCAAAGAAAATTACAAAGGTATTCGTCCTGCACCAGGTTATCCTGCATGTCCAGATCATTTAGAAAAAGAAACTATTTGGGATTTGTTAGATGTAGAAAATCAAATAGGAGTAACCTTAACAGAAAGTTTGGCCATGTGGCCAGCAGCAGCAGTTTCTGGTTATTATTTTGCCAACAAAGAAGCCAAATATTTTGGTCTGGGTAAAATTACAGATGATCAGGTAACAGATTACTCAGAACGAAAAGGAATTACAAAAGAGAAAGCACAAAAATGGTTGCACTCGAATTTGGCGGAGGAGTAAAAAAGTCATTACGAGGACAAAGGACGAAGTAAACTCTTGTTAAATAATAGATTGCTTCATTACATTCGCAATGACGTTAGCAAACAAATTGCGTTAGCGATTGAAACGACATCCTTTTTATGCTGAACTCGTTTCAGTATCTTATAGGGTAAATTCATAAAGTTCTTAGAAAAGACAGATGCTAAAGAAACTTAGCATAAAAAGATATAGTGTAAAGCGCGACTTGGTCCTGATTGCTATCAGGATAAAGTAACGCCCAAATAAAATAAATTAATAATACAAAATACCCACAACAGTTTCCCTCCTTTGGAGGGATTAAGGGAGGCTTATGAAAGTTACAGATCACATTAAAGAAGCAAACGGAAAAACATTGTTTTCGTTTGAAATTATTCCGCCTAAAAAAGGAAATAGCATTCAACAATTGTATGACAACATAGACCCTTTAATGGAGTTCAAACCGCCATTTATAGATGTTACAACATCAAGAGAAGAGTATGTTTATATTGATAAAGGGAATGGTTTATTAGATAGAAAAATCACCAGAATGCGCCCTGGAACTGTCGGGATTTGTGCTGCAATAAAACATAAATATGATGTAGATACTGTACCACATGTTTTGTGTGGAGGTTTTACAAAAGAAGAAACTGAGTATGTTTTAGTAGATTGCCATTATTTAGGAATCCAAAATGTTATGGCCTTACGAGGTGATGCCATGAGTCATCAAAAATATTTTACGCCAAATAAAGATGGTAATCACTATGCTAAAGATTTGGTAGCGCAGATTCATGATTTAAATAAAGGAAAATATTTACATGATGTTGTAGAAACCAACAATTGCTCAGATTTTTGTATCGGAGTTGCAGGTTATCCAGAGAAACACCTAGAAGCACCATCGCTACAAACCGACTTAAAACGCTTAAAAGAAAAGGTAGATGCTGGTGCAGATTATGTAGTAACACAAATGTTTTTTGACAATCAAAAGTATTTTGAGTTTGTTGAGGCTGCAAAAAAAGCCGGAATTAACGTGCCAATTATACCAGGAATAAAACCAATTGCAGTAAAACGTCACTTGCAATTATTACCTCAAGTTTTTAGAATCGATATTCCAGAAAATTTAATTGCTGAGGTAGAAAAATGTAAGACAAATAAAGATGTACGTCAAGTAGGTATTGAGTTTGCTATTAATCAATCTAAAGAATTATTAGCAGCTGGTGTGCCTGTTTTACACTACTATTCAATGGGTAAAAGTGATAATATTCATGCTATTGCAGCTGAGTTGTTTTAAACCTATTCATAAAAACAATTGATAGATAGATAGTAAAAAGCAATTTTTTAAAAATTTAGTAGCAAATAAAAAGTGTACTTTTGACTATCAAAATTTAAAATAATATTAAAAAATATATAGATGGCATTAGAAATAACAGACGCAACTTTTGATGAGGTAGTATTAAAATCAGACAAACCAGTATTAGTAGATTTTTGGGCAGCTTGGTGTGGACCTTGCAGAATGGTTGGGCCAATTGTTGATGAAATTCATACAGAGTACGATGGTAAAGCTATTGTAGGTAAGGTAGATGTTGATGCAAACCAAGAATTTGCTGCGAAATATGGTGTAAGAAATATACCAACTGTTCTAATTTTTAAAAATGGTGAAGTAGTAGATAAGCAAGTGGGTGTTGCGCCTAAAAATGTTTATACAGGTAAAATTGATGCTGCATTATAATAGTTTAACAATATATAAAACATAAAAGGTTTGGCTAACGTCAAACCTTTTTTTATTTTAGAATTTTAGTTGTAATAGCCTATGGACAAACTTTTTGTGTATGGTACCTTAAAACCAGGGTGTTCTAATCATCATATCTTACAAAATATTGGAGGAGATTGTATAAAAGCAACTCTTTTTGGATTTGAATTTGATAAGGATTGGGAAAAACAAACAGGATATCCTGGATTGATAAAAAGTAATTTTGATGCTAAAGTGGAAGGTTTTCTGTTTGTTTCTGAAAACTTAAAGAGAAATTGGGAGGTTTTAGATGGTTTTGAAACTGAAGCTTATACCAGAAAAATAGTTCCGATAACCATAAAAAATAATCAAAAAGTTAACGGTTTCGTATATGTAATTAATACCAATTTTGATATTAATAATTTCTGAAGAAAACATGAAAAAAGTATTTAGTTGTATTGTTAGTGTTTTGATTTTGGTTTCTTGTACAACAACAACTAAAGATCTAAAATTAGAAACCGGAATTTCATATAAATTAGCCAAAAAAAGAAAACAACAAATTTTTGATGTTGTTTACCATCTACACTTTCAAATTCCAAGAGAAAAAGAAAAGTCGATTTCATCAAAATTAACAATCAATTTTACAATTAATGATTTAAAAAATGATGTTGTTTTAGATTTTAATGATAAAACCTCTAACTTAAAATCAATTGTAATAAATGATAAAAATGCTGAAATTAATCATCAGAAAGAACATATCATCATTGACAAAAGGAATTTGAATTTAGGGGATAATTCAGTTGAAATTATTTTTGATGCAGGAGAACAATCATTAAATAGAAATGATGAATTTTTATACACATTATTAGTTCCTGATAGGGCAAGTACTTTGTTTCCTTGTTTTGATCAGCCAGATATTAAAGCCAAATATAACTTAACAATTACTGCTCCTAAAGATTGGAATGTGTTAGCAGGTGCTGTGCTTAAAGTTAAAGAAAATACCAAAGAAGATTTTAATACTCATGTTTTTGAGCAATCTGATTTAATGAGTACTTATTTATTTTCTTTTGTAGCAGGTAAATTCACAGAAGAAACTAAAAATCCAGGTGCTTTTGACATGCGCTTTTTATATCGAGAAAATAACAAAGAAAAGATAAATGAAAGTGTGGGAGAGGTATATAAAATTCATCAAAATGCATTAGATTTTTTAGAAGGTTATACTGATGTAAAGTTTCCGTTTCAAAAAATGGATTTTGCTGCAATTCCTTCTTTTCAATATGGAGGAATGGAACATGTGGGCGCCATTCAATACAGGCAATCTTCTTTATTTTTAGATAAAAATGCAACACAAAATCAATTATTACGTAGAGCAAAGTTAATTGCTCACGAAACCTCACACATGTGGTTTGGCGATTTGGTTACCATGAAATGGTTTAATGATGTATGGATGAAAGAAGTCTTTGCTAATTTTATGGCAGATAAAATAGTGAATCCTAGGTTTCCTAAAATAAATCATAAATTGAGTTTTATGATGAGTCATTACCCAAGTGCATATTCAGAAGACAGAACAAAAGGCACAAATCCTATTCGTCAAAATCTAGACAATCTTAAAAATGCTGGTTCTTTGTATGGTAGAATTATTTATAACAAAGCACCCATTATGATGCGTCAGTTAGAGTTTTTGTTGGGTGAAGATGTGTTTCAAGAAGGAATTCGAGAGTATATTAAAACTTATCAAAATTCCAATGCAGATTGGGGCGAACTCGTAGCTATTTTAGATAAAAAATCAACAGACAATATCAAAAAATGGAGTGATGTTTGGGTAAATTCGTCAAGCAGACCTATTTTTTATGAGGAAATTGAAACCAATAAAAATGGTAATATTACCAAGTTTGTCTTACATCAAAAAGCAGAAGATGGTACTGACAAAATATGGCCACAATCTTTTAAAATTACATTGATTGATCAAAGAGGCACTAAAAAAGATATTGAGATAAACAATATTGGAAAATCGTTAGATATTACTTTCGCTACAAAAGGTTTAAAACCAAGTCAAGTAGTATACAATACGAACGGTTTTGGTTATGGAGTTTATCCTATTTACAAAAATCAAGTGCATACGTATAGGAATATTAAAAATAAGGTTTCCAGAGGTTATCAATACATTAATTTATATGAAAACATGTTGATAGGAAATATTACTCCTTTAGATGTGTATAAATTTTATTTAGAAGCTATTAAATACGAAAAAAATGAATTGATTTTAAGTTATTTATGTGGTAGAATGGATGTTATTTTTTGGCATTTTTTAAATGAAAAACAACAAGAAGACTGGGTGACAATTACAGAGCAAGTTTTAATTAAAACATTGTTAGAGGATACACCTAAAAACATAAAAAAAATACTATACAACTTGTATGTAGAGCAAGGCTATACCAAAAAATCTCTAAAAACACTTTATACGCTTTGGAGTAAAAAAGGAACTATAGATAACTTGTTTTTAAACGAAAACGATTATACAAAATTAGCTATGAAGTTGGCCATTTTTAAACATCCATTAGCAACACAAATTTTAGAGGAACAACAAATAAGAATTTCAAATCCAGACAGATCTAAACGTTTCAATTGGTTACTTCCTTCATTATCGTCCAAATCTACGGTTAGAGATACTTTTATGGTGTCACTTTTAGATAAAAAAAACAGAGAAAATGAATCATGGGTGCAAACTGCTATGAATAATATTCATCACCCTTTGCGTCAAACAGCAGCATCTAAACATTTACGCCCAATATTAAAAAAATTAGAAGAAGTGCAATTAACAGGCGATATTTTTTTCCCTAAAGGATGGTTGGCTTCTTCAATTGGAAATTATTCATCAAAAGAAGCATACACTATTTTACAAGAATTTTTATCAGAAAATCCAGACTATAATCCCGTTTTAATAAACAAATTATTACAGGTTACAGATAATTTAGTAAAAGCACAAATAATTAAAAGAGAAGAATGAAGGTATCTGAAGTAAAATCATCAGAAATTAAAAACTTAGAATTACTTGCCAAGCAAGTGGTAGAAGGCTTTATTACAGGTATGCATAAAAGTCCGTTTCATGGTTTTTCAGTAGAGTTTTCAGAGCATAAACTTTATAATAAAGGAGAAAGTACACGTCATATAGATTGGAAATTATTTGCGAAAACCGATAAATTATACACCAAAAAATACGAAGAAGAAACCAATTTAAGATGCCATATTATTATCGATAATTCTGCATCTATGCATTATCCCATTGTAAAAAAACAAACTTTAGATAACTTAAATAAAGTTGGATTTTCGGCGGTTGCAACAGCGTGTTTAATGGAAATTTTAAAAAAACAAAGAGACGCAGTGGGCTTAAGTATTTATGCTGATAAGTACGAATATTATGCACCAGAAAAAGGAAGCGAACGTCATCGCAAAATGTTGTTACATCAATTAGAACAGTTGCTAGTATCAGAATCTACAGCTACCACAGAAACTTATCGATATTTGCACGAGATAGCAGAGAAAATTCATAGACGCTCTTTAATTTTTTTATTTACAGATATGTTTCAAACCACAGCAGAAGATACTGCATTGTTCGAAGCTTTACGTCATTTAAAATACAACAAACACGAGGTCGTTTTGTTTCATATTTATGATGCGAAAACAGAACTTAACTTTAATTTTGATAATGCACCAAAAAAATTTGTAGATGTAGAAACAGGAAACGAAATAAATGTGTTTGCTGAAAATGTGCAAGAAAAATACAAAGATTTAGCTTTGGGTTATTTTAAAGATTTGAAAAACAAATGTTTGCAATATAAGATTGATTATGTTCCAGTAGATATTAATAAAGGTTACACAGATATTTTAACCGCATATTTATTACAAAGAAAAAATTTTAAATAATTTTTTTGTTTTCTGCTTGCAAATATAAAAATCTGTGTTATATTTGCACCCGCTATTAGCAACGGTTTGGTAGTTCAGCTGGTTAGAATGCCTGCCTGTCACGCAGGAGGTCGCGGGTTCGAGTCCCGTCCAGACCGCATAAAAAGTCCTTAACAATTTAAGTTAAGGGCTTTTTTCTTTTTATCTTTGTGGTATAATATCGCATAAAAAATACCAGTTTTTTAAATCTGATGATTCAGAGTTTACAATTTTAATTTAAAAAAATGAGCATACAAAAAGCACAACAACAAGTTGATACTTGGATTAAAAATCACGGAGTTCGTTATTTTAATGAATTAACCAATATGGCTCAATTAACAGAAGAGGTTGGGGAAGTAGCTAGAATCATTGCAAGACGTTATGGAGAACAAAGTGAAAAAGAATCTGATAAAAATAAAGATTTAGGGGAAGAGTTGGCAGATGTGTTGTTTGTGGTTTTGTGTTTGGCTAATCAAACTGGCATTGATTTAGAAGATGCTTTTAATAAAAAGTTAGACATAAAAACAAAGAGAGATCATGATCGTCATCATACTAACGAAAAATTAAAATAAAGCCGTTCAAAGCAAAAGTGAAACAAACTGAGGTTTGGTTAAATTTTTTAAAATTTCAGTTCACTTTTTACAATTCTATCACTTATTGTATAGCTTTATAAAAATTATAATGCTTTTTTAAAAGGTGATTTTAAAGTTATTGCCGATGAAAATTTTAGAAATGGAAAGTAGATGGTTTTCATTGGTTAAAAATATAACTCATATTATTTTTAGGGTGTATGTAACGAATAGGAATATAAAATAGTGAATTTAAAAAGTATCAATAACAAACTCAACAAAAATGTAAATGAAGAAACCGAGTATCTGAATTCTATTCCTCTATGGAAATATTTCTTGGTGTACATTCCTGTTTTATTTTTAATGTTTGCAGTTGCTCAATTTATTGGTTCTCTTCTATTCGATATCAATTTTAAATGGATAGCTATTTTTATTCAGGCTGTATTATTTGCAGTATTTTTTAGAATTTTTCATTACATAAAAAAAAGGGTAAAGGAGAACTGGAATAATAAGTACAATTAAAGAATTACAGAAATTTTAACTATTCTTTATAAAAAATAAACGGTGGTGCATAATAAATTTTATGAATAAGCACAGAGGTAAAACTATTAAAATTAGATAATGAAACGAATTGTTTTTTTTGTGATACTATGTATAGGTCAATTGATAAATGCGCAATGCGCTATGTGTAAAGCAGTTGTGGAAAATGGAGATGTATCTATGGCAGAAGGTGTTAATAATGGAATTACTTATTTAATGGTTTTTCCTTATCTATTAATTGGTATTTTGTTCTTTACCATTTATAGATATCGAAAGCGCGCTAAAAATTAACATTTCAATAAGAGTAAATTGTTGTAACATATTTTACTTTTAATCGTCTTATAAACAATAGCAAAAGAAATGATACTTCTTTTGTAAAAAGACGAATAACAATCAACCAAAAACAAACCTGTTTTGAAAATTAAACTTATAGTATTTGTAGCTTTATTTACTTCAATAGCTACCTTTTCTCAAAAAAAATGGACACTAAAAGAATGTGTAGACGAAGCATTAAAGAAAAATATTTCTATTCAACAAAATAGATTAAGTCTTGAATTGGCTAAAAAAGATGTTGATATTGCTAAGGGTAACTTTTTGCCAAACTTAAATGCGAACACTGGTGGTAATTTAAACTTTGGTACTGGTTTTGACCCTGTTTCACAAGATAGGGTAAATACAAGTTTCTTTGGGGGTTCTTTAAGCGCGAGCTCAGGTATCGCTGTATTTAATGGTTTTAGAAATACCAATATCTATAAACAGGCACAATTAGGTGTAGAATCTAGCTTGTTAGATTTAAAACAAATGGAAAATGATATTTCACTATTTGTAGTAAACGGGTATTTAAATATCTTGTTTGCAAAAGAAAATCTTGAAGCTGCAAAAGTACAATATGAAATTAGTAAAACTCAAATTGAAGCAGCAGAGGCAAGGTTTAAATCTGGTGTAATTCCTAAAGGAGATTTACTAAACACACAATCTACTGCAGCAACCAATTTGCAAGCTGTAATCACTCAAGAAAACACCTTAGATTTAGCCTTATTGAATTTGGCGCAATTATTACAAGTACCAGTGGTTAATTTTGATGTTGCTCCTGTAGATGTTGGGCAACCATCAGCTAATTTGTTTTATAATAATTCAAATATGATTTATAATAAATCTTTGGATAGAATGCCAGAAATTGCTAGAGCAAAATTAGCTATTGAAAATGCAGATTTGAGTATAGAAATATCTAAAGCTTCATTTTTACCTTCAGTATCTGCTTCTGTAGGTTTATCTACAAATTACGGGTACAATTTAAATTTGCCAACAGGTTTTTCTAACACTCCTTTATTTGATCAATTAAGTGATAATTTTGGTTATGGTGCAGGATTTAATGTAAGCATTCCGATTTTTAATAGATTTCAAACTAAAAATAGAGTAGCTCAATCTGTAATCAATAAAGAAGTCTCTCAGTTAAGATTAGAAAGTGAAAAAGTATCTTTAAAACAAACTATAGAACAAGCTTTTTTAGATGTAAGAACAGCATTAAAAAGTTATGAAGCTGCAAAAATATCATTGGCTTCTCAAAAAGAAGCATTTAAAAATGCGCAAGAACGTTATAATTTTGGGGCAATGACACAGTTCGATTTCGACCAAGTAAGAACACGTTTGGTAAATGCACAAGCAACCTTAATACGCTCTAAATACGATTATGTATTTAAAACTAAAGTGTTGCAATTTTATGCTGGTGATTTGGTTTTAGATTAAGTTTTCACTAAAAAAATATTTGAAGCCTCACTAATTTAGTGAGGTTTTCTTTTTGAACTATATTTGTAAAAAAAACAGGTTTTGAGTATCATTTTAAATATTGAAACAGCCACAAAAAATTGTTCTGTCAGTTTAGCTAAAAACGGAGAAATTTTAGCAATTAAAGAATTGAACAATGGTAAATATTCACATGCAGAAGTACTGCATCCTTATATTGAAAACGTTTTAAAAGAATCTAACTTATCACCTAAAGAGATTGATGCTGTTGCTGTAAGTAAAGGCCCAGGTTCTTATACAGGTTTACGTATTGGAGTGTCTGCAGCCAAAGGCTTGTGTTTTGCTTTCGATAAGCCTTTAATTTCAATTGATACGTTAACTTCATTATCTCACGCTATTGATGTTGAGGATGGACTAATTGTACCTATGATTGATGCTAGAAGAATGGAAGTATATGCAGCAGTTTACAATCAAACTCATCAACAAATAAGAGAAATTAAGGCAGAAATTATAGATGAGAATTCTTTTTCGGAATATTTAAAGGATACTAAAGTTTATTTTTTAGGCGATGGTGCAGAAAAGTGTAAAACTATTATTACGCATCATAATGCTATTTTTTTATTTGATAAGTTTCCATCAGCAGAACAGATGGCTAAATTATCATTTGATAAATACAAAAAAAGCGACATCGAAAATGTCGCTTATTTTGAGCCTTTTTACTTAAAAGATTTTGTAGTAATTCCTGAAAAAAAGAAAAAGCCTACTTTTTAATTCTATTCAGATTTGTTAATGTTAACTCTATGTGGATAAGGTATATCTATACCAGCAGCATCTAGCGCTTCTTTGGTTTGCTCAATTAAGTCAAACTTTACATTCCAATAATCTTCTTTTTTTACCCAAACTCTTGTAAAAAAGTTAATAGAGCTATCTGCTAATTCAGAGAGATTTACGGCTGCAGCTGGTTCTTTTAAAATAGACGGATGAGCATTAATTATATTAAAAATTACTTCTTTAGTTTCTTTAATGTTAGAATCGTAACCAACACCGAAAGTTATATCTAAACGTCTTGTATCTTCTGTACTAAAATTAACAATATTACCATTAGAAAGTGATCCATTTGGAATTATAACTTCTTTATTATCAGGAGTGTTTAATTTTGTGGTGAATATTTGAATTTCTTTTACAGTTCCACTTTCACCTTGGGCTTGAATAAAATCTCCTATTTTAAAAGGTTTAAAAATCATTATTAAAACACCACCAGCAAAATTACCTAAAGATCCTTGTAGCGCTAAACCAACCGCCAAACCTGCTGATGCAATAATAGCAGCAAAGGATGTGGTTTGAATACCTAATAACGAAATTACAGTAATAAAGAGTAAAATTTTTAAAATCCAACTAATAAGATTCCCTAAAAATTTTTGAAGCGTAATATCCACGCCTCTATTATTCATTACTTTTTTTGATGATTTAACGATTACCTTAACTAAATATAAACCAACGATTAGTAATAGTAAAGCAGCTATTACTTTTGGGGCATATAAAATTAAAACATCTTTTGCTGTTTCTACGTATTTTTCCATAATGTTATGTATAAGAATTAACTGTAAAAATAATAGTTTTAAATAGAAGTGTAAAACGTTTTCTTACATTAATGCTGTGGTAATAATACCTAATATGGAAGGTATTGATTGGATGTAAAATATGCTTATTTTTTTTGTTGAATAGAAACCATAAATACCAGCAATAAAAACACATATTAAAAAAAATAGGGTTACATCTGTGTTGTTAATCGCTAATGACCATAATAAACCAACAGCTAAAAATCCATTGTATAGGCCTTGGTTAGCAGCCATAACTTTGGTTTGCTCAGCAAATTCTTTACTTTTTAATCCAAATGTTTTAATACCTTTTTCTTTAGTCCAAAGTACCATCTCTAAATAAACAATGTAAAAATGTATGATAATTACGAGTAATGTAAAAGCAATTGATAGGTACTTCATATAAAAAAGATTAATGATAATGTAGTTATTAAGTGTGTAGGCTTAATATCAGTTTATCAATAGTTTAGGTTTCTAAGTGAGGTAAATATAATTGATTTTGATAAAACAGATGTAATAATTATTTTCTAATGTTAATTTAATGTTACCAAAATGTTGCGTAAAAGTAAAAAAATTAGTATTTTTGTAAAGGAAATGTAAACCTTAAAAAACAATGATCATGAGAAAAATTATTTCACTTGTTATCCTATGCTTTGCTATAGCAGGATATGCGCAAGAAAAACAACCGACTTTTAAGGCTGAAAAAGATTTAGTAAAAGCTACTTATTATTATGAAGATGGATCTATAAAAACTCAAGGTTTCTTTAAAGATAAAAAATTGACTGGAGAGTGGGTTCGTTTTGATAAATCTGGTAACAAAATTCAAATTGGTAACTATGATAATGGTAAAAAGGTAGGGAAATGGTTTCTTTGGGCTAAAGAGTCTTTAAAAGAGATTAACTATCAAGATAACGCTATTGCATCTGTAAATGTTTGGAAATCTGAATCTAAAATAGCTCTTAATAACGATTAAATACAAGTTTAGTTTTATTTAAATCCATTAAAGAATATCTTCTTTAATGGATTTTTTTTTGTTAAAGCAAACTTTTTAGGTACTGATATTCTTTATGACTTTGTTCTAATATAGTGTTTGTTCTATACGCTTATATTATGAAATACGTAATATTATCAATTTTAAGTAATAAATGAAAGCCTATACTTTAAGTCTTAACCTTATTTTATTATTTAAAAATATGATCCACCTTAATCTAAAAACAAAAAACGTTTCGAAAATTCGAAACGTTTTTTTGTGTTTTTGAAGATAATAAATATATAATCAATATTATTTAAAAATTTATTTATCTAAAATTATAATTCTAACAATCCGTTAGTTTTAGAAACTCCAGCAGCAGATTCTTGTAAATGTGCTTTTTCAGCATCATTTAAGTTAATTTCTACAATACTTTCAATTCCTTCTTTTCCTAATACCACAGGAACCCCAATACATAAATCAGATAAACCATACTCACCATCTAATAGAGTAGAACATGGGAATATTTTCTTTTGGTCACAAGCAATTGCTTGCACTAATCCAGATACTGCAGCACCAGGAGCATACCAAGCAGAGGTGCCTAATAAGCCAGTTAAAGTTGCTCCACCTACTTTGGTGTCCTGTAAAACTTGCTCTAATCTTTCCTCTGAAATAAATTCAGAAGCAGGAACCGAATTTCTTGTTGCCAACCTAGTTAATGGTACCATACCTTTATCAGAATGACCACCAATTACCATTCCATCAACATCAGAAATTGGCGCACCTAAAGCTTCAGCCAGTCTATACTTAAAACGAGCAGAATCTAAAGCACCACCCATTCCAATAATTCTATTTTTAGGCAATCCAGTAGTTTTATGCACTAAATAAGTCATTGTATCCATAGGGTTAGAAACCACAATGATAATTGTATTTGGAGAATGCTCAATTAGGTTCGAAGAAACTGTTTTTACAATTCCAGCATTGATTCCTATTAATTCTTCACGAGTCATACCTGGTTTACGAGGTATTCCAGAAGTAATTACGCAGATATCAGAACCTGCTGTTTTAGCATAATCGTTTGTACTACCTGTAATTTTGGTATCAAATGCGTTTAAAGATGCAGTTTGCATTAAATCCATAGCTTTTCCTTCTGCATAACCTTCTTTAATATCTAACAAAACCACTTCTGCAGCAAAGTCTTTAATAGCAATGTATTCTGCACAACTTGCACCAACTGCACCAGCACCAACAACTGTAACTTTCATATCTTTTCTGTTTTTTTTATTTGTGATAAATTTACGATGTAAAAATACGATTTATAAAATATTTATAGATGATATAAATCATAAAAAAAGCACCTATAACTAGATGCTTTATTTTGTTGAAATTTTTTGTTATCTAATGCTAAAAGCAATACCTAAATTTGCAGTATTGTATTCTTGTATAGCATAGCTACCATATATTTTAAAGAAACCTAAACTTAATCTGGCATCAAGGGTGGTTGCAATTCCACTAGAATTAAAATCTAAATTTGATGGTATGGTTAATGTTTGGGTCACTGTATCGTTTGGAGCTGGAAAACCTGTTTCAAATACTCCAGTATAAGTACCAGACATATTAAAAGATGAAGAGCCAGAATTATACCCAATACCTCCAAAAACATTGATAAATGGAAAATTTAAAGAAGCAATTGCTTGCACAGTAAAAGCATTCAAATCAAACTCAGCCAATGCATTTTGAGTTCTAATATTTCCAGAAGTAATATCTGCTATACCATAACTTACAGTCATCGAGGTGTAAGCAGCTAATAACGAAACGTGTAAAGGAGTTTTGTCTATTGGGCCAAACCAGTTAGTAATTTCTTTTTTAAGTCCAACACCAAATAAGTTTAAAGAACTTTCATCTTGGTCTTCGCCAAAGTTAATATTAGGTACAAATCTTACCATAGCCTCAAGTTTCCAAGGCAATCCCAAACCTATTTGTACTGCAGGTGCAGGTACTAAGTTTGCTGGTAAACTTACTCCACCAGGTGCAGTAAAATCTGCTGTAACAGTTTGGCCATTTACATTTCTAGTTACTTGAAAATTAGCACCAGTATCAGCACCAGAAAAAGATGATGTTGTTGGAGATGTTGAAGTTAAATTGCTAGAAAGCCCCAATGCAGATATATTAATAAGATCTTTTTCTGATGGTATTTGAGCTCCACTCGCCCCAATAGAAATATCAAAACCTAATTTTTTATGCACTTTAGCAGTATGATACCATCCTGAATTCATACCATTGATAAAACCTTCCATACCAGGTGCAAAATAGGCTTGTAAAAGTTTTTGTGAATCATTGACATCTGCCAATAGAATATTTTCAAAACCATCTTGTGCTTTTGAATGAAATGATAAGGCGAATACGCCTAAAAATAACAATACAGCTTTTTTCATGTCGTATATGTTTGGTTAATAATTATTTATATTTAGTCTTTATCTTTGCTAATATAAAAAAAATACACATTCCTTTTGAGAAATGTGTATGATTTGTTCTTAATAAAGTATGTTATACATCAATATTTGCATACTTAGCATTGCGTTCTATAAAGTCTCTTCGAGGAGGAACTTCATCACCCATTAACATAGAAAAAACACGATCTGCTTCTGTCATGCTATCAATAGTAACTTGACGTAAGGTTCTAAATTCAGGATTCATCGTTGTATCCCAAAGTTGTTCTGCATTCATTTCTCCTAAACCTTTATATCTTTGGATATTTGCACTTCCGCCCATTTTCTGAGCAATTAAATCACGCTGATTGTCATCCCAAGCATATTCTCTTTTTTGTCCTTTCTTCACTAAATATAGAGGAGGTGTTGCAATATAAATATAGCCTTGCTCAATCATTTCGCGCATATATCTAAAGAAAAATGTTAAAATTAAAGTGGCAATATGAGAACCGTCAACATCGGCATCACACATAATAACTACTTTATGATAACGAACTTTCGTTAAATTTAAGGCTCTTGGGTCTTCTTCTGTACCAATAGAAACACCTAAAGCTGTAAACATATTTTTGATTTCTTCATTCTCAAAAACCTTGTGTTGCATTGCTTTTTCAACATTTAAGATTTTACCACGTAGTGGAAGAATGGCTTGGAAATTTCGATCTCTACCCTGTTTTGCTGTTCCTCCTGCAGAATCTCCCTCAACTAAGAAAATTTCACATTGAGAAGGATCTGTTTCAGAGCAGTCAGACAATTTACCAGGTAAACCACCAATAGACATTACAGTTTTACGCTGAACCATTTCACGAGCTTTACGTGCTGCATGTCTGGCTTGCGCTGCTAAAATTACTTTTTGAACAATAGTTTTTGCATCGTTAGGATTTTCTTCTAAATAATCCGTCAACATTTCTGCAACAGCTTGCGATACTGCAGCGCTTACTTCTCTGTTCCCTAACTTTGTTTTGGTTTGGCCTTCAAATTGTGGTTCTTGTACTTTAACAGAAACTATTGCTGTTAAACCTTCACGAAAATCATCTCCAGCAATATCAAATTTTACATTTTTAAGTAAACCAGATTCATCTGCATACTTTTTTAAGGTATGGGTTAATCCACGTCTAAAACCAGATAAATGCGTTCCTCCTTCATGTGTATTGATATTATTTACATAAGAATGTAAATTTTCTGAATACGATGTGTTATATACCATAGCAACTTCTACAGGAATCCCATTTTTTTCACCTTCCATGGCAATAACACCAGCTGTTAATTGCTCTCTTGTAGAATCTAAATATTTTACAAATTCAGATAAACCTTCGTTAGAGAAAAAAGTTTCCGATATAAAATTACCTTCATCATCTTTATTCCTCCTATCTGTTAAAGTTATAGTTACACCCTTATTAAGATATGATAACTCTCGCATTCTGTTAGCAAGTGTATCATAATTATATTGAGTTGTTTGTTGAAAGATTGATTTGTCTGGTAAAAAAGTAACAATGGTACCTGTAAAATCAGTTTCACCTATTGTTTTTACAGGGTATAAGGTTTTTCCTTTAGCATATTCTTGTTGCCAAACTTTACCTTCTTTATGCACGGTAGCTGTTAAATGATCTGATAATGCATTTACGCAACTAACACCTACACCATGTAAACCTCCAGAAACTTTATAAGAATCTTTATCAAATTTACCACCAGCACCAATTTTTGTCATTACCACTTGTAATGCAGAAACGCCCTCTTTTTTATGAATACCCACAGGAATTCCACGACCATTATCTTTAGTAGTAATAGAGTTATCTTCATTAATGGTAACTTCTATACTATCACAATAGCCACCCATTGCTTCATCAATAGAGTTGTCTACAACTTCATAAACTAAATGGTGTAAACCACGAACTCCAACATCACCAATATACATTGATGGACGCATTCTTACGTGTTCCATACCTTCTAAGGCCTGAATGCTGGAAGCATCATATTCTTTTTTAATTTCTTCGCTCATTTTATAGGTTTATATTATAATTTTGATTGAAAATTGCAAATTATGCAACCTTCAAATATAAGGAAAAATAACACTTTTTTTCTTGTAATGTTGATAAAAATAAGAAATGTTGATAACTCTAAAAGTTTCTTAAATCGCTTAAAAAGCACCTTAAAACGTATTTTAATATTTTTTACCCAGTTAAATTTTATTGAAAAACCAAAAATGCTTTATAGAGATTATTTTAAAATTAAAAAAAATGATGACTACATCGATTTAGCTTTTAATGTTTTAAAAAAAAGTGAAAAATTTTATGATGATTGTCACGTTTTGATGAGTATGTATCTCTTAATTTTGTCCTGTTATTCATAATAAAAGACAAGATGAAACAGATTAAAAAATGGTTGTTGGTAATGGTATTATTTTCTTCAATCATTTCAAATGGACAAGAAAAGAAGAAGTTTAAACCTGAAATAAAATGGAATATGACTTCTCAAATTTGGTTACGTTATTCAGATTTTAATGAAGGGTCTTTAATAAACAATGAAATTACCAATAATTTTATGGATATTTCTATTAGACGTTTAAGAATTCCTGTTTATTCTCAAATAACACCAAAAATATTTGTGTATGCTATATTTGGTGGAAACAATTATAATTTTAAAAACAAGCCTTTTCAGTTAGAAGTGCTTGACTTGTACTTAGAATATTCTTTTCATAAGGCTTTTGAAGTCGGTGTTGGTAAATCTGGTTGGCAAGGTTTAAATAGATGGAATATTAGATCGAGCTCTAAAATGATGGGGTTAGATTCTCCTTTATTTACCTTAAATTCGGTAGAAAAAAATGATGACTTAGGCCGTTTATTTGGTGCTTGGGTTAAAGGACAATTTGGAAAGTTTGACTACAGATTTACTTTCAATAGACCTTTTATTATTACTACAGCACCTAATGGAGAAGTGAATTTTTCAAATAACTTACCTAGAGTTAAATATTCATCATACATTAAATATCAATTTTTTGAGCACGAATCAAATAAATCTGCTTATCAAATAGGAACTTATGGAAATACAAAAAAGGTATTTAATATTGGAGCTGGTTTTCAATTTCAAGAAAATGCCACAAGTGATGGAGATGCAATGTTGCCTACTACAACTTTTTATGATATGAAACATTGGGCTTTAGATTCATTCTTAAATCTTCCATTGGCAAATGATGCTGCAATTACAGCTTATTTGGGTTATTATGATTACGATTTTGGAAAAGATTATGTTAGAAATGTTGGTGCAAATAATCCAACAACTAGTGGAGGTACAGATTTTAATGGTGCAGGTGTAGCTTTTCCAATGATTGGTACAGGTACAACTTGGTATATGCAGTTGGGATATGCGTTTAAAATGACTGAAATATTAGAGCAACCTGTTGTAATTCAGCCAAATATTTCGATACAAAGTTCTAATTGGGATGCTTTAAATGATCAGATGACCGTTTATGATTTTGCTGTTAATTTTTTGTTTAATGGTACACACAACAACAAGTTTAGTATAGGCTACCAACATAGACCCATTTTTGATGCAACTACTATTCAGCAGAAAAGTTATAAAGGAATGGCTGTTTTACAATATCAAGTTTCTTTAAAATAAACAATGTTTTTAAAGTAAAAAAAATCCGCTTTTGGCGGATTTTTTTTGGTTGATTGATGAATGATTTTCTTAAGATCTTATAATTTTTACATTCATTTCTTCTACCTTTTTATCAGATAAAATAGAAGGAGCATTAAATAATAAATCTTCAGAAGTTCCTGTTTTAGGGAAAGCCATTACCTCTCTAATAGAAGCTTTTTTCTCTAAAATCATCATTAACCTGTCTACACCCCAAGCAATTCCTCCATGAGGTGGCGCTCCATATTGAAAGGCTTTGTACATGGTTCCAACACTTTTTATCATTTCTTCTTTATTGTAACCCATATTTTTATAAGTTGCTTCTAAAATTTCTGACTTGTGTGCACGAACAGATCCACCACCAATTTCATATCCATTTAAGATTAAATCGTATTGTTGAGCGATAATAGTTCCAATTTCATCATCATTGCCAGTCATGTGCTTTTCTAAGTCATAAATGGCTGGCATAGAGAATGGATTATGTGTAAATGTCCATCTTCCTTCATCTGTTTTTTCAAACATTGGGAAATCTACCACCCAAGCAGGTCTTAATTCCTTTGGATTTATCAACTTTAAAATACGTCCCATTTCTTGACGAACAGCATCTAATGCTTTATTTGCAGTTGCATAATCTGCTGCAGAAAAGAATACAATATCTCCAACTTGCGCATTTGTTGCTTTGATTATATTAGCAGCAATTTCTTCCCCTAAAAATTTAATTATAGGCGATTGTAAATCGTTTTCATTTACAATAATGTATGCCAAACCACCCAAGCCATGTTGTTGTGCAATAGCTGTTAAGTTTTCAATCTGACCTTTAGACATCCGTTTGTTACCCTGTTCTGCAGCAGAAACTTTGATACATTTTACAATTCCGCCTTCGTCAATAGGTTTACTAAATACCTGAAAAGTTGTGTCCTTTACAATGTTTGTAATGTCTTGCATTTGTAATCCAAAACGTAAATCTGGTCTATCACAACCATACTTATCCATCGCTTCTTTGTAAGTAATGGTTGTAAAAGGATGTAAAATCCATTTTTTACCATAGATTTTTTTTACTATTTCATTAAACATTTTTGTGTTTAAATCGATAATCTGTTGCATACTTGCATATGCCATTTCTATATCTAACTGCGTAAATTCTGGTTGACGGTCTCCACGTGAATCTTCATCTCTAAAACATCGCGCAATTTGGAAGTATTTTTCAAAACCACCAACCATCAACATTTGTTTAAATTGTTGTGGTGCTTGAGGTAAGGTATAAAAAGAACCAGCTTGTTTTCTTGTTGGTACAATAAATTCTCTTGCGCCTTCATCTGTTCCAGCCGTTAAAATCGGCGTTTCAATTTCTAAGAATTCTTCTTCGTCTAAAATATCACGCATTAGCTTGATTACTTTATGACGGTTTACAATTGCTTTGCGAACATCATCATTTCTATGGTCTAAAAACTTGTATTGAAAACGCGTTGTTTCATTCGTTTTCATGGCTCTTTTTATTTCAAAAGGTAAGGTTTTAGAAAGGTTTAATATTTCTAATTCAGCCGTTTCTAATTCTATTTTACCTGTTCTTAAACCTGCATTATAATCATCTTCATTTCTTTGAACAACAATTCCTTTAACCGTAATTACGGTTTCTGGCTTTAGTTTTACGAGTTCATCTAAATTCGGAAAGGTTTCTCTACTTAATCGTACTTGAAAAATTTGGTAGCTCGAGTCGCGTAAATCAATAAACATTAATTCTCCATGATCTCTTACACTTGCAACCCAACCCGCTAGTCTAACTTCTTCTGTTATAGAATTGTCTGTTAAATCTGATATTTTATGGGTTCTGTAATTGTCCTTGATTATTATAGGGATTTCGGCTAATTCTTCTTGGTTTTTGGTTTTTGGTTGATGGTTTTTAGTTGTAGATTCTATATTTCCAACTTCAGACTTCAAACTTCCTCTTTTTTCAACAGAAATCTGAGAAAGTATCTCCTCACGAATTACTTTTCCTGAAGCTCCTTTACCAATAATTTTGATGACTTTACCAACTAAAATACCAGCTTTTCCTTGGTTTCCTGCTTTAATATCGTTGGCAATTGCTTTATTTTCTGCAATTACTTGTATCACTGCAAGTTTTATTTTCTCTTCAGAAATCGTGTTTTCATCAAAGTATTTGTTGTAATCAAAAGTTCTATCTTTTAAATAACGAATAATAGCATTTTGTACTAAAACAGCGGTGATTTTTTCTTCCTTAAATAATTGAAAAATCTCAATTAAATGATTTACATCATGAATGTCTTTGTATTCGTCTGCACCAATATTATTTACCAATGTTTTCGCTACAAAAGATGGATCTTTAATCACATTATTCATCGCAATAAAAGTTTCTGAACGTAAAGAATCCGCAGTAAAAAACTTGGCATCTTGAGGTAAAACGCCTCCTTTAATCAAAATAGATTCTACAGCAAAAGGTAAAGAACTTACATCAACATCAATAGATTCTACTACGTTTTTGATGTTTACAAACGGTAAATCTGGCTCTGAAATGAATCTATAATCCGCTTCAAATTCCTTTTTACGCATTGTTTTGGTTTGCTTTAAATCGGCATCAAACAATACTGTAGTTTGGTCTGGTCTAAAATCTTTATGCGCTATATAATAGTTCAATTGCTTTTCAACTTCTTCTTTTAAAGCTTCAATCATAAACTTAAACGAGTTCAAGTTTTTGATTTCTGTACGCGGATTTAAATTGTAACTATGTTTTTTACGAAGCGAAACAGAAACATCAGATTTAAATTCACCTTTCTCTAAATTCGCTTCAGATATTTTTAAATTCTGAACGATTCTCTGAATGTATTGTGCGTAGGTTGATGCATCTTCAATATGACGAATACATGGTTCTGTAACAATTTCAATTAAAGGGACTCCAGCTTTGTTAAAATCGACCAAAGAAATCTTCTTTTCGTGCATCAATTTTGCTGCATCTTCCTCAATATGAACTTGCGTTAAATTCACTGTAAATTGAGAGCCATCATTTCTAAAACAAGAAACCTGTCCATCAGGAATTACAGGATTATGAAACTGTGTAATTTGTATATTTTTTGGATTATCAGGATATTCATAATGCTTTCTATCCCAAGAAATCACTTCATTTTCAAAAGTAGATTTTACCGCTTTTCCAAAATAAATTGCTTTGTTTATGGCTTCTTTATTTATGGATGGTAAAACCCCCATTTGTCCTGTACAAACTGAGCATATATTTGTATTCGGTTGCGTAGTTTCTTGGTTTGCACAAGAACAAAATAACTTGGTATTTGTGTTTAAGCGAACATGCGTTTCTAAACCAATTACTAACTCTAAATCGTGCTTTTTTAACAGCTCATTTAATTGTTCTAACTCCATTATATCAATTCTTTTAAGAAGTTCGCAAATTGTAATACTAATGCATCATTTTTCTTGGCTGCCGTAATTTGAATTCCGGTTGCTGTACCTTGTGGCGCAGTTAATGTAGGTAGTTGCCCTAAACTAAATCCAACAGTATAAGCATCAGACAAATACATGGCTAGAGGATCTTTTAAACTATCTCCAATTTTTGGAGGTGTATTTGGGGTTACTGGTGATAAAATGATATCAACCTCATTAAAATCTTTCTCGAAATTCTCAGCTATCTGATCTCTTAAATTCAATCCTTTTAAATAAATTTCATCAGAGAAACCTTGAGATAACACTTGATTTCCACCAACAATTCTACGTTTGGTTTCTTCAGAGAAATTTTCTGAACGTGTAATAGCATAAGTGTCTTTTAAATTATCACCCTCAATTCTGTTACCGTAATTTGTGCCATCTAATCTGGATAAATTTGATGCAGTTTCTGCCATTGCTAAAGTATAATAGGTAGAAACTAAAGTGTCTGATTCAAAGAAATCTAATTCTTTTACTGCAATACCTTTTGCTTTTATTTTATTAATGGTTGCTAAAAAATCTGATTTTATTTCTGGACTAATTGCATCACTTTCAATAAAGTTTTTGAAGTAACCTACTGATTTTATATTTTTAATATTTGAAGTAGTTTCTTCTGGTATTGGTTCAGATTGATAGGTAGTTTGATCTTTAACATCTTTCCCACTCATCACATTTAAAACGATTCTAATATCTTCTATTGATTTTGCAAGTGGTCCAACACAATCTGTTGAAGATGCATATGCCATTAAACCAAAACGAGAAATTCTTCCATACGTTGGTTTTAATCCATAAACATTATTGTATCCTGCAGGTTGACGAATAGAACCTCCTGTATCTCCACCAATTGAAAATATAGTGTAATCTTTGGCAACGTTCACAGCAGAACCACCACTTGAACCTCCACCAACTAAATCTTGATTTACAGCATTTTTTACTGCGCCAAAAATGGTGTTTTCTGATGAAGAACCGTGTCCAAAACTATCGCAGTTTTCTTTTGCTAAAGGGATTGCACCAGCATCTAGTAATTTTTGGATTGCGGTTGCTGTATAAGGTGATTTGTATTTTTTTAGTAAATCAGAACTTGCTGTAGTATAAGTGCCTTGCACCATGTACACGTCTTTTATTCCAAACGGAATTCCTTCTAGCAAACCAATTTCTTCTCCATTTTTGATTTTTGCATCAACTTTAGCAGCAGCTTCTAAAGCCAGATTTTCTAAAAGTGAATTAACCGTATTGTGTGTATTTTCTTTTAATAAATCCAACTTATTTTGCACCAATTCCACACAGGAAATTTCCTGGTTTTTTAATTGATGATGGATTTCTCTAATTTTACTCATAAATATTTTTTTTGAGTTCTTAAGCGCTAACAACTATAAACCAATAACTCTTTTATTCTTCTATCACCTTAGCAACTACTAAATAACCATCCTTTTGCTTTGGGAAGTTTTCAATGATGATATCCTTTTCTATTTGAGAACTCTCTACAACAACATCCTCTCTTAAATCATCTAAAGACAATATATTATTAGCGTTATTGCTTAAATTACTTGTTGAAGTGTTTGCTTTTTTAATTGCATCAAAAAGTTTACTTACTGTCTCAGATGCTTTTGCTCCTTTAATACTCGACAGAATGTCGACAGTCATCATTTTACTCATTTCTAATATTTTTTAGCTTCTGAAACAAGTTCAGAATAACAAAAAAGCCTTCCAATTCTGGAAGGCTTTATATGGTATTAAACAATAACCTTCCAACCCTAGAAAATAGGATTATTGAAATTATTATTGTTATTGTTGCTCATAATTTAATTTAGTTGTCGACAAATATATATAGAATTGTTTTGTCTACAAGTTTTTATTTATTTTATTTAATCTTCTGATTTAGCTTTATGCTAAAAAAAACACACCAATAATTTAACATAAATTATTGGCGCATTCATTAATTCAGTAAATTCAAATCAAACACATTGTTTGGAGCTACAAATTAACGAGATTTAATTGTTTTTATAAACCTTTAATTTAATATCTGTTAATAATTTATATTTTTTTATAAAATATGGTTATAAATTAATACTTTTATAACGATGAGTATTGATTCTATTTAAAAAATTAAATTCATGATAAAAAATTTGACAATAAATTTGTTCAACTAAAAAACCCTTTCTACATTTGTATCAATAATGAAAAATAATACGAATATTATATGGTGGTGGAACTCTCTTAGCTAATTAAGTGAGAAAACACCTATATATATAAATAGTATAAAAAAAGGCTTATCTCACGATAAGCCTTTTTTTATAATGCTGAATTTACTTCAGCACTTTGTATTAAGAAATAAGAAATACTGAAATAAATTCAGCATAAATGAAAAAAATACAATTTAAAACAATATCTAAAACAAAAATTGCAGACACCATAACACCTGTAGGTTTGTATTTGCGTTTTAGAGACAAATTTGCAAATACACTTTTATTAGAAAGTTCAGATTATCATAGTAAAGAAGAAAGTTTCTCTTTTATTGCTATAGAGCCTGTGGTTTCTATAAAAGCAGAAAATCATCATTTAGTTTTTTCTCACAAAGAACAGGAATTAGCAACTGAAAAAATTGGAAGAAATTTCAATACTATTTTCGAAAAATACACGCAAAATATCGAATTAGACTGTCCTGCAGAATTAAAATCATTCAATGGTTTGTATGGTTATACTACGTATGATTCTGTGCAGTATTTCGAAAATATTGCTTTAAATGTAACAGATGCTCCATCTGCAATTCCTTTAATGCAATACAGTTTTTATAGATTCATTATTGCCATCAATCATTTTAATGATGAAATGACATTGATAGAAAATGTAGAAGAAGGTACAGCATCTCGTATTAAAGAAATTCAAACGATTATAGATGCGCAAACATTCAATACCCAAAGTTTTAATATTGTTGGCGATGAAACCTCAAATTTAAAGGGCGAAGAATTTATAGAGTATGTAAAAAAAGCAAAATCGCACTGTAAAAGAGGAGACGTTTTTCAATTGGTGTTGTCACGCCAGTTTCAACAAAAGTTTAAAGGCGATGAGTTTAATGTTTATAGAGCTTTACGTTCTATAAATCCATCACCTTATTTATTTTATTTCGATTATGGTTCTTTTAAATTGATGGGATCTTCACCAGAAGCACAAATTAAAATTTCTGCTGGTAGAGCAACCATCAATCCAATTGCTGGTACTTTTAGAAGAACTGGAGATATGGCTAAAGACATTCAGTTGGGTAAAAAATTATCCGCAGATAAAAAAGAAACCGCAGAGCATGTTATGTTGGTAGATTTGGCGAGAAACGATTTAAGCAAACATGCAAACAATGTAGAGGTAGAGGTGTTTAAAGAAGTACAGTATTTTAGTCATGTAATTCATTTAGTATCTACAGTTTCTGGTCAGTTAAAAGGAAATCCAATAGAAATTGTGGGCGATACTTTTCCAGCAGGAACTTTGAGTGGCGCACCAAAATACAAAGCAATGCAGTTAATCGACAAATATGAGAATCAATCTCGTGGATTTTATGGTGGTGCAGTAGGTATAATTGGGTTAGATGGCTCTGTAAATTTAGCCATTGCCATTCGTAGTTTTGTAAGTAAAAACAATGTTTTGTATTATCAAGCAGGAGCAGGAATCGTAATTCATTCAGACGAAGAAAAAGAATTACAAGAAGTAAATAATAAATTAGCAGCGTTAAAAAAAGCGTTGATTTTAGCAGAGGATATTTAAAAAAATGCTTTAAGCCATTAGCGGTTAGCCTTTTGCTAAAAGCTAAATGCCAAAAGCCAAAAGCTTTTTAAAATGAAAATATTAATTTTAGACAATTACGATTCGTTTACCTACAATTTGGTACACATGGTAGAAAAAATTACGGGAAATTTTCCTGCAGTTTTTAGAAACGATGAAATCAGTATCACTGATGTAGCAAAATACGACATCATCATGTTATCTCCAGGACCTGGAATTCCTGATGAAGCAGGAATCTTAAAAGAAGTGATTAAAACTTATGCAGGTATCAAACCTATTTTTGGAGTTTGTTTAGGTTTACAAGCAATTACCGAGGTTTTTGGTGGAAAAATCATCAATTTAGACGATGTTTTTCATGGAGTTGCTACAGAAATGAGGGTCACAGACCCTACAGCAATGATTTTTAAAGATGTTTCAGAAACTTTTATGGCGGCACGTTATCATTCCTGGGCTGCAACAGATGAGGGTTTTCCAGAAGAATTAAAAGTAACAGCAAGAGATGAAGACGGTTTAATACAAGCAATTGAGCATCAGGTTTACCCAATTTCTGCGGTTCAATTTCATCCAGAATCTATTTTAACAGATGTGGGTGAGCAGTTGGTTAGAAATTTTATCAACGCTTGTAAAAATTAGAAAATTATTTGTCATTCCCTTGAAAAAGGGAATCCATAAAATTATGAAGTAAAATAGATTCCCAATCAAGTTGGGAATGACAAGAAGAAATGAAACAGATACTAAACAAACTATACAACCACGAAAGACTATCAAAACCTGAAGCAACACAAGTCTTAAAAGATATTGCTGCTTCAAAATACAATGATGCTCACTTAGCATCATTTATGACGGTTTTTATGATGCGTCCAATTACCGTTGATGAACTTTCTGGTTTTAGAAATGCGTTGAAAGAATTGTCTATAAAAGTAGATTTCTCTGACTTTAATACCATTGATATTGTGGGAACTGGAGGAGATGGAAAAGATACATTCAACATCTCAACCTTAACATCTTTTATCGTTGCTGGTACAGGTCAAAAAGTGGCAAAACATGGTAATTATTCTGTGTCTTCGCAATCGGGTTCATCTGATATGTTAGAAAGTTTTGGGTATCAATTCACAAATGATGAAAATACTTTAAAAGAGCATTTAGAAAAAGCGAATATTTGTTTTTTACACGCGCCGAAATTTCACCCTGCAATGAAAGCAGTTGGTCCCACAAGAAAAGCGTTGGCATTAAAAACATTTTTTAATATGTTAGGGCCACTGGTAAATCCAAGTTCGCCTAAAAACCATATGTTAGGGACTTTTAATTTAGAAATTGCACGTTTGTACAATTATATTTTACAAGAAGAAAAAGACATCAATTACGGAATTATACATGCGCTAGATGGTTATGATGAAATCTCTTTAACAAGCGGATTCAAACTATTTACCAAACAAGGAGAGCAAATTATAAATCCAGAAGATTTAGGGCAGCAAAGAATAGCGCAATCAGAAATATTTGGAGGAAATAATGTGGCAGATGCAGCAAAAATTTTTAAGTCTATTTTAGAAGGAAAAGGGACAGAAGCACAAAATAATGTGGTACTAACAAACGCTGCTTTTGCATTAACTATTGTTGATGAAAATAAGTCTTTCGAAGATGCTTTTGAAGAAGCAAAAGATTCTTTGTTTGGTTTAAAAGCAAAAGAATGTTTACAAAAATTAGTAAATTAAAAAGTAATGTCAGTTCGAGTGAATTTTGAGGAACGAAAAATTTTTATCGAGAACAATTGAGACTACTCGATACAATTTTCTCCTAGCGTCGAAAATCACTCGAAGTGACAAAATTATATATAATGGCAAAAAAGAAAAACAACTTAATTTTAATTATTCCTGCATTTCTGTTGATGGGAACTGCTATCGGAATTCAAACTAAAAATCTTTTTAAACAAATGATTATTGGTTTAATAGTTGGAATTATTGTTTACTTTTTTTTGAGATATAGAAATAAAAAATTAAATAAATAGAAAGTTCTCGATATAATTTTCTCAAAAAAGAGAAAATCACTCGAACTGACATCCTTACTGTCACATCGAGTGAATTTTGAAGCATGAAAAATTTGTATCGAGATGATTTTTAAAAATAAATATGACAATTTTAGATAAAATAATCGCATTTAAAAAGAAGGAAGTTGCAAAGATAAAAGCAGAAATTCCTGTAAAGAAATTGGTGGAAAGTCCAAGTTTTGGAAGAACAACTTTTTCATTAAAAAAATCGTTGTTAGAAGTTGGTTCAACAGGAATTATTGCAGAATATAAGCGTCAATCTCCATCAAAAGGAATTATTAATGACAAAGCAACCATTTCAGAAGTTACCAATGGTTATTTAGATGCCAATGTAGCTGCACAGTCTATTTTAACAGATACTTCTTTTTTTGGAGGAACCATGGCAGATTTAATGGAGGCGAGAGTCATCAATCAACAAAAACCAATCTTAAGAAAAGATTTTATTGTGGATGGTTTTCAAATTGTGGAGGCTAAAGCCATTGGTGCAGATGTAATTTTATTAATCGCTTCTTGCTTAACATCTGAAGAATTAAAAAACTATGGAAATCTTGCTACAGATTTAGGGATGGAAGTTTTGTATGAAGTGCATACTCAAGAGGATTTAGATAAAATTAACGATTTAGACAATAAAATTATAGGTATCAATAACCGAAATTTAAAAACTTTTGAAGTTGATTTAGAGCATTCTATAAAGCTAGCAGGTCAAATACCAGATACATGTTTAAAAGTTTCAGAAAGTGGAATTTCTGATCCTAAAATAATTATTGGATTAAAAGAATTTGGTTTTCAAGGTTTTTTGATTGGAGAAAATTTTATGAAAACAGACAATCCTGGGGAAGCCTGTCAAGATTTTATCAATCAAATACGCTAAAAAGTGTAAGTGTGGAACTGTTTAATTGTGTAAAAGACATTTTCTAGAGATTGATTAAGAATATTTACACGATTAAACAAATAAACGATTAAACCGTAAAAAGAATGAAACTCAAAGTTTGTGGAATGAAATTCAAAGAAAATATGCAGCAAGTTGCTGAATTACAACCTGATTATTTGGGGTTTATTTTCTATGAAAAATCGAAGAGAAATTTTGAAGGAATCATTCCAGAATTGCCAAAAGAAATTAAAAAAACAGGTGTTTTTGTCAATGAATATCTAGAGATTGTTATTTCTTTGGTAGAAGAATATAGGTTAGATGCGATTCAGTTACATGGAGATGAATCTGTGGAGTATATTCGACTTCTAAAGGAGAATTTACAACAAGCTGAACTCGATTCAGCTTCTTATTATGTGGAATCCAAAAAAAATAGAGGTTCCAAAAGAAAGAGCCTGAATCAAGTTCAGGTTATCAAAGTTTTTGGTATAAAAGATGAATTTAATTTTGATCTATTACAGCCTTATTTAGAAGTAGTAGATTACTTTTTATTTGATACCAAGGGAAAAGAAAGAGGAGGAAATGGCGTAAAGTTTGATTGGACTGTTCTAGAAAAATATCCTTATAAAAAACCTTTCTTTTTAAGTGGTGGAATAGGTGCAGATGATGTAGAACAAATCCAAATAGTAAGAAAAACCAATTTACCCATTTACGCGTTAGATGTAAATAGTAAATTTGAAAGTAAACCTGGAGTTAAGAAAATAGAAGCGTTAGAAAAGTTTAAAAAGAACGTCATTACGAACGAAGTGAAGTAATCTTCTTATTTATAAAGAGATTGCTTCGTAAACTCGCAATGACAACATAATTTAAAATATGAAATCAAAATTTCACCCAGATAAAAACGGATATTTTGGACAATTTGGAGGAGCATTTATCCCTGAATTGTTGTATCCAAATGTAAAAGAATTAGAAGATAATTACATTCAAATTATTGAATCTGAAGAGTTTCAAACAGAATACAAATCTTTATTAAAAGATTATGTTGGGCGCCCAACACCATTGTATTTAGCAAAACGTTTGTCTGAAAAATACGGTGCTCACATTTACTTAAAACGAGAAGACTTAAACCATACAGGAGCACATAAAGTAAACAATACTGTTGGTCAAATTCTAATAGCAAAAAAGCTAGGAAAAACTAAAATTATTGCAGAAACAGGAGCAGGTCAACATGGAGTTGCAACCGCTACAGTTTGTGCCTTAATGGGCTTAGACTGTACAGTATTTATGGGAGAAAAAGACATTGAACGTCAAGCACCCAATGTTGCAAGGATGAAAATGTTGGGAGCTAAAGTGGTTTCAGCGACATCTGGTTCTAAAACCTTAAAAGATGCCACGAATGAGGCTATAAGATACTGGATTCAAAACCCAGAAACTTTTTATTTAATTGGTTCTGTGGTTGGTCCACATCCACACCCAGATATGGTAGCGCGTTTACAAGCTATTATTTCTGAAGAAATGAAATGGCAATTAAAAGAAAAAACAGGTAAAGAAAACCCAGATACAATCGTTGCTTGTGTTGGTGGAGGTTCTAATGCTGCAGGTGCTTTTTATCATTATTTTGATGATGAAGACGTAGAATTGATTGCAGTAGAGGCTGCAGGTTTAGGTGTAAATTCAGGTGAAAGCGCAGCCACATCACAATTAGGTGAAGTTGGTATAATCCATGGTTCTAAAACCATTTTAATGCAAGATGATTATGGGCAAATTGTTGAGCCATATTCTATTTCTGCAGGTTTAGATTATCCTGGAGTTGGTCCTTTGCACGCCTATTTGTATGAAAGTAAAAGAGCTAAATTTATGAACGCAACTGATAAAGAAGCGTTAACCGCAGCTTACGAATTAACCAAAATAGAAGGTATTATTCCTGCTTTGGAAACCGCTCATGCTTTGGCAGTTTTACCAAAAATGGATTTGAAAAAAGACCAAGTTGTGGTAATCAATTTATCGGGTAGAGGAGATAAAGATTTAGAAACGTATATTAAATATTTAGAAGATTAATTTTTAAAAATTGTCACCTTGAGCGCAGTCGAAAGGTTTTGGCAATTTTAAAATTAGTTCTCGACTGCGCTCGAACAGACAAAAATTATGAACTCAATTCAACAATTATTTCAACAAAAAGATAAAAATCTTTTATCTATATATTTTACTTGTGGATTCCCTAAATTAGATGATACTACCAAAGTAATTCAACAATTAGAAAAAATTAATGTAGACTTTATAGAGGTGGGTTTGCCATATTCAGACCCTTTAGCAGATGGCCCTACAATACAAGATAGTAGTCAAAAAGCATTACAAAATGGTATTAATTTAGATATTGTTTTTGATCAGTTAATGACAATCAAAAGCACCAATAAAACACCTTTGGTTTTAATGGGGTATTTAAATCAGATGCTAAAATATGGTGAAGATAAATTTTGTCAAAAAGTAGTAGATTGTGGAATTGATACCTTAATCATTCCAGATTTACCAATGGTAGAGTTTGAAAATCATTATCAACAATTATTTGATAAATATGGTTTGACAAACGTGTTTTTAATCACTCCAAATACAGAAGAAGAGCGAATTAAAAAAATAGACAGTTATACAAAAGCATTTATTTATGTAGTTGCATCATCATCAATTACTGGTGCAAAAGGAGAAATTTCTGATCAGCAAATAGCCTATTTTGAGAGAATAAAAAATATGAATTTAAAAAGTAAATTGATTGTTGGTTTTGGTATTTCAGATAAAACTACATTTAATACAGCCTGTAATTATGCAAATGGAGCCATTATTGGTTCTGCATTTATTAAATATTTAGATGCTAATGGAGTTGCTAAAATTGATGATTTTATACAACCAATTATAAGTTAAGAAAACCTTAAAATATTCTTAAAGCTTTTTAGTTTGCAGATTCACAAATGAATATAGTTTAAATTAGTTGTCTTAAAAACTAACCAAGATGACAAAAAAGACTATTTTTATCTGTTTCCTTCTATGTAATTTTTCTTTCATTGTTGCACAAAACTCATTAATTAGAATGCCTAGTTTGAGTCCTGATGCTAAAGAATTAGCCTTCTCTTATCAAGGAGACATTTGGGTGTATAATTTAAATACAAATTTATCGAAAAGACTCACAGTTCATGAAGCTTATGAGGCAAATCCTGTGTGGAATTCTAAAGGAACACACTTGGCATTTTCATCGAATAGAAAAGGTGCAAATAATGTATTTACGATTCCTAAAACAGGAGGAATCCCAAAGCAAGTAACCTATTATCCAACAGGAGATACACCTTATGGTTGGACCAAAGAAAACAATATTTTATTCACAACAAATAGAGTTTTGAAAGGGCCACAATGGGATGCACAAACCTATCATATTAATGCAGATGGAGGAACTCCAGAAAGAACCATAACAGCCCTTGGTTCTATGGCTACTGCATCACCTAATGGTAACTTTATTGCCTATGCAAAAGGTGCTTGTAGAATTTCTAGAGAAGATTATACAGGTTCTGCTCAAAGAGATATTTGGTTGTTCAACAAAAAAACCAACCAATATATTCAGATAACAGATACACCAAAAAACGATCATTCTCCAGTTTGGGATGCGCAAGGAAACCTCTATTATATTGGTGCAGAAAGTGGAAGATATAATATTTATCAACAAACTATTAGTGATAATGGAACTAAAAATGGAGCATCAAAAAAGCTAACCAATCAAACAAAAAACGGAGTAGTTTCTTTTTCTGTGAGTAATAACGGAACTATTGTATATTCTACTTTATTTGATGTGTATTTGTTAAAAAGCGGAAGTGCAAAAAAACTAAGTATAAATGTTGCAACAGATTATCGTTTTGAGCTAGAAAAAACAGCAACTACTACAAGTGGCATTTCCACTTTTGATGTTTCGCCTAATGGAAAATTAGCGGCTATGGAAATTGAAGGTGACATTTTTGTGAAAGAAAATGACAAAGAAAAAAAGTATACCAATAATGTTAGTAATCATCCTTTTAGAGATCGTAATCCACAGTTTATAAATGATAAAGAAGTATTGTTTATTTCAGATAGAGAGGGTCATAATGAAATTTATGTATCAAGCTCAACAGATACTTTAGTGGGTTTAGAAAGAAGTTTAAAAATTAAAACTAAGAAATTAACAAATAGTAAAGAAGATGTTTACAACCTATTGGTTTCTCCAGATCATAAAAAAGTTTCATATCAAGTTGGTCGTGGAAATTTAATGGTTGCTGATTATAAAAACGGAAAAATTACCAATATTGTTCCTTTTTCTGAAGGGTGGAATGCTCCTTCTGGTGTAAGTTGGAGTCCAGATAGCCAATACTTGGCATATTCCCAACAAGATTTAGATTTTGATAGTGAGATTTTTATTCAGTCTGTAGAGAATCCAAAAGAGAAATTTAATGTTTCTATGCATCCAAGATCTGATAACTCTCCTTCTTGGAGCTCTGATGGTAAAATGCTTTCTTTTGCATCTAATAGAAGTGGGAATAGAGGAGGAATAGATTATGATATTTGGATGGTTTGGTTACAAAAAGAAGATTGGGAAAGAACAAGAACAGATCGTCAAGATGGCGATTATTACCAGCCAAAACCAGCAAAAAAATCAAAAAAAGAAAAAACCGTAAACGTTAGTATTGATAAAGATAAAATTTATGATCGTTTGGTAAGAATTACAAGTTTACCAGATGATGAATTTGGAGGAATATTTAGTCCCGATAACAAATCTATTTATTACTCTGCAACAAATCCGGCTACAAATAGTAGAAGTTTTTATAAAGTAAAACTAGATGGAGGTGCTCCTAAAGAAATAAAAGGAACTTCTAGAATTGGAGGTTTTTCTGAAGTCAATGGAAAGTTTTATTTTACTTCCAGAGGAAAATTAAGTGAGTTAAATCCAAAAACAGACAAAGTGACTTCTTTTCCTCATTCTGCCAAATATACTTCAGATTTTAAAGCGATGAATGCACAAATGTTTGAGGAAGGTACACGAGTGTTAACCATGGGCTTTTATGATCCTAATTTTCACGGATATGATTGGAAGAATTTAGTGAAAAAGTACAAACCATTAGCATTAGCGGCTAGTACTGCTCAAGATTATGCTTTTGTGTTCAATCAGTTACTTGGTCAATTAAATGCTAGCCATATGGGGTATAGAGGAAGTACGCCTGAAGAAACGAATAATGATAATATTGGACTTTTAGGTTTAGAAGTAAAAAATACATCGAAAGGAGCTGAAGTACTTTATGTGTTAGAGAATTCTGTGGCAGATAAATCTAAAGTTGGCATTCAAAAAGGTGATATCATTGCAAAAGTGAATCAAATTAAGGTAGATAAGAATACAAATTTTTATAGTTTATTGAAAAACACAAGAGGTGATGAAGTATTGTTAACCCTGTCTAATGGCGATGAAGTTGTTGCCAGAACATCAGGTAGTTTACGGTCTTTACAATATCAAGCTTGGGTAGAATCTAGAAAGAAATTAGTCGATAAATTTTCTAATGGTAAATTAGGATATATTCATATTCAAGGGATGAATGCCCCAAGTTTTGAGCGTTTCGAGCGTGAATTAAAAGCAAGTGGTTATGGAAAAGAAGGGATTGTAATTGATGTAAGATATAATGGTGGTGGTTGGACAACAGATCGTTTAATGGCGGTTTTAAACGTGTATCAACATGCCTACACAGTACCAAGAGGGGCTGCTAAAAGCCTACAAAAAGAGCATAAAAAATTTGCAAAACATTATCCGTTTAATGAGCGCGCAATTTTATCGGTAAATACAAAACCAACAGTAGCTGTGTGTAATGAAAATAGTTATTCGAATGCAGAAATATTTTCACACGCTTATAAAAATTTAGGTTTAGGAAAATTAGTAGGGCAACCAACTTTTGGAGCAGTAATTTCTACAGGAGGTTATGGTTTAACGAATGGTTATGTAAGAATGCCTTTTAGAGCTTGGTATGTGGCAAAATCAGGAAAGAACATGGAAAATGATGCGCCTGCTGTACCAGATTATTTAGTGAAAAATGCTCCAGGTTGGGGAGATAGAGGAGAAGATGATCAATTAAAAAAAGCAGTTGAGGTTTTGTTAAAAGATATTAAGTAGAGATACAATATATTGCCATTCTTTTTATATTAGTCATATTAAATCAAAAATAAAAACCTATAAAGTTTAAAAAGCTATTAAGAAAAATAAGATTTCTTAATAGCTTTTTTAAATTTAATGGTACTAAACCAAAAAGTGTGTAAGTAAAGTTATTCTGAAATTTTTCTAGAGCAATATTTCAATTGCTCAATGAGGAAAAATTTCGGAAATAACTTTACGATAAAATAATCATTAAATTTATAAACACACTTTTATTTATGAAACCAGAAGATTTATTAAACGACAAAGACTTTTTAAAACAATTTAAAACAGGTTCAGAACTGACCAGTTTTATAGAACAGCTTCACAAACGAGGAGTTGAAAAAATATTAGAAGGTGAGTTAGATGCTCATTTAGATTATGATAGGCATCAAAAAAGTAACAACCCTAACTCACGTAATGGTTATGGAACTAAGACTATCAAAACCAATTTAGGAGAAACACAAATCCAAGTTCCAAGAGATCGAGACGCTTCTTTTAATCCAATGCTTATTAAGAAACGAGAAAGTACAGCAGATGGCGTTGAGAATTTGATTATTTCTTTGTACGCCAAAGGAATGAGTACCACAGAC
>NZ_CBFHZT010000029.1:0-40588 GCF_965660385.1 Polaribacter sp.
TCAAAAATAAAAACCTATAAAGTTTAAAAAGCTATTAAGAAAAATAAGATTTCTTAATAGCTTTTTTAAATTTAATGTATGAAAAAGAAAAACTCTTTTAATCACCTCTAGTATTCCTAATCTCTTTTTTACAAAAGAATAATTTTTGAAAATATAATTTATTTTAATTTAAAAGTAACTTTTCTTGCTAATTGTCTTGCTTCTTTTGCAACACTTTTATCTTCACCACCACCAAAATAAGACAATCTAGAAGGCTTAATACCAGCAGCAACTAATACATCAAAAACTTTTTTAGCTCTATTTTGTGATAAGCTTATGTTGGTTTCTTCTTTACCAGTTTCATCTGCATACCCTATTAATTCTGCATTTATGGTAGGGTTATCGATCATAAATTGTTTTAAATAATTTACAGAATTTAAAGATCCTTCTTGTATCTCTGTTTTGTTAGTATCAAAATAAACATTGATATAACCACTGTTTAATAAACTTTGAATAAAACCTACATTTGATCCAGTAACTACACTAGCATATTTATCAGCTTCGTCTTTTCTGATATATCTTGCATCTAATTCTGTCATTATCAGTTCTTTGTTAGGAGAAGCTTCTTCTTTAGCTTTTAAGATATTAATTTCATTTTCAGCCTTAGCTAATCTTTCTTTAAGTGCATCAATTTCGCCATCTACAACCATTTCTTCTGTAACTTCTTTAGAGAATTCAGCCAATTTTTTATTTCTACCCAAAGCTATGTTAACACCTATTGAAGTGTTAAAAAAACTAATGTTAGATTCTCTAACAGCAGTATTTACACCTCCATCTACATTGTCATTTTGTCCAAAATGAATAAAAGATGAAAAGTCTAAAAACAAACCTATTCTTTCTGTGAGCTTAAATTGAGGGCTTAAACCAAAACTTAAAGGTATCATAAAATCACCTCCATTATCTGCTGGTTCAGTCACATTAAGTGATGCTGCACCTATACCAGCATGACCTAATATGTTAAAATGCTCTGTCCAAGAATCAAAATGTAAAATATTACCAACGTTTATAACGCTTTCTATAGAGGCTCTGTAATAATTTGATTTAAATGGTGCTCCAGCTGATTCTGAAAAGCTATTGTAACCTAAATCTAGACGTACACCAAAACGTTCATTAAACATGTAACGAACCCCAAAGTTTCCTTGTCCTAAAAGAGATGCGCTTCTCCCTGCTGAAATCGTAGAACCTACCCTATGTATTCCTGCTCCTAGATCAACAGACCAAGGGCTAAATTCTTGAGCATTGGTTAATAAAGATACTAATGTAAAAAGTACCCCAAAGTAAATTTTCTTCATAATTAATTTTATTTTCGATTGATTTATATATTTAGACCTAAGGTCAAATTTAAAACTCTTTAATTAATTTTGGGGAATTTATTTGTAAACTGTTATATAACCTCGTTAAACTGAATTTTTTAAAGGTTAAAGTGTTGCAAATATAATAATTATCTATATAGATTAGCGAAATTAGCATAAAAATATGGTATAGTTTCTATGCCTTTTAAATAGTTCCAAACCCCAAAATGTTCATTTGGTGAATGAATTGCATCAGAATTTAAACCAAAGCCCATTAAAATAGTTTTACTACTTAACTCTTTTTCAAATAAAGCAACTATAGGTATGCTTCCACCACTTCTTTGCGGAATTGGGATTTTACCAAATGTGGTTTGGTAAGCTAAACTTGCAGCCTGGTAGCCAATATTATCAATAGGTGTTACATAACCTTGCCCCCCATGATGTGGAGTGACTTTTACTTTTACAGCTTTTGGAGCAATATTTTCAAAATGATTTTTGAATAATTTAGTAATCTCTTTCCAATCTTGATGAGGCACTAACCTCATAGAAATTTTAGCATATGCTTTACTAGCAATAACTGTTTTAGCCCCTTCACCAGTATAACCTCCCCAAATTCCGTTAACATCTAAAGTTGGTCTTATTGAATTCCTTTCATTTGTTGTATATCCTACTTCACCATAAACATCTCCAATATCAATCGATTTTTTATAGTCTTCTTTAGAAAAAGGAGCTTTTGCCATTTCTGCTCTTTCTTCTTTGGATAATTCTTCTACTTTATCATAAAAGCCTGGTATCGTAATATGGTTGTTTTCATCATGTAAAGAAGCAATCATTTTAGTTAAAATATTAATAGGATTTGCCACAGCACCACCATAAAGACCTGAATGTAGATCTCTGTTTGGACCAGTAACTTCAACTTCAACATAACTTAAACCACGCAAACCTGTTGTAATTGAAGGAATATCATTAGCAATCATGCCTGTATCTGATATTAGAATAACATCATTTGCTAATTTCTCTTTATTTCTTGGCACAAACCAAGACAAACTTTCAGAACCTACTTCTTCTTCACCTTCAATCATAAATTTTACGTTACAAGGTAAATTTCCAGATGACGTCATGTATTCTAAGGCTTTAATGTGCATATACATTTGTCCTTTGTCATCACATGCACCTCTTGCAAAAATGGCTCCTTCAGGATGAATATCTGTTTTTTTAATTATTGGTTCAAAAGGAGGGGTTGTCCATAGTTCTATTGGATCTGCAGGCTGCACGTCATAATGCCCATATATTAAAACGGTAGGTAAATTTTTATCAATTATTTTTTCTCCATAAATAATAGGGTAACCAGGTGTTTCGCACAATTCAACTTTATCACAACCTGCTTCTTTTAAGCTTGTTAAAACAAAGTCTGCAGTTTGTAAAACCTCTTTTTTATACGCTGAATCAGCACTAATGGAAGGCAATTTTAATAATTCGAATAACTCATTTAAGAAACGATTTTTGTTTTTTGCTATATAAGATTGAATAGTATGCATTCTAAATTTTTAAATTTTATTTCAAAAATAGAAAAATAATAATGAACTGCTTTGTAGTTTCTTCTGATTGTTTATATTTGCAATCCAAAATTGCAGGCGTGGTGGAATTGGTAGACACGCTAGACTTAGGATCTAGTGCCGCGAGGTGTGAGAGTTCGAGTCTCTCCGCCTGTACAGATAAAAGCTTCTCAACTTGAGAAGCTTTTTTATTTTTTCAAAATTCATTTAGACTAATTTCTAATCAAATTAGTTGTTAGCGTATGAATTATAATGAGTTAATGTTTATCTTACTTATTCTTATTTTTTTGCAATAGCCCTAAAGTCATTTTAAGGGAATAACCTTAAAATCTTCACTTTTTTCTGCATTCTCAAATAAATATTGTGCTTCTTTTGGAGGAATGGTTAATTTACGTTTTGTTAAATCGATCCAAGCCCCATATACTTTTATTGTAGCCGATAATTTTCCTGCATCATTAAAAACTTCGTGAGTAATTTTCCATCGCTCATTATTTTGTGATAGTCCAGAAATTTTCATGTTTACAGTTATGTTTTCACCTAAATGAATTTCTTTTCTAAAAGAGGTGTACTCTTCAAATAAAATAGGGCCTATATTATGTTTGGTAAACTCTTCAATAGAAAACTTTTGTGAAGCAAAATAGCGTGCTCTTACCTCTGCAGCATATTCATTATAAGCTGTATGTCGCATGTGCCTATTGGGGTCAAAATCTGACCATTTTGTGGCGAATGTTACTTTAAATTCCATAGTTAAAAAAAATAAAAAACCTGATAAGTTTAAGACTAATCAGGTTTGGTAAATACAATTTTATTATTGATTAATTTTTTACAATTTCTGTTTTTTCTCTTAGTTTTAATTCACTAAGTACATTTAAAGCTTCAGAAATGTACATGTCTTTGGCTAAATTTTTGTGCCAAGCTACTCTTTTATCCTTTAAATCTTCATTTTCTTTAAATAAAGACTGCTCATATTTAGGGGATGTAAATGTTAAATTCGATTTGTAATCGAAAACAGATTTGAATTTTTCAGCCTCTTTTTCTTTAGCTTCACTTTCATTAAAAAATTCTTTATAATTTAAAGAGTATGATGTGTTATCTTGATTTTCTTTTAACCATTTTGCATATTCGTTAACCAATTTAAAGTTTTCACTGTTAGCAATTCTTTGTTTGCTATTATATACAACATCGTTAAAGTTGGCATAAGAGTTGGTTTGCGTATATTTGGCTTGTGGTACTTTATCCCAAGCCAAAGCTCCTGTCAGGTCTCGCTCCCCATATTTCATGTAACTTAATCTACTTGGCATTGCAATGTCTGAGTACACGCCTTCTTGTTGGGTAGAGCCTCCATTTACTCTATAGAATTTTTGAATGGTCATTTTTATGTACCCCAAATCTTTTTTGTATTTAGGATAAAATTGATTGATAGGCAGTACATTTTGTACAGTTCCTTTTCCATAGGTTTGGTTTCCTCCTAAAATAACTCCTCTTTTGTAATCTTGCATAGCAGCTGCAAAAATTTCAGAGGCAGATGCCGAAAACTCATTTACCAAAACAACAACAGATTTATCCCATTGAACTTTTGGATCAATATCTTCCTTTACAATTGGGTTTTCGCCTCTGTATTTTACTTGTACTACAGGGCCTTCATCTATAAACAAACCAGAAATTTCTATTGCAGTTTTTAAAGAGCCACCACCATTGTTTCTTAAATCGATAATTAACCCAGTAACCCCTTCTGCTTTTAATCTTTCAATTTCTTTTTCCATGTCTTTTGCAGAATCTCTGTAATTATTATCGCTAAAATCAATATAAAAACTTGGTAAATCTATAATGGCATATTTTTTTCCTTCTTTTTCTACAATGCTTGATTTTACAAAGGTTTCATCTAATTGCACCACATCTCTAATTATGGAAATTACTTCTATACTACCTGTTAATTTTTTCTTTACAGTTAACCTAACTTCAGTGCCTTTTTTACCTTTTATAAATTTTATAGCATCATCTAAACGCATCCCTACAATATCAAGTGGTTCCTCATCACCTTGTGCTACTTTTAAAATAATATCACCAGGTTCTAAATCTCCTTGCTTCGAAGCTGGGCCACCAGCAACCAATTCAAAAACGTGTGTATATATTCCTTTTTTTTGCAAACGCGCCCCAATACCTTCTAATTTTCCAGAAATGGTTTGGTCAAAACGTTCTTTAATTCTTGGATCCATATATGTAGTATGCGGATCAAAAGCACTTACCACAGAATTTAAGAATGTAGAGAACCAATCATCATGTTCTAATTCCTCGATTCTTAAGTATAATTCTTCCATGTTTTTTAAAACTTCTGCTCTAGCTTCTTTTTCTAAAGTTTTAAAAGATTTTACTTTGAAGTTTTTATCTTTTTCTAATTTTAATTTTTGTAATTCTGTTTGTTCTTGAATTCTGCTTAGGGTCTGTAATTTTAATTGCTTTCTCCAATAATCAATAAGTTCATTATCATTTTTTGCAAATGGTACAGTTGTATAATCTAAATCAATTGTTTCATTTTTCTTAAAATCAAAAGGCTGTGCCAATAAATCGCCATAATACGATTTTGCATTTTTAATTTTTTCTAAAAATCTGCCATATACCAAATTATAAAAACTTAAATCGTCTTGTAAAAGTTGATTGTCGATTTCATACTTGTATATCGAAAATTCTTTAATGTCTTGTTTTGTGAAATACCTTTTACTGCTATCTAAAGCATCAATAAAAGAATCGAAAATTTGTTCAGACAAATCATCATTAATGTCTTTTTGAACAAAATGTAATCTGCTCAATACATTTTTTAACACATAAATAATAACTTTATCTTTTTCTGGGTCATTATTTATAATTTCGGTGTTTGTTGATGCTTGTATTGCAAAACTATTTGCCAATAAAACAATCGCTAAAAAAGCAGTACTCAATTTAAACTTCGTCTTCATATATCTACTGTCGTTAATTTTTATTTGTAATTACTTATTCAATGGCTAATCTACTAAAATAGTGCCAAAATATTTTATAGATTGTTATTTTTTATAAATGCCTCTAAAAATTTCAGAAATAATCTCGTTTTTTTCGTTTCTATGTTCCCATACTTGGGTTACTGAATTATCACTATTTTTAGACCAGGTTATTTGATTGTAATAATTGCCTTTATCAGATTTGATAATTTCGCTTTTTAAAATCATTTTTCCATCAATTAACCTGCCTTTTAAAACTAATGAAAAACCGGTATTATCTATCCAAACTTGATTCCAAGAATCATCTATTTTATTGTAATAATTATAGCTTGTTCCTCTATTAGAGCTAGTTTTAGAAACCCAGTTTTCTTGCATCACACAATTGCTTTGCATTTTTATTAATTTGTTGGTTCCTATTAGTTTGCCTTTGGTGTTGAACACTTTCCAAGAACCTTCCCAAAAATCAAATTGGTTATATTTTTCATCAGAACATGGTGTAGTTTGAGCAATGAAATTGTTTGAAAAAAACAGCATCAAAAAAAACATAAAAGAAATACCAATTCGCAACATAGATTCCAAAATTCTATCCTTACAATATTAGTTAAAATTCAAGGTTTTTATTCTTTATAAAATGTTAAAAAGAAAATCGCCTAAAATAAATTACATTTGCTTATAGTAAGCAAAATGTAATGTTTAAATTTATGATGAAATACGACTTCATAAAGCTTAAAAATAAAAAATATGCAAGAGAAACCTTTAATTTTAGTAACCAATGATGATGGAATTACTGCTCCTGGAATTAGAGCGCTAATTAAAATAATGAATAAAATTGGCGAGGTTGTTGTTGTGGCTCCTGATAGTCCACAAAGTGGAATGGGGCATGCAATTACGGTTGATAATGTGTTAACCTGCAACCCGATTACTATAGATGATGGGCCACAATTAGAGTATACCTGTTCTGGAACTCCTGCTGATTGTGTAAAAATGGCAATTAGCGAAATTTTAAATAAGAAGCCAGATTTGTGTGTTTCTGGGATTAATCATGGTTCAAATTCATCTATCAATGTAATATACTCTGGTACTATGAGTGCTGCAATTGAAGCGGGTATAGAAGGGATTCCAGCAATTGGATTTTCGCTGTTAGATTTTAAATGGCACGCAGATTTTAAACCTTGTGAAACGTTTGTGAAAAATATTACCTTAAATACTTTGCTAAATGGTTTGCCAGAAGGTATTGTGTTAAACGTAAATATTCCTGATTTAAAAAAGGAAGAAATTAAAGGAACTAAAATTTGTAGACAAGCAATGGGGGTTTGGAAAGAAGATTTCGACAAACGTAAAAGTCCGTTTGGAAAAGAATATTATTGGCTTTCAGGAGAATTTATCAATAGAGATAAAGGGCAAGATACAGATGTATATGCTTTAGAAAATGGTTATGTTTCTATTGTGCCTGTTCAGTTTGATTTAACAGCACATCACATGATACAAAAATTAAACTCTTGGGAACTGTAAAAAAAGATATAGTAATAGGATTATTAGTTTCGCTATTTGCAACTGCAGCTGGTGGTTATTTGTATATAGAATATTTTTCTAAGTTTAGTTTTAATGAAACTTTACAAATGATAGAAGATGGCGATTTATATGGTAAAATCTTATCTATTGCTGCAATTCCTAATTTATTTGTTTTTTTAATTTATATTAAAAAGAAACAAGATCATAGAGCAAAAGGTGTTTTAATAATGACGATTTTAATTGCTTTAACTACCTTAATTTTAAAGTTTATTTAATGAAATACTACATCATAGCAGGCGAAGCTTCTGGAGATTTACACGGTTCTAATTTAATGAAAGCTTTGTATCAACAAGATTCAAACGCCGAAATTAAGTTTTGGGGTGGAGATTTAATGCAGGCTGTGGGTGGAACTTTAGTAAGCCATTATAAAGATAGGGCTTTTATGGGTTTTTTTGAAGTGCTTAGAAACCTAAATAAAGTATTGGTTTTTATTAAATTTTGTAAAAACGATATTGAATTATTTCAGCCAGATGTTATTATTTTTATCGATAATTCTGGCTTTAATCTGCGTATTGCAAAATGGGCAAAAAAACAAGGTTTTAGAACCAATTATTACATTTCCCCACAAGTTTGGGCAAGTAGAGCAAGTAGGGTAAAAGGTATTAAAAGAGATGTTGATAAAATGTTTGTTATTTTGCCTTTTGAAAAAGCATTTTATAAAAAGTTCGATTACCCAGTAACCTTTGTTGGGCATCCTTTAATTGATGCAATTGCAGATCGAAAATTATCGAATATAGAAGCTTTTAAAGCCGAGCATAATTTAGGTGATAAACCTATTATTGCATTATTACCAGGAAGTAGAAAACAAGAAATTACAAAGATGTTGGCTGTAATGTTGTCTTTGGTTGATGATTTTTCGGAATACAAATTTGTAATTGGGGGTGCACCCAGTCAAGATTTTTCTTTTTATCAACGTATAATTGGCAACAAATCAGTAAGTTTTATTGATAATAAAACCTATGATTTATTAGCGGTATCTACAGCAGCTTTGGTAACTTCTGGAACAGCAACTTTAGAAACAGCCTTGTTTAAAGTGCCTCAAGTAGTTTGTTATAAAGCTGGTTTTGTTTCTTATCAAATCGCAAAACGAATTATTACTTTAAAGTTTATTTCTTTGGTAAATTTAATCATGGATAGGGAAGTGGTTAAAGAGCTCATTCAAAATGATTTTACAAAAACTAATTTAAAAAAGGAACTCACAAAAATATTGGATAAAAAACATCGTGAAAAATTATTCCTAGATTATTTTGAATTAGAAAAAAAGTTGGGTGGAAAAGGAGCTTCAGCAAAAACAGCTAAACTAATCATTGAAGGTTTAAAAGGGTAATTTGATGAAAAAAATCTTCTTCTTATTGGTTTTTTCATTAGTGCTTACTGCTTGTTCTTCCTCAAAAAAAATAGCATCAAGCGTAAAAAAACCGAAGACAAAAACAGCGCGAATTATTGCAAATGCTCTTCAATATCAAGGTGTGGATTACAAGTTTGGTGGTACCACAAAAAAAGGAATGGATTGCTCTGGATTGGTTTATGTGGTGTTTGGCAAGGAAAATATTCAATTGCCAAGAATCTCCAGAAATATGGCTAAAAAGGGTAAAGCAATACCTTTGCGAAAGTTGAAAATAGGCGATTTGGTATTCTTTAAAATCAATAGAAGATCAAATCAAATTAACCATGTAGGCTTGGTCACTTCCATTAAAAACAGTCAAATTTATTTTATACATTCTACAAGTTCTCGAGGAGTAATTGTGTCATCCTTATCAGAAAAATATTGGAAAAAGAATTTTGTAAAAGCAACTTCAATTTTATAATTTAAGCCAAACATTCTCTTACCAATCCTAGTTTTAACAAATTACGATTGTTTTTAGCAACCCCTTTGTTCAAATTTAGTTTTTTACTATCTTTAATGCGCTATGAAGAAGGTATTGAACTACTTACCCGTACATTTTGTTGTATGTGTAATTTTAGGAATTGTACTACAATTCTATACACAGTTTTGGAAATTTGGTTTCCTAAATTTACTTTATGTTTTTATTGTATGCTTTGTTTTACTACTTGTTATAAACAACAAGATGGTTAGCACATTTTTAGTGATGCTTTTGTTTTTAATAATTGGTGTTGCTAGTGTATTTGTAAATACTAATCAAAATTATAACAATTATTATCAAAATTATATTGATGATAATACTGCTGTTATCCTAAGAGTTACTAAGGTTTTGAAACCAAGCGTTTATCATGATAAATACCAAGTTGAGGTTGTGCAAATTGATACTATCCATACTGTTGGTAAAGCCTTGCTAAATGTAGTTAAAGATTCTTTTTCAAATACTTTACAAGTTGATGAATTGGTGTTATCAAAACCAAAATTTGTTTCCATAGCAAAACCTCGAAATCCATATCAATTCAATTATCAATTGTATATGGAAAAGCAGGATGTTCATCAGCAGATATTTCTCAATTACAATGATTTTAAAACCTTAGGAATTCAACGATTTTCTTTACAAGGTGCATCAGCAAAATTTAGGAATAAAGTACAAGAATCACTTAAAAAATACCATTTTGGTAAAGATGAATTTGCAGTAATCAACGCTTTGTTGTTAGGACAAAGACAAGAAATTTCTAAAGAATTAAGTAGCAATTACGCAAAAGCGGGTGCCATACATATTTTAGCGGTTTCTGGTTTACACGTAGGAATTATACTATGGATTTTAACTTGGTTGTTGCAACCTTTAGAAAGGCTTCCCAAAGGAAAAATAATAAAAACAGTATGCATTGTTTTGTTACTTTGGATGTTTGCTTTTATTGCAGGTTTATCTGCATCAGTAACAAGAGCGGTTACCATGTTTACATTCTTAGCAATTGGTTTGTCGTTTCAAAGAAAAAATATTGTATTGTTTTCATTAATTTCTTCCATGTTTTTCTTGTTACTTTTTAAACCAATGTTTTTGTTTGATGTTGGTTTTCAACTCAGTTATTTAGCCGTTTTTGGCATTATTTTTATACAACCTAAATTATTTAAACAGTACACACCAATATTTTGGTTAGACAAAAAGATATGGGAAATAACATCGGTTTCTGTTGCAGCACAAATTGGTGTATTGCCTTTAAGTTTGTTTTATTTCCATCAATTTCCGGGTTTGTTTATGGTGTCGAATTTGGTGATTATCCCTTTTTTGAGTGCAATTTTAGTAGGGGGAATTCTTATCATCCTATTCGCTTTAATTGGCATTTTACCACAATTTGTAGCCTCCATTTATGGCGAAATTATAGCCTTATTAAATACTTTTGTGTATTGGGTTTCTCATCAAGAAAAGTTTCTCTTTCAAGAAATTTCATTATCAATAGTGATGGTTTTGGCAGTGTATTTTAGTATAATTATGATTTATAGATTTTTAATAGATACATCACCAAAAAAGATGATTCATCTGCTGTGTTGTGTTATAATTATTCAATGTATTTATGTTGTTGAATACCATCAATCAGAGGCAAAAAAGCAGTTAGTGGTGTTTCATAAGAGTAGAAACTCAATAATCGGAAAAAGAATAGGGAGTAAGATTACGATACATCATGATATTGACAGTCTAGATGTTTTAAAATTAAACCTAGTTCAGTCGTTTGTTATTGGCGAAAATGTAAGCGCAAATGCTGTAAAGGATATTCCGAAAATTTTTCAGATTAAAAATCAACAAATTTTGGTTTTAGATAGTTTGGGAGTGTATCAAATAAACAATTTAGAAAAGCCAATAGTTATATTGCAACAATCACCAAAAATAAATTTAGAAAGGTTGATTAAAACCTTATCACCAAAACAAATTATTGCTGATGGTTCTAATTATAAAAGTTATGTAAACCGATGGCGAAAAACGGCTGAAAAACAAAAAACTCCATTTCATTACACGGGTAAAAATGGAGCTTTTGTATATTAGGTTATAACTATTATTTTACTTTAAATTGTGGTGTAAAAGCATCAAAATATGCTTGAAATTCTTCTTTAGTTTTAATTTCTTTATGTTTATCAGCTACAAATAATTTTAGGTAAAACTCAAGTTGATTGGGTTTATAAAAACCAGTTAAAGGATATAAAAAATTACCATCTTCATCAAAAAAAGCGATGGTTGGGTAACCTCTTAAGTCTAAATAATTTGCAAATTGATGAGAACTGTTTCTGCGATTAGCTTTCGACGCATCATAATTTGGATTTGAAAATTCGTTTTCTTTGTAGGTAAATGTATCATTCCCTTCGCCGTTAAATTTTACAGCATAAAAATTTTCATTTACGTAGTTTGCAACATCTTCGTTTTGAAAGGTTTGTTTGTCTAACATTTTACATGGACCACACCAATTGGTGTAGACATCTACCATTATTTTCTTTGGGTTTTTCTGTTGAAGTGCTAAAGCTTCATCCATAGAAACCCAATTTATTTTTTGTGCATTTATTGAAATACAAACAAATGCAATTGCACAAAGTGATACTATTTTTTTCTTCATAATTTTATTGGTCGCAAATGATATGCCAATTTTACAATTAACGTTTTATTTTTTTAATGAACATTGCCTAATAATTTTTTCATTAATGGTGAAAATAACAATACAATTACACCAGCACCTAAAGCATACATTGCTATTAAATGAAAACCATCAGTATAAATGCTTAAAGTTTCTAATCCTCCAACGTTAGTATCTGTGCTTTCAACAGCCAATTGTTCGCCAATAAAACCTACAATTTGAAAGGCAAAAGCCGATGATAAAAACCAAACCCCCATCATAAAAGCTACAATATTTATTGGAGATAAATCCGTGATTTTAGATAAACCAACAGGTGACATAAAAAGCTCTCCTATAGACAATATAAAATACATAATTAACAGATACACAAAAGGAACCATTCCATTTTCGTCTGCACTTGCGCCACTAATAGATAAAATATAAAAACACAAACCTGCTAATAATAAACCGAAACCAAACTTAAAAGGTGTTCTAGGATTCATACCTTTTTTAGCCAAATAACCCCATAATAAAGAAATTGGAATTGCTAAAATTATAATAAACATGGAGTTTAAAGAGTTTGTTTGAGCCGCACTCATTATGCCATCTAAAGCCACATTTCTTGATGCAAATAGTGTAATTACACTACCAGATAATTCATGAAAACCCCAAAACAGGGTCATAAAAAATGTAATCAATACAGCCATTATTAGTTTTTTTCTGGCATCAGTATCTAATTTAAGCATTATGTAAACCAAGTAGCCTAAAACAGCAAAACCTATAAATTTAAAAATTCCGCTAACATAGTTTTCTTGCCAAGATGCCAATAAATATGCAATACCAGGGGCACATAAAAACGCAATAATTGGTATTAAAGTTTTTTGAGGAATCCCTAGAATTTTCTTTTCATAAACTTCCTTACTTGGTGGCATTCCTTTATCACCAAAAATATTTTTCTTGATTCCACTCCAAAAGAATATCAAACCTGTTAACATACCAATTCCTGCTAAACCAAAACCATAGTGGTAACCATATTCAAGTGCTAACCAACCACACAAAAGTGGTGCAATCCATCCTCCTATATTAATTCCCATGTAAAAAATAGTGAAGCCAGAATCTTTTCTAATGTCTCCTTCTTTATATAAAGCACCTACAAATGTTGATATGTTTGGTTTAAAGAAACCATTACCCACAACAATAAAAGCCAAAGCTAAAAAAAAGGCGATATCATTTTCTATTGCTAAAACAAAATGCCCTAAAGACATTAATATACCTCCTAAAAAAATTGAGGCACGCATTCCTAGAATTTTATCAGAAATTTGACCACCAATTACAGTTGAAGCATATACTAAAGAACCATAAGAAGCATACACTACAGCTGTAGCTGTATCTCTTTCTACTATAGCTTTAAAAATATGTTCTACCATATAAAGCGTTAGCAATGCTCTCATTCCATAGAAACTAAAACGTTCCCATAATTCTGCAAAGAATAAATAAAATAACCCTTTTGGATGCCCAAACATTTGTGGGTCTTCTACAGTTGTACTTACACCTTTATCTAACATAATTATCCTTTTATTTCAGTTGTTTTATTTGATTTCTCTATTAAATGTTCTTCAACATAATTCGTCATTTTTGTAAATAAATTTAAACGAACATTTTTACCTTTTCGAATACCATGCGCTCTATCTGGTACAATATGCATGTCAAATTGTTTGTTGGCATCAATTAAAGCGTTAATCATTCTGTATGAGTTTTGTACATGTACGTTGTCATCTCCAGTACCATGCACTAATAAATAATTGCCCTCTAATTTATCTGCATAATTTATAGGGGAATTATCATCATAACCACTAGCGTTTTCTTGCGGAGTTTCCATATATCTTTCTGTATAAACAGAATCGTAAAAGCGCCAAGAAGTTACAGGCGCAACAGCAATGGCTGTAGAAAAAATATCGCTACCTTTTAAAATAGCATTTGTGCTCATAAAACCGCCAAAAGACCATCCCCAGATACCAATATTATCTTTATCGATATACGAACGCTCTGCTAATTTTTTAGCAGCAGCTATTTGGTCTTCAACTTCGTATTTACCCAATTCTTTTTGGGTTATTTTTTTAAAGTCGGCGCCTTTTAAACCAGTTCCACGTCCGTCAATACACACCACAATCATTCCTTTTTGAGCTAACATATTGTGCCAATAATCGTTTGCACTGTTCCAAGCGTTACCAACTTGTTGAGAACCTGGCCCAGAATATTGAAACATAAAAAGTGGGTATTGTTTGTTTTCATCAAAATCTACAGGTTTAATCATCCACATGTTTAAATCATTACCATTAATGTTGATGGTAGAAAATTCTTTCGGACTCATTTTATAATCTGCTAATTCTTCTTTTAGGGCAGCATTGTCTAAAATTACCTTTAGCATTTCACCTTCTGCAGTGTATAATGAGTAAATTGGCGGAATTTCTGCAGACGAAAAAGTATTGATAAAGTAATTTAAATTTGTGCTAAAAGCTGCACTATTCTGCCCATCTTTATTGCTCAATAGTTTTTTATTATTTCCATCTAAACCAATAGAATAGATACCTTTGTTGATGGAGCCATTTTCTACAGATTGATAATAAATGGTTTTTTTAGCTGCGTTAAAACCATAATATCTAGTGACTTCCCAATTGCCTTTTGTAATTTGGTTGATGAGTTTTCCGTTAAAATCATAATGATAAATGTGATTGTAACCATCTTTTTCGCTGGTCCAGATAAATGAATTATCAACTAAAAAAGTAAGATTATTAGTAATATCTATATAGGCTTTATCCGTTTCATTTAATAATAATGAAGATGAACTTCTTAAGGCATTAACTTTATGTAATTTTAAATTATTTTGATGACGATTTAACGTTGTTGCCACTAAAATGGCATCATTATTTGTCCATTTAATTCTAGGGATATATTCATAATCACCCAAAGCAATTTTCTTACTATTTTTTGATGCTAGCGTGTACATGTGTAAGGTAACATCCGCATTTTTTTCGCCGGCTTTTGGATATTTAAATACTTGTTGATCTGGGTATAAACCATTACCAACAATATCCATAGAAAAAGTTGGTACATTACGTTCATCGAAACGCAAAAAAGCGAGGTATTTGCTATTGTTACTCCACTCAAAAGCTCTTACAAAAGCAAACTCTTCTTCGTACACCCAGTCTGTAATTCCGTTAATAATGCTATTTTTCTTTCCGTCTTTAGTAACTTGTGTTAGGCTATTTTTAGAAAAATCTTTGATAAATAAATTGTTGTTTTTAGCGTAGGCTACTTTTTTATTATCTGGAGAAAAAATAGGTTCTTGAATATCTTTGCCAATAAGCGATAAGGATTTTGAGGCAATATCATATGCATAAAAAGTACCTTTATAAGAACGTCTGTAAATTTTTTCGAAATCAGTACCTAAAATTAGTTTCGTTTCGTCGTTATTAAAACGATACGATTGAAAAGCATCAATTTGATTTAGATCTTTACTATTTACAATAGTTTCAATTTTTTCTAAGGTAGCGTAGCTGTACTTATCTACAGTAGTGTTGCCATCATCATCTGTGTTTAATAACGAATAGAAATCGCCATTCATAGAATTTAATGCATTCATCCTTTGTGGAGAGAATGTGCCATCCCAAATTTCTTCTAGCGTTATTTCTTTAGTTCCTGTAGTAATGTTAGCCGTTTTTTTTGGAGTTGGTTTGCAATTAATAATAAGAATGGTAGTAGTTAATAAAAATAGTTTCCTCATTTGAGTTTTTGATTTTTAAAAAGTTTGTCAAGTTTACGAAATTATTGTCAAAAAATAGTTATAAGCGTCTTTGAAAAGACATAATTTTAACTAAATTGAATACTTATTTTAGTAATCTGATAATGCAAAACCTTAAATATAGCGCATAAAAAAACTCGATATTTTTTCAAATATCGAGTTAATGTTAAGTTTTATAAAAATCTATTTATTTTCATTTGTAGTTTCTTCTTTCGCATCTGTTTCATTGCCTACAATTAAAGGTGTTTTACCATCTGTAATAATTACTTTAGCATTTTGCGATCTTGCCAATTCTCTAAAAGCCTCAATAGCCTTAATTCTAATAATTCCATTCGTTAATCCTTCAGCAATAATTAATTGCGCATCTCTTTCACCTTTTGCATTGATAATTTTTCGCTCAGCCTCTAGTTTTTCTTGTTTTAAAACAAACTCCATACGCATGGCATCTTGTTCTGCTTGTAATTTTCTTTCAACAGAACTTGCAAGTCCTCTAGGTAGTTGAATACGTTTCATTAAAACCGCAATCAATTCTATACCATCAGCCTGTTTTTCAAGATTGACTTTCATTTTTTCTAAAATTTCTTTTTCAATATTTGCTCTCATCCCAGAGTGCATGTCTTTAGCAAAAAATTTAGCACAAACATCGGATGCTGCAGATCTAAAAACACTAGTAATTACGTTTTCGTAATCTGGACCAAGATTTTTTAAAACAGATGCCACTTTATCTCCTTGTAATCTGTGTAAAATTGATATTTCTGAATTTACACTCAAACCTTCCTTACTTGGCAGTGTTAAAACCAACTTTATGTTTTTGGTTTGTGTAGATTCTTTGACTACTTTACTGGTTATAGGATTGTAGAAAACTGTTCCTTGTGTTTGTACTTCGTTAGATAGTTTTCCTAAGGTTTGTTTGATGCCTACTTCTCCAGGTCTAATAACAGCACAGCTTGTGCAAATAACAGCCACTAAAACTAAAATGCTAAATTTTCTCATAATGTATTGTTTTTATAGGTTTTTTTATTTTTGATGAAATCATAAAAAAATACCATCAAAATTTTGATAATGGATTAATAAATGTTACACACAAATGTAATAGTATTACTTTTATTTGTGAGATTTTAAAAATAAATTTTATTTATTAAATAATTGTATAATCTTATCATTTGTTGAATATGTGTTAATTAATGATAAAAAATTACAGATATAATATAGAATTATTAATAATTAGTTAAATAACTAAGAATTTTTCAATTATTTTTTCTTTAAATTTTGTAATTACTCTCCCTTAAAATTGCTATCCTGTTTATTATAGATTCGTTTATCTTTGTTGCTCTAAGATACAGATACAACATGAGCGAAATTATTGCTGGTTTTTCGAAGTTTACTAAAGAAGAAAAAATAGATTGGCTTGCCAAAAATTATTTTCCAAATCCTTCTGAAACCATTGCTACCCTAGAACAATATTGGAATTCGAATGGTGATTTGCAAAAATTGCACGATGATTTTATCGAAAATACCATCACCAACTTTTACCTGCCATTTGGAGTTGCTCCTAATTTTTTAATTAATGGCAAAGTTTACACAATTCCTATGGCTATTGAAGAAAGTTCAGTGGTTGCTGCAGCTTCTTTAGTGGGTAAATTTTGGAGTACAAGAGGCGGATTTAAAACCTCGGTAATTTCGACGACTAAAATTGGGCAAGTGCATTTTATGTTTGCAGGCGATAAAAATACTTTAGAGAATTATTTTGCGAAAAATAAAACAGAATTATTAGCGGCTACTGCATCCATCACCAAAAATATGGAGAAACGTGGTGGAGGTATTTTAGATATTGTTTTGGTTGATAAAACCGAAAAATTAGACAACTATTACCAGTTGCATGTTACTTTTGAAACCAAAGATTCAATGGGTGCTAACTTTATAAATTCTTGTTTAGAAGCCATTGCTAAAAAGTTTGAAAATGATGACATAGAAATTGTAATGAGCATTCTTTCTAACTATGTTCCAGAATGTTTGGTTAGGGCAGAAGTGAGTTGTAAAATAGCAGAATTAGGGGGTGATAATCCTCAAAGATTTGCAGAAAAATTTTACCAAGCAGTACAGATAGCCAAAGTAGAACCTTATAGAGCAGTTACCCACAATAAAGGAATAATGAATGGTATAGATGCAGTGGTTTTAGCTACAGGAAACGATTTTAGAGCTATAGAAGCTGGTGCACATGCTTATGCTTCAAGAACAGGTAGCTACACGAGTTTATCAGATTGTACTATTGATGATGGAATTTTTAAATTTTGGATCGAAATTCCATTAGCTTTAGGAACGGTTGGTGGTCTTACAGCTTTGCATCCTATTGCAAAACTTTCTTTAGCATTAATGCAGCAACCCTCAGCCAAAGACTTGATGCAAATTATAGCAGCTGCAGGCTTGGCTCAAAATTTTGCAGCACTTAGAGCCCTAACAACTAAAGGGATTCAGCATGGACACATGAAAATGCACTTGCAAAATATTTTAAATCAATTTGATGCTACAGATGATGAAAAACAAAAAGTTGAGACATTTTTTAAGGATAAAACTGTGTCACATTCTGCAGTAGCAGAAAAGTTAAAAACCATTAGAAAACCTAAAATACAATGGATTGATTTTTTAAATGAAGAGTTGATTCGTGAAAAATTATCACAATTAGAGTACACAACAAAGCCAGTTTTCGGGAAAATGAATGCCCAACAAATGATTGAACATCTCAGTTTTGTAACTCAAATTGCAAATGGCACTATAAAAACAGGTTTGTATGTTTCTGATGAAAAAACGGCACGAAGAAGACCTTTTTTAAATTCAGAAAATGAGCTAACACAGGGTTTTAGACCTTCTTTTTTGTCTGATGAACCAATGGTAGAGAAGTTCAATTCAATTGCGGAAGCTATCGATGATTTGTTACAGCAAATTCAAAACTTTACATCATACTATACTACCAATCCTAAAGCAACTATTGTGCATCCATTTTTTGGGGAATTAAATTACCAACACTGGAAAAAGTTTCAGATAAAGCATTTTACACATCACTTTAAACAATTTAATTTGTTGTAATGAACTATTATTCAAACGGAAAATTACTATTAACAGGAGAATATTTGGTGCTTGATGGAGCTAAGGCTTTGGCTGTGCCAACTAAATTTGGACAAGATTTAATAGTAAAAACCATAAAAGAACCTCAATTAATTTGGGGAAGTTTTACAAACAAAGGCCAATGTTGGTTCGAAGCCGTTATTGATTTAACAAAATTTAGGTTAATTTCTACTACTTTTAATTCCGATAAAGAGGGCAGTGCAGAGCAAATTGCAGAAACATTATTGGCCATTTTAACAGAAGCAAAACGATTAAACCCAAATTTTTTAAAGATAGATGGAGGTTGTGTTGTAAAAACTAATTTAACTTTTTCAAGAAGTTGGGGGTTGGGCAGTTCATCTACCTTAATTAATTCAATAGCAAGTTGGGCCAATGTAGATGCTTTTCAATTGCTTTGGAATTCTTTTAAAGGCAGTGGTTATGATATTGCTTGTGCACAAAATGATAGACCAATTTTTTACCAAATAGAAAATAAAAAACCTGTTGTAGAGCAAGTTGAATTCCATCCAACTTTTAAAGAAAATATATTTTTTGTATACTTAAATCAGAAACAAGATTCTAAAGAGGGAATTGCGAAATTTAGAGAAAGTGGACGAAATTTTGACAAAGAGATTCAAAGAATTTCAGAAATTTCTAATGAGTTTTTAGAGGTGAAATCAATTACCGATTTCGATAAATTAATGAAAGAACATGAGGAAATTATTGCATCAATCATAAAAATGAAACCTGTTAAAGAAAAATTATTTCCAGATTATGAATTGGGTGAAATAAAAAGTTTAGGTGCTTGGGGTGGCGATTTTGTGATGGTTACAGGAAATGAACAAACACCCAACTATTTTAAAAATAAAGGCTTTGATACAGTTTTAAGTTATCAGCAAATAATTCTATAAAAAACATTTAGGTTTCAACTGCGTTGGACCTGATGACAAACTTGTTAAATGTCTCCTCGAACGCAGTCGAGAGTTTTGTAAAAATGAAAAAAATAATTATAATTGGTGGAGGTGCAGCAGGTTATTTTACAGCCATAAACGCGAAGGAAAAGAACCCAGATTTAGATATTACAATTCTAGAAAAAGGGAAAGATGTATTACAAAAAGTAAAAATTTCTGGAGGTGGTCGCTGTAATGTAACCCATGCGTGTTTTGTTCCTAAAGATTTGTGTGAATTTTATCCAAGAGGAAAAAAAGAGTTGTTAGGACCTTTTCATAAATTTATGACAGGAGATACTTTTGAGTGGTTTGAACAAAGAGGAGTACCTTTAAAAATCGAAGATGATAACCGTGTTTTTCCTGAAGCAAATACAAGTCAAGCTATTATAGATTGTTTTCAAAAAGCTGTTGATAAGTTACAAATTAAAGTGTTAACAAATCATGGAGTAACCGAGATTTATCAACAAGATAAAAAGTGGTTTATCAACACAAAACAACAAACATTTACAGCAGATAAAGTTGTTTTTGCAGCTGGAAGTTCAAAAAAAGTTTGGGACCTTTGTAAAACATTAAATCATGCTATAATTGCACCAGTGCCATCTTTATTTACGTTTAATATTAATGATCAAAGGTTAGTTGATTTATTAGGAATATCAGTGCCAAATGCAATTGTAAAAATTGTAAATACAAAACTAATAGCTTCAGGACCTTTGTTAATTACACATTGGGGAATGAGTGGTCCAGCAGTGTTAAAATTATCTGCATTTGGTGCAAGATTGTTGGCTGATAAAAATTACCAGTATAATGTGGAGGTAAATTGGTTGTCTAGACCAACAGAAAAAGTATTTAACGTTTTATTGAATTTAAAAAAGAAAGAGCCTAGAAAAACAGTAATTTTAAAATCTCCTTTTGTAGAAATTTCAAAACGATTATGGGAACGTTTTGTGTTGTTTGCTGATATTTTAAAAACTCAAAATTGGGCAGATTTAAATCATCAACAACTACAAAATTTGGCAAATCAATTAACAAAAGGAATTTATAATGCCAATGGAAGAACCACTTTTAAAGACGAATTTGTAACAGCAGGAGGTGTAGATTTAAAAGAAATTAATTTTAAACGCTTTGAAAGCAAACTCCATAAAAACTTATTTTTTGTTGGAGAAATTTTAAATATTGATGCAGTAACAGGCGGATTTAATTTTCAGAATGCTTGGACAGGTGGTTATATTTGTGCAAACGCTTTGGCAGAAGAGTGAAAAATGTAATAAAATGCCAAAAACCAACAACCAAGAACTACGAATCAACAAAAAAGAATAAAGAACCGAGAGACAAGAATCACGAATTAAAAAATAAACAAAATGGCAAGAACAGAATCAAATGAATTTGCAATAGGAACTAAAGCTCCAGATTTTAAATTGATAAATACCATAGATGATAAAATCTATTCATTAACCGATCTTAAAGGAGAGAAAGGAACTGTAATTCTATTTATTTGTAATCATTGTCCGTTTGTAATCCATGTGAATGAAGAATTGGTAAAATTAGCAAATGATTATGCTTTTAAAGGTATAAATTGTATTGCGATAAGTGCTAATGATATTGAGAATTACCCACAAGATGCTCCTCATTTAATGAAAAAAGTTGCACATGAAAACCAATATCCTTTTCCGTATTTGTATGATGAAACACAAGAAGTAGCCAAAGCTTACGATGCTGCATGCACACCAGATTTTTATGTGTTTGATGCCGATTTAAAAGCTGTTTATCATGGGCAATTAGACGATTCTAGGCCTGGTAATGGAAAACCAGTTACAGGTAAAGATATCAGAAATGCTTTAGATGTTTTGTTAGAAAACAAACCAGTTATAGCTAACCAAAAACCAAGTGTTGGTTGTGGTATAAAATGGAAGTAATTTTTAAAAATAAGCTTCAAAAATAAAATTGGTTTTTTAAGTTTAGAAAAACAAAAAAAACATTATATCATCCAAGTTCTCCTCTATGAGGTTTTAAAGCATCTCTATAAATTTTCATGTCTTTTTCATCAACAGTAATAAAAGCAGAAAATAACATTGGGTTGTTTTCTTTAATGTTTATCTCATAAAAAGATAAATTCTCTAAAGTTGCAAATTCTTTTAAATGTATGGTATGATGTTTTGCAGTTGCAGCTGCATCTGGACCTCTAAAATCCCATACTAATTTTATTTTGCTACTCATTTTTTAATGATTTATGAATATAAATAATGCTCCACTTTCAAAAGTGATAGTAACCTGATTTTCAATAGCCTCATTTCTAATTCCAATACGTTTACCAAAAACTAAGGCTTCATTGTTTAAAGGATACTTTAATCCGCGTGTAACAATTTGCTTAGCTTCAGGAAAAGGAAGTAACGATATCATCTTGTTTTTACAGTCTTTAATTTTGATGTTTTTATCCGCCAAAAAATAACGACTATAATTGTCAAAAAAAGTAAGTTTTAATTTACTTTTCCATTGAATTGCTGTGTGTAAGTTGCCTAAAAAGTGGTCTTGTTCTTTTCCACTTGCTCCATAAACATCAATCTCATAAAAACCTTTATCAAATAAAATCTGTAATATTTTATCGAAATCGGTATAATCTTGATTCGGAGTTTCAATTACTTCAACATCATCAGGAGTGTTTCCTAAAGAATCAAAATCACCCGAAATAAAATCAGGAGTTATCTTGTTTTTTTGTAAATATTGATAAGCGCCATCAGTGGCACAGATCAAATCATATTTAGATAGGTTGGGAAGTTTTGTAGGCACTTCTCCATTTAATAATAAAAAGACTTTCGATGATTTCATCATCAACAAAAATACAAACAAAAAAGCATCATTTCTAATTTTAGAAATGATGCTTTTTAATGAAAAGAATAAATTGAATTTATTTTTTTATTGAAGTTAAAATAATGGTAAACAATTTTCCTATTAAAAAAATAACCATTCCAAAAGTAGGAGAGAGTAAACCAACTTTAAATCCACCAGCTAAAACTTGTGGTGCAATGTCACCTCCTATTTCAGCTATAGCATCTAAAGCACCTAACATACCAATTACAAAACCTAAAACTCCAAATACAAAAGAAAATAAAGCTAAAGAATTAATGAGTTTAAGAGTTTTTTCTGTGTTATTTTTTAATCCTTTTGCGAATAAAATAATAATAACAATTAATAAAGCTAATAAAGGCACCATAAAAATTGGTCCACCATCTAAAATAAAATTCATAATAAGTGTTTTAAGATTATGCTGCTAAAATATTTGTAATACTATTTTAAAAAATAATTTAGCGACTAAATGCCAATTTTCATCTGGTTTTAACAAATTTGTTGTTTTTAGAATTTACTTTTTAAAAACAGTAGAATCGCTACTTAATTTAGTATTTCGTCTATATTTTACTCTAAATAAATTATAAAATGAGTTAATTTGTAAGATGACCAAAATAATTATTAAAATTTTAAAGAAAGCCTTTTTACATCTTCTTTTTTGGGTTGTGGTGTGGTTTTTCTTTTCTAGTTTTTTTAGTGTAGGCTCTACAAACAAAAACTTTATATTTTGGTTTTCTACATTGTTAAGTATTATTTCAATCGTTTCTTCTTATGTATTTGTATATCATTTAATTCCTAATTTTTTAATTGTTAAAAAACATCAACTTTTTGCATTATACACTTTTTATTCAGTAATTTTTATAGTTTGTGCGGTATTAATGACGGTAGTTTTTGGTTTTGTGTTTTTTTATAATTTAGAATATCAAAAAATGCCGGGATTAACCAAGAATTCAGGTGTAATTTTAGTTTGTGTTTTATTAATTATTGTTTTAGCAAGTGCATTCAAAATTTTAAAGCATAATTTTGAATCTTTAGAAGAAAATAAAACCCTAGAAAACAAGTTTTTACAAACTCAATTGCAGCTAAAAGAACAGGAGTTGCAATTTTTAAAGATGCAAATTCATCCGCATTTTTTGTTTAATACCTTAAATACCTTATATGGTTTTGCCTTAAAAAAGTCTGATAAAGCACCAGAAATGATTTTAAAATTATCTGGATTGTTAGATTATATCTTATATCAAGTTGATAAACCTTTGGTGTTTTTACAAGATGAAATCAATCATATTAAAAATTACATTTCTTTAGAAAAAAGTAGATTTCAAGACACATTAAAAGTAGATTTTTTTATAGAAACCATTCATGATAACTTACAAATTCCACCAATGTTACTACTGCCATTTGTAGAAAATGCGTTTAAACATGGTACACCAAATAATGGTATCTTGAAAGTAAAAATTAATTTGATGCTAGCCGAAAAACACCTCCATTTGCAAGTGGTAAATTCCGCTAAAATAAAAGAAACTTCTAAAAAAGGTATTGGTTTGCAAAACATTCAAAAAAGATTAGAAATGTTATATCAAAACCATAGTATGTTAAACATTCATCAAGATGAAAAATTATTTACAGTAACTTTAAAAATCCCCATAAAAAATGAAGTATAATGTAAAATGTGTTCTTGTGGATGATGAACCCATGGCAAGAGAAATATTAACTTCTTATATTGATAAAATTCCTAATTTAGAGTTAATTAAAAGTTGTAAAAATGCTGCTGAAGTGTTGGTTTTTATGCAAGATAATACCGCAGATGTTTATTTTTTAGACATAAATATGCCAGAAATAACTGGGTTGAGTTTGGCAAAAATCATAAGTAAAAAAGCTCAAATTATCTTTACAACTGCCTACAGAGATTATGCTGTAGAAGGTTTTGACTTACAAGTGGCAGATTACTTATTAAAACCAATTTCGTTTGATCGTTTTTTGCAAGCCGTAGAGAAAGTAAAACCTATAAAAAAAGAAGAAGAATCTAACCAATTTATTTTTGTTAGAGCAGACAGAAAAATGGTTAAAATTGATTTTAATTCCATTTTATATATAGAGAGTTTAAGTGATTATGTGAAAATTTATACCCCAGAAACTACATTTATTACAAGAGAAACCATCAGTAATTTAGAAGAACAATTACCCCAAAATATATTTTTAAGAATTCACAGGTCTTATATTGTTTCGTTGCACCAAATAATTTCTTACACTAACGAGTTTATTGAAATACAACAAAAAGCACTGCCCATAAGTCGCGGTTATAAAGAAAGGGTTTTGCAAAAATTAGCAAGATTGTAGTTGAAACTTTATCTTTGTAATAAATTTAGATACCTTGAACACAGCTCAATTTTTAGTAAAATCCGATTTAGTTTTTGTTGACAAAGCTTCTTATACCTGGCAAACTCCAAGCAATATTGCTTTGGTAAAATATTGGGGAAAAAGCGATCCTCAAATTCCAAAAAACGCCTCAATTAGTTTTACGTTAAATAATTGTCATACTAAAACTAAAATTGATTTTACACGCAAATGTCAAGCTGAACTTGATTCAGCTTTCCTCAAAGAAGTTGATTTTAATTTGTTTTTTGAAGGCAAAGAAAAAGAAGAATTTAAGCCCAAAATAGCATCATTTTTTATAAGAATACAAGAATACTGTCCGTATATTTTTGAATATCAAATGACGATTCATTCCGAAAATTCCTTTCCACATTCAAGTGGTATTGCTTCTTCTGCAAGTGGTTTAAGTGCAATTGCCATGTGTTTAATGAGTTTAGAAAAAGCATTAAATCCAAATTTATCGAAAGAATTTATCAATAAAAAAGCCTCTTTTTTGGCAAGGTTAGGTTCAGGTTCTGCTAGTAGAAGTATAGAAGGGCCATTAGTGGTTTGGGGAAATCATCCAGAGATTAAAGGAAGTTCAGATTTGTTTGGAGTGCCATTTCCATACAAGGTTCATCCCATTTTTGAAAACTATCAAGACACCATTTTATTGGTTGATAAAGGCGAGAAACAAGTATCAAGCACAGTTGGGCATAACTTAATGCACAATCATCCTTATGCAGCAAATCGGTTTCAGCAAGCCAATGATAATTTAAGTAAAATGGCAACTATTTTGCAAAATGGAGATATTGCTGCATTTATCAATTTGGTAGAAAGTGAAGCGTTAACCTTGCATGCAATGATGCTAACTAGTAATCCATATTTTATTTTGATGAAACCAAATACCTTACAAATTATCAATACAATTTGGGAGTTTCGAAAAGAACACAATAGTAATATCTGTTTTACCTTAGATGCAGGGGCTAACGTGCATGTTTTGTATCCTTTAGAAGAGAAAGAAAAAGTGAATCAATTTATAGCTAAAGTGTTGGCTAAGTACTGTCAGAAAAATCAGTATATTTGTGATGCTACAGGTTTGGGAGCGAAACAATTACAAGATTTTATATGAAAAAATCATCCTTAATTCTTTTGATGCTACTATGTTTTTTGTCGATGTCATTTACACCACAAGAAACCATCTGGTTAGATCAAAACTTAAAAGAAACCACTCGAGATAATGCACTATATTACAAAGTAGGGCATACATTAAAAGGCAGTGTTTCTTACTTTTATAAAACAAGAACTCTTTACAGAAAAGTATTTTATGTTGATGGAAAGCTTGATGGTGTTTTTACTGAATATTACAATACTGGGGAGTTAAAAGAGGTTGGCAAATACAAAAATGGTTTGCGAGAAGGCAATTGGAAAGAATTTTACAAAACAGGCAAAATTTTTAAAAAAGGAAGATATCATAAAGGAAATAAGGTTGGTATTTGGAAAGTTTTTTATAAAAATGATTAATAACAATTCCTTAACATAAAATTTCAGTATTTTTGTAACTCACTAAACAACACTATGAAAAGACCACTTTTTTATGCTAAAATTTTACTTTTCGGAGAATATGGAATTATAAAAGATTCTAAAGGTTTAGCAATACCATTTAATACCTACAGAGGAGCTTTAAAAACTACAGAGCTTTTAGAGGGTGATGCTTTACAATCTAACCAAAACTTATACAAATATTACCAATATATTGCGAGTTTAGATTCAGATTTAGTGACATTTAATTTAGAGGAATTTAAGCAAGATTTAGAAAACGGAATGTATTTTGATTCTTCGATTCCTCAAGGCTATGGAGTTGGTAGTTCTGGTGCTTTAGTGGCTTCTATTTATGATAACTATGCTACTGATAAAATTACGGTTTTAGAAAATTTAACGCGAGAAAAATTACTAAAACTAAAAGCAACTTTTAGTTTAATGGAGTCGTTTTTTCATGGTAAAAGCTCTGGCTTAGATCCTTTAAACTCGTATTTAAGTTTGCCTATTTTAATCAACTCAAAAGATAATTTAGAGCCTGCAGGTATTCCATCGCAAAAAGAAGGAAAAGGAGCCGTTTTCTTACTAGATTCTGAACAAATTGGCGAAACAGAACCGATGGTGAACATCTTTATGAATAAGATGAAAAACGAAGGGTTTAGAAAAATGTTAAGCGAAGAATTTGTGTTGCATACAGATGCTTGTATCGAAAACTTTTTACAAGGCGATGTTAAGTCACTGTTTTCTAACGTAAAAAGTTTGTCTAAAGTGGTATTAAAAAACTTTAAACCTATGATACCAGACGCTTTTCATAAAGTTTGGGCTAATGGTATAACTACAAACGATTATTACTTAAAGCTTTGTGGCTCTGGTGGTGGTGGTTATATTTTAGGCTTTACAGAAGATTATACAAAAGCACAAGAAAGCTTAAAAGATTATAAGTTAGAGTTGGTATACAGATTCTAAACTTATATTATGAGCTTTTCAAAACAGAAGACTTTTCTAAAAAAAATACTGAGCTTATTTTCAGTGATAAGAGGCTATAATATTTTAGTATTAGTTTTAGCCCAATACTTGGCATCTATCTTTATTTTTTCTTCAGAAGATGATGCGCTAAACGTAATTTTAGATGTTAATTTGTTTTTTATTGTTTTAGCTTCAGTTTGCGTTATTGCGTCTGGCTATATCATCAATAATTTTTACGATAGTAAAGTAGATCGAATTAACAGACCTTTAAAAACAGGAATTGATAACTACGTAAAGCAAGAAACAAAATTATCGCTTTATTTTACCTTAAATTTTTTAGGCTTTGTTTTCGGGTTCTTGGTGTCTTGGAAAGCAGCATTATTTTTTGCGGTTTATATTTTCGGAATTTGGTTCTATTCGCACAAATTGAAAAAAATGCCTCTCATGGGCTTAATTTCTGCAACCATACTTACTATTTTGCCATTTTTTGCCATTTTTGTGTATTACAAAAACTTCTCAAAAATTATTTTTGTACATGCTATTTTTTTGTTTTTGGTAATTATGGTGCGAGAATTAATTAAAGATTTAGAAAATATTAAAGGCGCGTTAGCCAACAATTATCAAACCTTTACAGTAGCTTATGGAGAGTTAAAAACAAAACAATTAAGTTTGTTATTGCTCTTTTTAACCTTATTTCCAATGGTAGTTTTATTTGAGTATCCAGAATTAAGTTATATGAAATATTACTTTTATGTAGCCTTAATTACTTTAATATTTGTAGGATTTTATCTTTGGAAATCTAATAAAAGAAACCAATACCGTTTTTTGCATAACATTCTAAAATTGTTATTGTTAGTAGGTGTATTCTGTTTAGTGTTTATTGATACTTCTTTGATTTTAGAAAAAGTAATCAATAAATTGAATTAAGCCTCGATTTATTTACCTTTGCCAAAATTTTAAAAATGGAATCAAATAAAAACTCGTCGCGAAGACGACAAGAAGGTAAAAAAAGTACGCCTCAAAACAGAAAAAAAGTAAAACCTTTAAGTAGAAAACCTGTAAAAAAGGATTACAAAAAAGCTACACCTGCAAAAAAATCAGACGATTCTCAAGGAATTCGTTTAAACAAATATATCGCCAATTCAGGAATTTGCTCACGTAGAGAAGCAGATACGTTTATAGAACATGGTAGTGTTGAGGTAAATGGAAAATTAGTTACAGAAATGGGCTATAAAGTGCAACCTAATGATGTAGTTCGTTTTGACGGAACCGCAATTTCACCAGAACAAAAAAGATATATATTACTTAATAAGCCCAAAAATTACATAACCACTATGGATGATGATAGAGGGCGAAAAACGGTTATGGAATTGATTGCGAATGCCTCTAAAGAACGCATTTATCCAGTAGGTAGATTAGATAGAAATACAACAGGTTTATTGTTGTTTACTAACGATGGCGATTTGGCAAAAAAACTTACACACCCAAAACATAATGTCCGTAAATTGTACCATGCTTCTTTAGATAGAAAGTTAGATTTAAAAGATTTAGAAAAATTAAGGGGTGAGGTAATTATAGAAGGTAGAAAGGTGTTTATAGATGCTGTTTCTTACATTAATGGCGAACCAAAATCTGAAATTGGTATCGAAATTCATTCTGGTAGAAACAGAATTGTACGTAAAATATTTGAGCACGTGGGCTATAAAGTAAATAAATTAGATCGTGTAATTTTTGCAGAATTAACTAAAAAGAATTTACCTAGAGGTAGATGGAGGGAGCTTACCAACTTAGAAGTTGCCAATCTTCAAAAAATGAAATAAATTAAAATCCAGCGTTAGCTGGATTTTTTGTTGTAATCAAAAAAAACTTAAACAAATAGAAATACTTATTTTATTCTATTATCGTATATTCATCCAATAGATTTTTAAGGGGATGAAAAAAAAATACATAGTTGCTTTTGATCAAGGTACTACAAGCACAAGGACAATTATTTTTAATCAACAAGGAGAAATTGTAAAGTTATCTCAAAAAGAATTAACGCAATATTATCCAAAATCAGGTTGGGTAGAGCACGATCCTGAAGAGATTTTTAAGCATCAAAAAGAAACGTTTTTTAAAGTTATTGAAGAAGCAAATATTCATCCTGAAGAAATTGATGCTATTGGAATTACCAATCAACGTGAAACTACCGTAGTTTGGGATAAAAACACAGGAAAACCCATTTACAATGCTATAGTTTGGTTAGATAAAAGAACTACTGAGATTTGCACTAACTTACAACAACAGGGTTTAACTGATTATTGTAAAGAAAATACAGGTTTAGTAATAGACGCTTATTTTTCGGGTACAAAACTAAAATGGATTTTAGACAATGTAGCTGGGGCAAGAGAAAAAGCAACAGCAGGTCAATTATGTTTTGGGACTGTTGATAGTTGGTTAATTTATAAATTTACAAATGGCAAAAAACATTTTACAGATCATACAAACGCCTCAAGAACTCTACTTTATAATATCAAAAAACTAGATTGGGATGATACCTTATTAAACGCATTAAGCATTCCTAAAAATATGCTTCCTAAAGTTCAAAAATCGTCATCAAATTTTGGGGCAATCACTTATAATGGAATCAAAATTCCCATCTTTGGAGTAGCAGGCGATCAACAAGCAGCTTTATTTGGTCAGGGAGGTTTTAAATCTGGCATTGCAAAAAACACGTATGGCACAGGTTGTTTTATATTGTTGCATACAGGACAAAAACAAATAGTTTCTAAAAATGGATTGCTCACTACACTTACCTGCAGTTTGGCAAATGAACCTGTAAATTATGCTTTAGAAGGTAGTGTTTTTGTTGGTGGGGCAGCTGTGCAGTGGCTTAGAGATGAAATGCAATTGATAGATAATGCCTCAGATACCGAACAAATTTGTACTAGCATTCCGTCTTTAAAAGATGTTTATGTAGTGCCAGCTTTTGCAGGTTTGGGTGCTCCTTATTGGGATGCTAAAGCCAAAGGAAGTGTTTACGGAATGACCTTAGATACTGGTAGAGAAGAACTTATAAAGGCTACTGTAGAAGCTTTGGCATATCAAACTCGTGATGTTATTGCTGCTATGATGCAAGATGCTGGTAAAGAAATGGTAACCTTAAAGGTAGATGGTGGTGCAAGTGCTAACAATTACTTAATGCAATTTCAGGCAGATATTTTAAATGTTACTGTAGACAGACCAAAAATGTTAGAAGTTACTGCTTTTGGTGCTGCGCTTTTAGCCGGAATTAAAAGTGGTTTTTGGAAAAAAGAAAATATAGATGATTTACGAAAAGTGGAGCGGGTTTTTTATCCTGAGATGAAAAACAAACAACGTACCAAAAAAGTAAAAGGTTGGTTAAAAGCAGTTGAGAAAACAAGAACATCTTCAAAGAGAAAAGACGTTAAAAAATCCATTCGTTTTTCTGTTTTAGATCGTAAAAAGCAACTGAAAAAAATGAGTACTACTTCGTTTGATTTAATCATTATTGGTGGTGGAGTTACAGGCGCAGGTATTGCTTTAGATGCTTCGTCAAGAGGAATGAATGTTTGTCTTATCGAAAAAAACGATTTTGCATCAGGTACTAGCAATAAATCCACAAAACTAATTCATGGAGGTTTACGATATTTGAAACAATTTGAAATTGGTTTGGTTCGTGAATCTGGTTCAGAAAGAGCCATTGTACATCAATTAGCACCACATTTGGTGTTACCAGAAAAAATGCTGTTGCCTTTAACCGAAGATGGTACTTATGGTAAATTTATGACTTCCATAGGTTTAAAAGTATATGATTTATTGGCAAATGTAGGTGGTGAGGATAGTCGAAAAATGCTAGATAAAAAAGAAACTTTAGCAAAAGAACCACTACTAAATAAAAATCAAGTTTTAGGTGGTGGTTATTATGCGGAATATAGAACTGATGATGCAAGATTAACCATTGAGTTGCTAAAAAAAGCATCAGAATTTGGAGCAACTATAATCAATTATGTAGCAATGGAATCGTTTGTGTATGATACTTCTGGTAAAATTGAAAGTTTGCAATGTATCGATTACAATTCGGGTAAAAAACTAAACATTAGTGCCTATAATTATGTTTCTGCAGCAGGGCCTTGGGTAGATAAAATCAGAAAGAAAGACAATTCCATCAACAATAAATACTTACATTTAACCAAAGGGGTTCATCTTGTTTTTCCACATCAAAAATTACCTATCCAACAATCTGTTTATTTTGATGTTGATGATGGTAGAATGGTGTTTGCCATTCCAAGAGGCAGGTGCACATATGTTGGCACCACTGACACCAATTATCATGGAGATTTAAATCGAGTAGTGGCAACCAAAGAAGATGCAGCTTATTTAATTAAAGCTACCAATAATGTATTTCCTAATATCAATTTAACAATGGATGATATCGAATCGAATTGGGCTGGTTTACGACCATTAATTCATGAAGAGGGTAAAGATCCATCAGAACTATCTAGAAAAGATGAAATTTTTATAGCTGATAGTGGGTTAATTTCTATTGCTGGAGGAAAGTTAACAGGATATCGAAAAATGGCACATCGCGTTATTGATAAGGTGCTCGAAACAATTCCTGAAAAAAGAAAAAAGAAATTAAAAAAGTCAATTACGGAAAAATTAGCTTTGGTAACACCAAGTTTAACATCATCAAAAGAAGTTGAAGAATATCAACAAGAAATTGAAAAAGAATTGATTGATAAAGGTTTTTTACAAGAACAAGCACATTATTATGCTTGGTATTTAACAACAACATATGGAAAAAACAGCAGGCATATTTTACAAAAATTAGATTTTTTTAGTGGTAAAAATTTGATAAAAAATTGTTTGAGAGCAGAACTCTGGTACACCATACATTTTGAGATGACCAATAGTATTTCAGATTTTTTTGTACGCAGAACTGGAAGATTATATTTTGATATCGATAGTGTTACCCAATATTTAGATGTTATTCTGAATGATAGTAAAATGTATTTAGATTGGGATGATTTAAGAACGAATCAAGAAATTAATAAGATGCAAATGCTTTTGCAAGATGCAACAACATATTATACTGAGGAGTTTAAGGCGTAAACCGAATTCTTTTTTGGTAGCTATTTTGTTTAATGTATTATGAAAATTACCAACTATTTTGGCACCATTACCTGATAATTTCTAAAAAAATCGAAGCTCAGAAATTTCAAATTAGGTTTTACTGTGTTGACCTGTTTTTAAATATATTGGTAAAAAAAACCTAGCTTTTTAATGAGTATTGGCATCATTATTTTTAAAAATTACAAGATTGTTCGCATTCGTTTCCTAAATTTTATGGATAAATTTCAATTTATTTAATTTAAAGAACAATAATTTTTTGGATTGATTTTTCTCGACCAGAATTTATTTCCACAAAATAAACACCAGAGGTTAAACTTTCAAAATTTAATTTTAATTCGTGATTTCCTTTAGTTTTAAAACCTGAAAAAAGTGATGAGATTTTTACGCCATTCATTGCATATAAACTAATAGCAACTTTAGAAGCATATAACAATTCATAATTTAAAAGACAATCAGATATAATTGGGTTGGGGTAAAAGCTACTAACAATAACATTTTCTTTAGTTTTATGTACGGTTAAAGTTTTTGCTATTTCCATAAAATCATCAGGATTAAGTGCTTTATGCGTAATTTTTAAGGAATGAATAGCACCTTTAAACCAAGATACTTTGTTAAGTCTTACCCCTAATGATGTTTGTCCAGAATTTACAACTTTATAGTTTACTGTGCCTTCTAACTCTTTTTTACCATCTACAAAATGTTGCATATTTCCTTCTTTATAAACTAAAGCTGCATGATGCCATGCATTTAAATGATGTACAAAAGAATAGTCTAATAAAGTTTTATTTGAATTTCCCGATTTTATAAACGTATCTAAACTCCAATTTTCATTAGAGTTGTTTCTTAACTCTATCAAAATTCTATTATCGTTATCTTGTTGAATGTGGAGAAATCGTTGCTCAACACCTCCATCAGAATAAGGATTAAAAAGAATTTCAACCGTAAACTCTATTGCCTCTGCTAAAGGACTATTGTTTATAATTAATCCGTCATTAATTCCGTTGAATTCAACAGCAGTTCCAATAGAAGTTGTTATAATTTTAGGATTACCAATAACTTCAACATCATAACCGCCTATTTCAGTAAGATTGTCTACTAGCCAAAGGTCTTCTTTAACTTGAGCATTTGAGAGTACAATTACATAAAATAAGATAAATATTAAAATAGATTTTTTCATTTCATTGCCTGTGGTGTTAGAGTTTAGAGAGATGTTTGTTGGTTTAAAATCAATAAGTTAAATCAGTTAATAATCATTTGGGATAAATAATTTTAATGGTAAATAACAAATGAAAATAATGCATACTTTTAAGAAAAATATAAAAAGCATAATCCAATATTTATCATTTTGTGAGGCTAAAAATAAAAGATTTAGAGCTTAAACTTCGTTTTTATTTTAAAATTTATTAATTCTATAGAATAAGATTGTATTAGAAGACATTTAAATTGATATTCTAATAAAATTTCATATTTGTAGTTTTAAAATGAATTTTAGCAATTATGGGGTTTGAAATTTATGATGGTAATTAAAAAAATGATACAAAACTGAATTGATAATGCAAGAAAGCCTGATTGTTTCTGAATGTTAAAACAATTTTCTAACAAAGAATATAGTTTATTTTGATGATTAACTTCGATGATAAAGAAATATTTAAGAACTTTATGAAAACAATCACATTTATATAATTGACCGTTGCACAAATATATGCATGAATAATACATGATTTTTGTAATTTTATAATCTATTTGGATTATTGCAAATGTTACATTTTTTTTAAAGTGTAATAAACAAATATTATTAATTTAAAATATATATAAATGAAAAAACAATTACTATTTTTAATTTTACCAATGTTTTTTGTTACGGCAACTTACAATGCTCAAAATGTCAAATATTGGGATTTTGGAGCTAAAGAATTAGGTGCTGGTTTCGATAACTTACTGCCTTTAGATTATTTAAATGCCTTTGCTAACTATAATCGTCAAATAATTTATACAGACGAAAATGGAGTTGAACAGACTCCTAATGATGGTTTTGAAAATGAAGATGGGCAGAGTGTTCAGTCAATTTATGATGCTACTTTTAATGCGAATTATGCTAGTGGAAATTTCCAAATAACGTCTAAAGGTTCTGCACCAACACCTCCTGGGGGTACACTTTTAAGTGGAGGTAGTGAATACACAAAACCAAAAAATTTAACAGATTTAGATGGTGCTGTAGATCTAGTTTTCGCCAGAGATAGTAATAGTGATAGAATTTATACAACTAGAAATGACATTACGCGTTACGATAATCGTACTACAATGCCTGATGGTATGGATAAAGAATTATTTCCAGGATGTATACAATTTACAACACCAGGAGATAAAAGATACAGAGAAGCTGGAAGATATAGAGGTTTTAGTATAAACTTAGATGCTGGGCAATGGGTAACTGTTGTAGGTTCTGGGCAGTACACAGATATTGAAGGAGATGGAACTCTTGGGTTTAAAACAGGTTATTTTAGTTTTGAAACTTTAGGTGGTACTGGAGTCCCAGTAAGAATAGAGGATAAAGGTGCTGGTCTTGGTGATATTAATGGACCAATTGATGGAGCTGATACTGGTGATGAGGCAGTTAGAGTAATGCAATTTCAAGCAGTAGATGCAGGTGCTTATAGAATTGCAAATAGAGGTGGTACAATAAGAGTTTACAGAATTTATTTAGGTAAAGTTGATGTTTCTTTAGGTGCAGGTCTTGAAACTAAAATTTACGAAAACGGAGTTTTCAAAAAAACTTTATCTACAGATAAAAATCTAGGTTCAATTTCTACAGATATTAGAGCTGCTAAAAACAGAGTATATATCTCTAATGTAACTTCTAAAACAGAAGTAAAAATCTTTAGTATTACAGGTGCTCTATTAAGAGAGTTTACTACAAATGAAGATACTAATTTTAATATGAAAGCTGGTCTTTATATAACAACTTTAAAAACAGTTGAAGGTCAAAAATCATTAAAACTATTAGTGGACTAATTTTTACATGCTAATTTTTAAAATACAAAGAAAGACATGCTTAAATGCATGTCTTTTTTTTATTTGTTTTTATCAATACAAAATTTTACACAATCGGTCAACGCTCAAAAATAACAGCGAATTATTGTTAAATTAATAATATTGCAGATAGCATTTTAGAATGCTTTATTATAAATTTAAAATATGCAAAAACGTTTTTCAGGAGTAGTTGTACCCATGGTAACACCATTAAATAAAGATCTTTCAATAGATGTTGTTGCTGTTGAGCGTATCGTAAAGTTATTTGAAAAAAATAATATTCATCCTTTGGTTTTAGGAACAACAGGGGAGTCTAGTTCGATAAATGAATTAGAGAGTCTTAAGTTGGTAGAAGTAGCTGCAAAAGCAAAAGGGAGCAATCAAAATATTTATGTTGGTTTGGTTGGTAATCAAGTTGATGATTTAATTCAAAGAGGAAATAAATATATTGCTTTAGGTGCAGATTGTGTTGTGGCAACTTTGCCATCTTATTATGGTTTATCTGCAAATCAAATGTTACTTTTTTATCAATCACTGGCAGACAAAATTTCTGGTCCAGTAATGATGTATAATATCACAGCAACAACACAAATGTCTATTCCTTTAGAAGTTGTTAAAGAACTCTCAAAACATCCAAATATTTGGGGTTTAAAAGATTCGGAAAGAGATGAAGAACGTATGAAGATTTGTATTAACAGTTACAAAGAAAATCCTAATTTTTCTTTTTTCTGTGGATGGGGAGCCCAAAGTTTTGGGAGCTTAAAGTTAGGTGCAGATGGTATTGTGCCAAGTACAGGAAATTATGTTCCAGAAATGTACAAATCATTATATGATGCAGCTTTAAATAAAGATTGGAAAAATTGTGAAAAATGGCAACTAGAAACAAATGAGGTTGCAAAAGAATACCAAAAAGATAAAACATTAGGAGAATCTTTAGCTTTTTTAAAATTTTTAATGAGCAAAAAAGGACTCTGTAATAACACTATGATGCCACCTTTAACGGAGGTAGAATAAATAAAACCAAAACTATTATGGTAAATATTCATTGGGTAGATATTATTATTGTAATTATTTCTGTAGTATTTACTTTAGGTGCAGGATTTTATTTTGCAAATAGACAAAAAAGTTCCGATCAATATTTTTCAGGAAGTAAAACAATACCTGCATGGGCTATTGGTATTTCAATATTTGCTACCTTAATAAGTAGCGTTACTTTTTTAGCGTATCCTGCAGCAGCATATAAATCTAACTGGATTTTGTTAGTACAAGGGCTCATGGTGCCGATTGTTTTAGTGGGATTAATTTGGGTAATTGTTCCTTTGTTTAGAAAAGTAATAAGACTAAGTACTTACGAGTATTTTGAGCGCAGGTTTAGTCCGTTTGCAAGAATGTACAGTTCTATTGCCTTTATACTAACTCATTTCTCTAAAATGGGAACTGTTCTGTATTTGGTAAGTTTAGCTCTCGCAACACTAACAGGAATTGATGTAACTACATTTATTTTATGTTTAACAGCAATTATAATTATTCTTACGCTTTTAGGGGGTATGGAAGCTGTTATTTGGATGGATGTAATTCAAGGTTTTTTATTAATTGGTGGAGGTTTACTATGTATTGGTGTATTGCTATTTAGTTCAGAAAAAGGAGCCGGTTTTATGTTAAATGAAGCCGTTTCAATGAAAAAAATTGATTTTGGGCCATACGATTTTAGTTTTTCAGAATTAACTTTTTGGGTTTTGGTAATTAATGGTGCTTTTTATGCACTTCAAAAATACGGAACAGATCAAACGATTGTTCAAAGGTATTTAGCAGCAAAGAACGATAAAGATGCTAAAAAAGCAGCTTACATAGGTGTTTTAGCAAGTGTACCAGTTTGGGCACTATTCATGTTAATAGGGTCTTTATTATTTGTTTTTTACAATTCTGGAGGAGTGGTTTTACCAGATGGAATGACATCAGATCAAGTATTTACTTATTTTATTGGTACAGAATTACCAGTCGGTGCTGTAGGATTGGTGTTAGCTGCATTAATTGCTGCTGCTGTTTCTAGTTTAGATTCTGATATGAATTGTTTAGCAGCCATTGGTGTAGAAGATTTTTATCAAAGACTTAACCCAAATTGTACAGACAAACAAAGATTAATTGTAGGGCGTTTATTAGTGCTTTTTGCAGGAGTTTCTATGTCAGGTGTAGCATTACTATATGCTGCTTGGAGTGGTCAAGGTGTATTAGGTGTCGTTTTTAAATTATACGCTATCTTTTCAGCGGGTATTGTGGGTATTTTTCTTTTAGGATTATTTTCTAAAAGAGCAAATAAACAAGGTTTACATGTTGGTATTGCTGTTTGTGTAGCATTTACTGCATATGCTATTTTAACAACTACAAAAATTGGAGATTCTTTAATTCTTGATTTTGGCAAATATAATTTTCCGCATCATAAATACATGTTAGGTGTGTATAGTCACTTAATAGTTTTGGTAGTTGGTTATTTTGCAAGTTTTTTCTTTAAATCAGAAAAAGTAAAAGACGAATTGACCATTTATGGATATTTCAAATTAAAAGAGAAAAATCAAATTTAACAATTACATAGAAATGAATTCTATTACATTATTACAACCTCAAAAAATTGCGTTTGGTGAAGGGATTATAAAGTCCCTTTCCGAAGAAGATATTTTATTGAATTCAAATACAATACTATTTTTAGTTGCAACACCTTTATTGGATGCTTTAAGTGCAACAGTTAAAAATATTAAATCAAAAAATAAAGAGGTTCAACTTGTAGAATATAAATTTTTAGGAGAACCAACTTTTCATCAATTTAATCAATTATTAAAAGAGAATGAAGCTTTTAATCCAGATTGTGTTATTGGTGTTGGTGGTGGTAGTGTGTTAGATTGTGCTAAATTATTAGCAGCACTTATTAACAACTCTCAAAAACTAGAAGATGTTGTCGGAATTGGTTTTTTAAACAAACGCAAAGCAAAATTAATCTGTGTGCCAACTACTTCTGGAACAGGTAGTGAAGTTTCTCCAAATGCTATTTTATTAAATGAAGAAACGCAAGCTAAAAGCGGAATTATAAGTCCGTTTTTAGTGCCAGATGCATGTTATTTAGATCCTGTTTTAACAGTTTCTTTACCTGCAAAACTAACTGCAGAAACAGGAATTGATGCATTATCTCATTGTATAGAAGCTTATACAAATAAATTTGCACACCCAACTGTAGATATTTACGCTTTAAAAGGGATTCAACTTATTGCAGAAAACATAGAAGAAGCATACAAAAACGGAGCTAATATTAAAGCGCGTTCTGCAATGCTTTTAGGCTCTATGTATGGTGGTTTATGTTTAGGTCCCGTAAACACTTCAGCTGTTCATGCTTTGTCTTACGGTTTAGGTGGTAAATTTCATATTCCTCATGGGTTATCGAATGCTATTTTAATGCCAGAAGTTTTACGTTTCAATTTATCAGCAAATCCAAAAAGGCATGCAGAAGTTGCTCGCGCTTTGGGAATAACAAAGCAAGGAAGTGATGAAGAAATTGCAATTGCTGGAATCAAAAAAATTGAAGAATTATCTAATTCTTGTAATATCCCAAAGCTTTTAACTGATATTGGTGTAACTGAAGATGCGCTACCAGAATTAGCAGATATAGCAATGAAAGTTACAAGATTATTAAAAAATAATCCGAAAGAAGTAACTAGAGAAGATGCAATAAATATCTATAAAAAATTACTATAAAATGATACCAAAAATAGGAATTTCTATGGGGGATCCTGCAGGGATTGGCCCAGAAATAATCATAAAAACATTAGCATTAAAAGATTTATATACGCGCTGTCGCCCTTTGGTGGTTGGCGATGCACAAACAATGCAAAATGAAGTTGATGCATTAAAATCAACATTAAAAATTAATGCAATACAAGATGTAAATGATGCCAAATTTGAATTTGGAACAATAGATGTTTTCGATTTAAAAAATGTAAATCATAAAGAATTAGAGTCTGGTGTTGTTACAGCAATGGCAGGTGAAGCAGCGTTTGGAGCTGTAATAAAAAATATTGAATTAGCATTGGCCAATCAAATTGATGCTACTGTAACTGCACCCATCAATAAAGAATCAATTCATAAAGCAGGTCATAAATATTCTGGACACACAGAAATTTATGCGGATTATACAGATACCAAAAAGTTTGCAATGCTTTTAGCAGACGAAAACTTTCGAGTTATTCATGTAAGTACACATGTTTCTTTGCGTAAAGCTTGTGATTTATGTAAAAAAGATCGTGTGTTTGAAGTAATTACTTTGTTAGATGATGCCTGCAAAAAATTTGGTATTGAAAAACCTAGAATTGCTGTTGCAGGATTAAATCCGCATGCAGGTGAAAATCAATTATTTGGTGATGAAGAAGTAGATGAAATTATCCCTGCAATTAAAGATGCAGTTAAATTAGGCTATCATGTAGAAGGTCCTTTTCCACCAGATACCATGTTTGTAAAAGCAGTACAAGGTAAGTTTGATGGTTGTATTGCTATGTATCATGATCAAGGTCATATTCCTTTTAAATTAGAAGGTTTTAAGTGGGATAATGAAAAAGAAACCATGAAAAGCGTTAAAGGCGTTAACATCACTTTAGGTTTGCCAATTATTAGAACCTCTGTAGACCATGGTACTGCATTCGAAATTGCAGGTCAAGGGATTGCTTCTGCGGATGCTATGTTGGTTGCAATTGATTACGCTATTATAATGGCAAAACATAAAAGTTAATGATAACTGTAATTGCAGATGATTTAACGGGTGCTGCAGAAATAGCAGGAATTTGCCTTCGCTATGGAGTAGCTGTGTCTTTTGGTATTGATGAAATTCCAGAAAAACAGGCAACCATTAATATTATAGCAACCGATTCGCGCTCTAAAAACCAAGAGGAAGCATATAAAACTCATTTGCATTTAGCAG